>JAJCXT010000034.1 GCA_029263295.1 Acidobacteriota bacterium | reverse complement strand
GGCCTTGCTCTCGCGTCTCGGCCGAAGACGCCTGACCGCACTGCAGGCGATGTTCCTGAAGAGGAGTGTGCGCCCGCCCCCTCTACGACCATCGAGGTTGTTCTCCCACGCCGTACGGCCCCGACGCGTCGCCTGTGAAGTCGTGCGTCCGTCAGGGCGCCTTTATTTATTACATTGTCAATAATACGTTATTGTGACATTGTAAATATTATGAATACCAGCAAGTCGGTCGACAGGGGAAAGGTCGTGGGGCAGGGCAGTCTCGGGGAGTTCGAGCAGATGGTCCTGCTGGCGGTCCTGCATCTGGAGGACGACGCTTACGGGGCGGCGATTCAGCGTGAGATCGATGAGAGGGCGGGGAGGAGGCGGACGATCAGCGCGATCTACGTGACTCTGGTGCGGCTCCAGGACAAGGGATTGGTGGAGTCCCGGCTGGCCGATCCCACGCCGGTGCGTGGTGGCAAGGCCAAGCGGTTCTTTACCGTCACGCCTGTTGGCGTGGTTGCGCTCGAGGACTCGCGCCAGGCGATGGATCGCATGTGGGAAGGCCTCGAGTCGTCGACTCGGCGCGCGGACTGACTCGATGTCCAGACCAAGGCCCTCACCGCCGCGCGTGAGTGCCTGGCTTCTTGCCCGGGCGCTGCCGCCGGGTCTTCGTGCCGACATGCTCGGTGACATCTACGAGAACTTCGCGATGGATGTCAGCGCCGCCGGGCGGTGGCGGGCGGGGTTGCGGTTCCGTGCCGAGTTGTTATCGCTGCTGTTGCTGCGTCTGCGTCGGCGCGTGCCCCGCGGGTTTTCATCCTTGCGATCCCCATTGCATGAGACGCTCATGAACTCTCTTCTTCAAGATGTCCGCTTTGCTCTGCGACGTCTCGTCGTGCGGCCCGCCTTTGCTCTGCTTGTCGTTCTTCTGCTGGCACTCGGCATCGGCGCTAGCACGACGCTGTACACCGTCCTGGATGGCATCTTTCTGCGCCCGGTGCCGTATGCCGGCGGCGAACGCCTGGTGTCGCTCGGCACGACATTCGGGCCGGAGCACTCGCGCCTCGCGAGTATCTCCCTGCCCAATTACGAGGACGTCAGTTCGACGACAAACTCGTTCGAGGCGATGGGGGCCGTGACGAGTTTGAATATCGTGGCCCTCGGTCCGGACGGCGCGCGCAAGATCCCGGCGGCGGCCTTCTCGGACAACTTCCTGTCGCTACTCGGGGTGCAGCCGTTTCTCGGCCGCACGTTGACCGCGGCCGAGCACCGCGGGGAAGGCGAACCCGTTGCGCTCGTCAGCCACGGAGCCTGGCAGCGTCTCTTTGGCAGCGCCACAGATCTGACGAGCGCGGAGGTGCGCACTCCGGAGGAGACGTACCGGGTTGTGGGGGTTCTCCCGGTGACCTTCGTTCCGCCCGAAGCGGCGGATCTGGGGGGCACCGACCTGTGGGTCCCGCTGGGCTTGGTGCGGGACCAGATCGACGAACGGAGCACGCGGCTGCTGGCGGTTATCGGCCGGTTGGCGCCCGCCAGCGAGCTGCCGCAGGTGCAGGCGGAGCTCGATGCGCTGGCTGCCCGGTTGGCGACGCGGTACCCGGAGGCCAATCATCCTGGTGACCACGCCTTCGGAATCGGAGTGCGCGATCTGCGCAGCCAAACCGCCGGCAGTTTTGGCGCCGGCTATGCCATCCTGGTCGCGGCCGTGGGTCTGCTCTTTCTCACCGCCTGCGTGAACGTTGCCAGCCTGTTGTTCGCCCAGGGGCGACGCCGTGTCTCGGAGGTCGCGTTGCGCATGGCGCTCGGCGCTCCTCGCGGCCGTGTCGTGCGCCAGCTGCTGGTCGAGAGCGGTGTTCTGTCGCTGCTCGGTGGATTGGCCGGAATCGCGGCTGCTTACTCCGGCGTGGGAGCGTTCGTCAGGGTCTTTCCCGGTGCCCTGCCACGCGCCGCCGAGATCAGCATCGACGCTCGGGTTCTGGCTTTCGCGCTAGCCCTGTCGTTGCTCACCGGAGTGATCTGCGGCCTGGCGCCGGCTCTGAGGCTGGCCAGCCGCCGCGGCGCGGCGCCGGGCGACATGCGGGGCACGACGGGCCCTTCGAATCGGCGCTTCCAGGCCACCCTGGTCGCTGTCGAGATCGCGTTCGCCGTCATTCTGTTCACGGCCGCCGGTTTGCTCGTCAACAGTTTCGTTCGTCTGCAGAGCGTCGATCCGGGCTTCGACCACACTGGACTCATGGTGGTGCGGGCCGATCCGGGAGCGGCCGGAGCCGATTGGACAGCGCAGCGGCAGTACGCGCTGCGAGCCCTCGACGAGGTGCGAGCGCTGCCTGGCGTGGCGTCGGCGGGCGCCGTCGTCAACTTGCCCCTGCAACGCCTCAACTGGCGCGCCGGGCTGACGTTCGAGGACGGCACGGCCACGGACAGCGGCGTCAACTCGCGAGTGATCAGCGCAGGCTATTTCGACACGCTGGGCGTTCGCCTTGTCACGGGGCGGCACTTTAGCGCCGCCGACGATGTTCAGGCCGCGCCGGTCGCGATGGTCAACGAGGCGTTTGTTCGTCGCTACATGTCCCAGGGCGACGCACTCGGGCGCCAAGTAACGTTCTCGCGACCGTTCCTGGAGGTTCAAACTGCGCACACGGTGGTCGGCGTCGTGGCTGACATGAGGGAACGACTCAACGCCGAGCCCGCGCCCGAGATCTACGTCGCGCTGGAGCAGAACGCGTGGCCGAACGTCAAGATCGTGTACCGCCCAAGGGCCGGCGCAACGTCGGTGGCGGCAGACGTGATGGACGCCCTCAGCGCCGCAGGCTCGGGAGTACCGATCGACTGGCAGCGGCAGATGGACGAACTCATCGGCGGCACGATCGCCCAAGAGCGCTTCCTGGCCCAACTCCTCTCCATCTTCGCGCTCGTGGCAGTTCTGCTCGCAGGCGGAGGCATCTTCGCCCTCGTGGCGCACAGCGTGCAGGGACGCCGCCGCGAGATCGGAGTCCGCATGGCGGTCGGTGCCGACGCCGCCAACGTCGTCGCGATGGTCCTACGGCAGTCACTGCGCTGGATCGCTGCCGGAATCACGGTCGGCCTTCTCGGCTCCGCGCTGATAGGCCGCCTGCTGGCCAGCCAACTCTACGAGATCGGTGGCACCGACCCGCTGACCTACGCGGCGATCGCCGTGACGTTCGCGTTGATCGCAACAATCGCCGCCCTGGTCCCAGCGCGCAGGGCTTCGACAATTGACCCGATCCACGTGCTTCGAAGCGACTAGGGATTGCAGGGAGAGGGGGCGGCGCACACTCCTCTCCCGGAGCGGTCACCGTTCGCGGGTTGGTCCGCCAGCCGTGCCCTCGCGTCCTCGCCGAAGACTCCTCAGCGCACTACAGGCGATGCCCCTGGAGAGGAGTGTGCGCCGCCCCCTCTACCACCACCGCGATCGTCCGACGCCCAAAACGTTCGCATGAAACCGCTGGCACTAGCGCACCTGCGTTTCGACGATCGCGTGGCTTCCGGAGCACACACGGATCAGCTCGGGAGTCGACGGGCGGGGTTAACCCCAGCCGCCCTCAATCACAACACGAACAGATAAGTGAACTTCAGAATGATCGCTCTATCCGCCGGCAGAGTGCCGTTGCCAGTTTCCCATTCCTGGTTGTAGACGAGGAACAGGTCGGCGCCAGGCTTGTAGATCCAGTTGAAGCGCGAGTTCAGACTCATCAGGTCCTGAGAATCGTTGTACTGCACAAACGTGTTCCAGAACAGATCCGGACTGAGGGCGACGTTGAACCGTTGCCGCAACGTGTTCACCGTGAATTCGCCCGCCGGTAGGTCCACGTTGTTGTAGGTCCAGTTCGTCTCCATGCTCAGGTGCTTGTTGACGCGAAGCGTCAGGCCGTTTGTGCCCTGCAGGCGATGGCCGTTGTAGAAGCCGCCCGTCGTCCAGAACCCGAAGTAAGAGATCGGCCGGCTGCTGTCCGTCCTGACGAAGATGCCGACCGTGGTCCAGCTGTGCCTACCCGGCTGGATGATCACTCCCGGCTGAATCTCGAACGGTTCATCCAGGCGATCGAAGTTGTGGTCGCCAAAGAACGTGGCGCGGTCGCCCGACAGCAGGTCGAAACCGAAGAACCGCAGTGTCGCCGTGGAGCTCTCCAGTTCGCCGTCATTGTCGAGCGTGAACGTGCCGCGGTGCGCGAAGCTGAGGTTGCGCACGCCGAGGTTGTTGCTCGGGCGCGGTTCGAAGTTGACGTTGTAGGTGTACTGGCTGATTCCAGAGCGGCGCAGGAATCCCATCTCCGGATTGAAGTCGTCGCTGATGCGGGTGAACCCGGCGCTGGCCTGCAGGATGCTGCCGCGATAGTTGAAGGCGGCGTTGCCCGCCCAGCCCGCGCCGTCGACACCGGAGTTTCGGCTGGTGGACAGGGACCCGTTGAAGTTGATCTTCTGGCTCGGATTGATGTCCGCGTCGATGCCAAACACCCGGTTCCAGTTGTTACCGCCGGCCTGTCGGTTCGTGAAGATGCCGCCGACGACCGAGCGGGCTCCCATGTTGCGCTTCACGCGCGCCACTCCCCAGTTGGTCGAGCGAATGCCGAGCTCGTCGATCGAGTCGGTCTGGACATCGAGTAGGCCCCAGTTCCATCCGCCCGAACGGCCCGTGAAGCGGGCGCCAGCGAGGATCGGCACGATCTCGCCTTCGGCAATGCCGACGTTGCGCGAGTGGAATGTCTTCCACAGGGGGCCGCCGCGTGCGCTCCCGCCTGCGGCGGCGGTGTTGGCGAAGTCGAAAATTCCGGCGTTCTCCAGAAAGAACTCGCGCTTTTCGGGAAAGAACAGCGAGAAGCGAGTCAGGTTTACCTGCTGGTCGTCGACCTCGACCTGGGCGAAGTCGGTGTTGGCGGTGAGGTCGAGCGTCATCGAGTTCGAGATACCCCAGCGCAGAAGATCGACACCGGCGGCCAGTTCGTTCTCCGCCTCGCTCATCGGGTCGCTGTAGTCGCGTGAGGTCGAGGCGGTGGCGAACGGCTTGATGCGCAGGTTGATGCCGGGCTCCAGGCCCTGCATACCGATCAGGTCGCCGGCGAGCGAGACCCGCAGCAGGTCGGCGTCGAGGTCGATCGGCGCCCAGTGGACCTCCTCGTTCTTGCGCCGGATCAGGCGCCGGACGTTTACGCCCCAGGTATCGGTGGCGGGGTCGAAGCGCAGCGTCGAGAACGGGATGACGAGCTCGGCTGACCACCCTTCAGGAGTCCGCCGGGCCGCCGCGTTCCATACGCCATCCCACTCGAAGTTGGCGTTGCTCTCGTTCTCGATCAGCGCGTCTGCGCGCGCGCCATTCGGGTTGGTCTCGAAGTAGAAACCGTTGCGGCCGTCCAGGAAGGTGTCGAGGATGATGCCGATCGAGTCGTCGTCTCGGAAGGCGCCCGAGCTGCCGCCGAAGCCGCCGAAACTGCCCTCGCCATCGCGCTGCATTTCCTTGGCCACGATCGCGTTCGGCTCGTCGTCGAAGGCCAGGATCCCGACGTAGAAGTTCTTCTCGTCGTAGGCGAAACGCACCTCGGTGCGCTCCGTGGCGGCGTCACCAGGGTTGGGCTGGCGCTGCGTGAATCCGGTGGCAGGCTCCGCCAGGGCCCAGAAGGGCTCATCCAGATGACCGTCCATGCGTACCGGCTCGTCGATTACCACCGCGCCGGTGGCGGCGGTGGCGCGAGCTTGCTGCGCGTCGGCCGAGCCCCCCATGATCGCGAGCGTAAGCAGGAGGGCACAGGTCGCTCCCAGCAGGCGCGGACAGGCCCGACAAAGCCGCGCGAGCCTCGTATTGGGGGCCCTGCGCGCACTGGTTCTGACTACTGGCATCAACATAGGGAGGGTCCGCGGGGAGCGGTAGCGGAAGGCTAGCACTTCGGGGTGGGAGTGATTGCCGCGCTGCTAGCTCGCGCGTCGCGGGACGTACACTTGCCGGCCGGCTTCCATGGCGTCAATCTGAGTCATGAGATCTTCGAAGTCGGCCGAGTCATTCACGAAGTCGATATCAGTCGTGTTGATCACCAGCAGCGGAGTGTCGTCGTACTGCAGGTAGTAGTGGGCGTATGCCTCCGCTACCTGGGCCAGATAGTCGCGAGAGATGTCGCGCTCCTCGTGCCGGTCGCGCTTCTTTACCCTTTCGACCAGCACGTCGATCGACCCCTGCAGATAGACGATCAGATCGGGTCTCGGCACCTGCGGCTCGAGCACGCCATACAGCTTCTCGTACAGCAGCAGTTCGCTCTCGCTGAGCGTGAGGTGCGCGAACACGCGGTCCTTCTGCATCGTGAAGTCGGCCACGGTAAAGCGCGAGAAGAGGTCGCTCTGGCCGGCCTCGGTCAGGACCTGATACCGCGACAGCAGGAAGTAGAGCTGCGCCTGGAACGCGGCGCCGGTCTGTTCCTTGTAGAACTGCTCCAGGAACGGGTTGTCAGGGTCCTCGAGCATCTTGGTGGCGCCGAGGTGCTGCACCATCAGATTCACCATGCTCGTCTTGCCGACACCGATGGGACCATCGAGGGCGATGTAGTTCTTGCGCATCAGGCGGACTCCCCGTTTGCCGCTCGTTCGAGCCTGGCACCGAGCGCCGGGGCCAGAAGCCAGGCTCGTTCAGGAGAGACAAGTTCGTCGCGCAGCGTGGCGATCGATTCTCCGGCGACCGGGTGCACTAGGTCAGCAGCGAGTTCGGCAAGTGGGTTCAGCACGAAGCGGCGCTCACACATACGCGGGTGGGGAACCTGCAGTTCGAGATCGTCCATGACGCGGCCATCATAGAGCAGAACGTCGGCGTCGAAGGTGCGTGACGTGACAACACCCGGCTGACGTACGCGTCCACAGTGCTGTTCGGCCGCGAGCGCGGCCTGGAGGAGCCTCTCCGGAGAAGGCGGCTGGGCCACTCGTACCGCGCAGTTGACGAACCAGCCCAGCGCCTCGTCGCCCACAGGTTCCGACAGCCACAGCGACGAACATGCATTGATATCGAGGCCCTGATCTCGCAGCGCCGCGATTCCGGCGCGCAGCCAGGCCACGCGATTCCCTCGATTCGATCCAAGTCCCAGATATGCGTCCATGAAAGTCTGTTGCCCGCTCTCGAATGCTGGCTTGCTCAGGCTGAAAGGCGGTCCATATACTGCCTCCTCACGCAGGTGTCTGGCGCCGCCAGTGAATCTGGCGGCTGTTCAGGAGCCAATTGGGACACTGAAAGACAATGACGGACCTACTTTCCCGCATCGAGCAGCGAGACGCGCATGTCTGCGTCATCGGCCTTGGCTATGTCGGCCTGCCGCTCGCCGTGGCGTTTGCGGAGGCTGGCTTTCGCGTAACTGGTCTCGATGTCGACGGTACCAAAGTCGACTCGATCAACGCTGGCGAGTCCTACATTCCTGATATCGACACCGGCAGGCTACGCGCTCAGGTTGACGCCGGCCGGCTCGATGCCACCACGGATGCGGAGATCCTTGCGACGGTAGACACCGTGCACATCTGTGTGCCCACTCCGCTCGGGAAGACACGCGACCCGGACATCTCCTACCTTGTCGCGGCCGGCGAGCAGGTGGCCGAGCGTGTTCACACCGGCATGCTGGTCGTGCTCGAGAGCACCACCTACCCGGGCACCACGGAGGAAGTTCTGGCCCCGCGCATGGCGGAAAGCGGGCTCGAGTTGGGGAAGGACTACTATCTGGCGTTCTCGCCCGAGCGCATCGATCCGGGCAACCCGACGTTCTCGCTCGAGAACACGCCCAAGGTGCTGGGCGGCATGACTACGGAATGCACGCGCATTGCCGCCGCATTGTACGGCGCGATCGTGGCCGAGGTTCACGAGATGTCGTCGCCGGCCGCCGCGGAGCTGGTGAAGCTGCTCGAGAACACGTTCCGTTCGGTCAACATCGGGCTCGCCAACGAGATGGCCCTCATGTGCGACCGCATGGGGATCGACACCTGGGAAGTTATTCGGGCCGCGGCTACCAAGCCATTCGGGTTCATGCCGTTCTTTCCCGGGCCCGGACTGGGTGGTCACTGCATCCCCGTCGACCCGCTCTATCTCACCTGGAAAGCGCGGACGCTGAACTATCGGGCACGCCTGATCGAACTTGCGGCCGAGATCAACGCGGCGATGCCCGAACATGTCGTCGAGAAGGTCGCCGCCGCGCTCAACGATCACGAGAAGAGCGTACGGGGTTCACGGATCTTGATGATCGGCGTGGCCTACAAGGGCGACATCGACGACACGCGTGAGTCGCCGGCGCTCGACGTGATGCGGCTGCTGCAGGATCGCGGCGCCGAAGTGGACTACGCAGACCCGTGGGTTCCGCGGCTGACGACGGCGCAGGGCGTAGTTGCCGATCAGGACTCGATCGAGGGCCTGCCGGCCGTGTGCGCCGAGTACGACTGTGTGGTGGTTGGCACCGACCACAGCAACATCGACTGGCCTGGCGTGATCGCCGCGGCAAAGCTCGTCGTGGACACGCGTAACGTGGCGAACGGGCTCGACGCGCCCAACGTCGTCCGGCTCTAGCGATGGCCGCGGGCGAAAAGACGATCGTCTCGAATCGGCGCGCGCGCAGAGACTACGAGATCATCGATACCTACGAAGCGGGCCTGGTGCTACTCGGCACCGAGGTGAAGGCGCTGCGCAGTGGCAACGCCAATCTGAAGGACTCTTACGCCGCGCTCAAGGGCGAAGAGCTGTGGCTGCACCATCTCCATATCGGACCTTATCCGCCGGCCGGACCGGGCAACCAGCACGAGCCCGAACGCTTGCGCAAGCTGCTCCTGAATCGCCGGGAGATCGATCGACTGATCGGTCGCGTTATCGAGAAGGGGCTGGCGCTGGTGCCGCTACGGATCTACTTCAAGAACGGTCGCGCCAAGCTCGAGCTCGCCGTTGCGCGTGGCCGCAAGCAATATGACAAGCGCGAAGTCATGAAGAAAGACGCCGTGAATCGAGAGATCGCACAGGCGTTGCGCCGACGCCGGTAGAGGCAGTCACGGTTCGCCCGTCGCTACTCCGCGGCTGCCAGCTGAGCGGCTAGCCGCAACGCCGCCAGCATGGCCTGATGATCCGCGCGACCCGTGCCCGCCAGGTCGTAGGCCGTACCGTGGTCGGGCGAGGTGCGGACGTAAGAGAGGCCGAGCGTCAGATTTACCGTCGGCCACGGTGCCCGCTTCGCCATGATCGTGCCCTGGTCGTGGTACAGCGCCAGGATCACGTCGAGATCGTTGCGCAGAAAGATCGAGTCGGCAGGGTAGGGCCCTCGCGCGTCGATTCCATCCTCGGCAACCGCGCGTATCGCGGGCGTCAACAAACGCGGTTCCTCGCCACCGATCGCGCCGTACTCGCCCGCATGCGGGTTGAGCGCCGCCACCCCAATCACCGGATCCCGCCCGAAGCGAGCACCCCAGGCACCGTGCAGCCTTCGCAAAGCCGCCGCGACGATTCTGGGTCGGACCATGGTGAGCGCCGTGGCAAGTGGCAAGTGGGTTGTAAGTAGAGCGATGTCCGCCGCGCCCGCGGCCGGCCGCGGTGCCGCGAAAAGCATGACGGGCCACGCTCCGGCGTCGATCGCCGCTAGGAATTCCGTGTGGCCCTTAAACCCGGCCGCATGCGCGGCGACGCCGTGTTTGCTCAGCGGGGCGGTGACCAGGGCGTCGATGGCCCCCGAGGCGGCAAGCTCAGCGCCGGTCTGGATGGCGGCCAGTGCGGCGGCGCCTTCGGCCGGGCGCGGCTTTCCTGGCACGAGGCCTGGCGGAACCGGTGCGCATTCCAGCAGAAAGGGCCCGGGGCGGGCTTCGTCCGCCGCTGCCCGCGCCTCGCCAGCGGAGGCGACCACCTGGGGTGGGTCGATGCCCTCCAGTTGCGACGAATACATCTCGAACACAGAGGCGTCGCCAAGGAACAGATACGCGGCGACGGACTCCTCCGCCGTGTCCATCTCATCCACCGCCAGCAGGAGCACCTCGGGCCCGATTCCTGCCGGGTCGCCCATGCTGCATCCGAGCAGGGGGAGCTTCACGAAGCTGCCCGTTGTCCCGTGCTGGCCAGGGCGCCGCCGATCTCGATCAGCGTTTGCTCCATCGCCATCTTGATGTTCGGTTGAATCCCCGTGGTGAAGCGCTCGATGCCGACATTGAGCGCCTGCAGCGCGTTGATCACGCCGTCGCTGTTCACCTCGCTGGCCCAGGCCACCCAGGCCTCGCGTTTGGCCGAGTTCACCAGGTCGGCGCCGTCAGCCTGGGTGGTGACAACGAGCAGGTCGCGCAGCACGTCGCGGCCTATTCGCAGGGTGCTGGCGGCGCGCTGTGTGGCTGTCTCTCCGTGTCCCGAACTGGCGAGGCTGTCGGCTGCGGCGACCACGCCTCCGCCACCGTGCTGGCACAGGCGCAGCGCTTCGACGACGGTCTCGAGCAGCGCCCCGTAGGCATCCAGGTCCAGTGCCAACGCTCCGCCGATACTGCCGGGGGTCAGGGCCGCACGCAGGCGCGCCTCTTCGGCAGGCAACTCCATCTGTTGCTCGAGGTACTCGCGCACGACTTCCTGCCCGACCGGCGAGAAGCGCAAGGTCTGGCAGCGTGACTGCACCGTCGGGAGGAGCGACCCCGGCGCGGGCGTGACCAGGACGATGGTCGTGGACGGCGGCGGCTCTTCGAGCGTCTTGAGAAACGCGTTCTGCGCCGGGCCCTGCATCGCGTGGGCGTTATCGATCACGATGACGCGTCGCTGCCCCTCGTGGGGCCGGTAGCCAACGGCCGCGATCAACTCGCGTATCTGTCCAATCTTGATGATGCGCGGCATCGGGGCGACCCACACGACGTCCGGGTGGATGCCACGCGCGATCTTGCTGCAGGAGATGCACTCGCCGCATGTGTCCACGGGCCCGGCGACCGGGCAGTTGAGTGCCTGAGCGAGCAGCAACGCGGTGGTCGCCTTACCGATGCCCTGGGCGCCGGAGAACAGCAGTGCATGCGGCAACCGGTCGCGCTCGATGGCGCGTCGCAGGGCCTGCAGCACGATCTCCTGGCCGACAACGGCGTCCAGTCCGCTACCGATGGGGAGCGGTAGCCCGCTTTCGGTTTCCTTGGCAGGGCTCATGGGTACATCCGGCGAATCGTCGCGCGCTCACGCAGGTCGAGAATCCACGATTGTACTCGTCGGTTTACCTCCCGCTGCCGCAGGATCGGAACGACGAAGTCGTCCGCCACCGACTCGAAGCTCGGGATCGGAACCCCGTCGGCTTCCATGCTGGGCATGAACTCCTGTTCCCATGCGGCAAGCGCCTGCTCCTCGGTAATCTCGACGGTGGCGCGGAAGCGGCCGTCTACGTACTCTGAGACAAGCAACTGGCGACGAAGATCATCGCGGATCTCCCGCTGGCTCACACCGAGGCGTGCCATCTCGGCGGTGAAAGCTGCGGTCGATTCGAACTGGGCGATGATGGCCGCCATCATCGCGTCGAGCTGTGCGTCGCCGGCGGCGATGCGCGGGAAGCGCCGGACCTCGCGAAACACCAGACGAGTGTCGATCAGACATTCGCGCGAGCGCTCCAATTCGTCTCGAGTCAGCGCGCCCTCCAGAGCTCCCTGTGCCAGTCCGGAGGGAGCCTCGCCGCGCGCCAGTTCCACCGCCAGCATCGGCTGTCCCTCACACAGCGCGCCCACGCCAAGCTTGTCTTCGCGTGCGAGCAGCGCTGTTCGGCGCACCTCGGCGATGCTGATTACCTCGCCGTTGACGATCGCGGCGATTCCGTCGAACGGAGGAGGCGCTTGCGCCTGTAGAGACACAGCCCCTGGGGCAGGCGCCTGCGCCTGCGCCTGCGCCTGCGCTTGGGCGGGTGGCGACAGCAGTAGCAGTGCGCTGAGCGCCGAGCCTGCGAGAAGGCCCGTGATCGGAGTCTGCGTGCCGAGCGGGTTCATTGAGAAGGACTCATCAGAAGGTATGTCCGATGGAGAAGAAGATCTGGTAGCGGTCCTCGCCCTCGCGGCGGTCCATCAGCCGCGCGAAGTCGAAGCGAATCGGCCCTACCGGCGTCGCGTAGCGGATTCCGAGCCCAACGGTCTCGCGAACCTCGCGCCAGGTCACGGTCCGCGGCAGCGCGAACACGTTGCCGATGTCGGCGAAGACGACGCCACCAAGTTCACCCCATAGCCGCGCACGTAGCTCGATATTGCTGATCAACAACACGCGGCCACCCAGCGGGTTGCCGTTGTCGTCCACCGGGCCGGCGCCCTCCAGCCGGAAGCCCCGCAGGGTCGTTGACCCGCCTGCAAAGAAACGTTCGGGCAGCGGAATCGAGTCACTGCCGGCGTAGGGAATCTTGATTCCCGCGCGCGCACCCACCGCCAGCGTGAGCCGATCGCCGAAACTTCGGTAGCCGAACCAGCGCCCCAGGAGGGTGGCGAAGTCCGTGTTGCTGCCTAACAGGCGCGTGGCGATCTCGACGTCGGTGGTGCTATAGAAGCCGCTCGTGGGATCGATCGGGTTGGGTCGCGTATCGACAATGAGCGAGTAGTTCAGGGCCCCTACCCGAGTCGATTGATCCTCGGGACGAATCAGACCCGGATCGATTTCAACGTTGTAGGTGGTGGTGTCGCGGAACACCAAGCGCGGCAAGCTGGCCACCCGGTCGCTGTGCTGAAACAACAGCTGGAAGGAGACGCCGTAGCGCTGGACCTTGAACGAGGCCTCCTGCTCGTTGGTGTAGAACGCGGTGGCGGTGCCCTCGGTTCGCCGGCCGAGAAAGTAGGGCTCGCGAAACAGGACGCGGAAGCGCTGCTCACGCAACGAGGCGCGGGTGCTGAACGACAGCTCCTGGTTCCGGCCGGCGACGTTGTTGTGCCCGATCGTAAAGGTGCCACGGACCTTTTCTTCGGTGTCGAAGCCGGCGCCATAGGTGACGAACAGCGGCGGTGCCTCCTGCACACGCACCACCAAAGGCTGCGTGACCGCGAGATCGTCGGACAGGGCCGGGCCCACATCGACCTGGCTGAATAGACCGGTGGAATAGAGACGGCTCTGCGTTTCGAGCAGGTTCGCGAACGAGAACGGCGCGCCCGGAACGAAGGCGAGTTCGCGCTCGATCACGTCGTTGCGGGTGGCGTCGTTGCCAGCCACCAGTATCGCGCCCACGCGTTGGAGATCGCCCGGCACGACATTGTGCGCCACAGCAACACCGGACTCCCCGGGCTCGGCGGAGCTGGTGACGATCGCACGGGGGTAGCCCGCGTTGGCGAGAACCGCTCGCAGGCGCTCGGTGTCGCGGCGAACGGCCCCAGGATCGAATGGGCCGCCTGCATGTTGCTGCAGCGTCGAGGCCCACAGGCTCGCGTCGATCGCGGCCGTCGGGTCGCCGTCCACCAGGGTGACGTCGACGCTGCGCACCAACGTCAGCGGCCCCTCCTCGATCTCCATGCCGGCGACGATTCCGCCTGCTTCCTCGTTGTAGCCCACCGTCGTTCCGACCACGGTAGCGGTGCTGAATCCGCGCCGTCGGTACGCGGTGGCAACCGCACGCTGGTCCTCGACCCACCAGTCTTTGATGAAGCGTCGGGGAGACATGAAGGCGGCGGGCCGGGATCGGATAGCGGCGGCCAGCGCGGCGGCGGCGACACTGTCGTTGCCGGTGAAGTTGACCTGAACGAGCTTCGCGCGCTTTCCCGCCAGGACCCGAAACTGCACAGAGGTGTTGCGGCCCTGGTCGTCGCGGTCGCGGCGGTAGCTGACCAGAGGTCGCCAGTGGCCGCGTTCCTGCAGCCAGCGCACCAACTCGTGCCGGCTGTCCTTGAGCGCCCAGTCGTCGACGGTGCCGAACTCGAAGATCGCCAGCCGCTCCCGCATGTTCGTTTCGCTGAAGGGCTGTCCGGAAAAGTCGAGCTCTACACGTGGACCCGCCGCCACCTCGACCTCGAGCCACATGGAGTTGTCGCGCAGGTCGAGCGACTGTTCGACGATCCGCATCTGGTGAAAGAAGAAATTGCTGGCCAGGAGGCGTTCGCGTACCCGGTCCAGGCCCTCCTCGAACACTGCCGGTCGGTAGGGCGAACCCTCCGGCAGTGCCAGGGCGATCAGCAACTCCGAACCAGCGATGCCGCCGTCAGTCGTGAGCTTCACCTCGGCCAGTCGCGCCCGCGCGCCGGGCGTGATTTGCAGCTCCAGGATGCCGCGTGCCGGAGTGCTGCCTTCGACGATCCGACCCGACACGGCCGCGAGCAGGTAGCCATCGTCGGCGAGCGCCTGCTGCAGCCGCTCCTCCTGTGCGACCATGGCTTCGTGGTCGAGGATTTCTCCCTCGCGCAACGACAGTGCCGCGCGCAACTTGCCCTTCCGCCACGGTCGTTCGCCCGTGAAGCGGACGTTCCACAGGTGCACCTGGGGTTCGAGTACGAAGCGCAGCAGCAGCCCTGTGTCGCCGGCCTCCGCCTCGACACGGACGTCGGCCACAGTACCGAGCGCGTACAGGTTCTGCAGCGTCCGAAGCATCGCGGCAACGGAATACTCGTCGCCGGCCTGCAGAGTCATGGCTCTCCGCGCCGACTCGACCAGCCCCTCCCACCTCGAGACGAGTTCCACCGCGGCAATCGTCCGGTCGCCCGGCCCCTGGGCGCCGAGAGTCTCCTGTGCTGCCACGGCGCCAGCGAGCGTGCTCGTCGCCAGCAGGGCGACCAGGAGCGCAGCCCGCGACATCCGCCGTACGACGTCGGGGCTACTCATCGCCTGCGGTTGGAATGAGAAGCGCATCGAGGATGCGCTGCACGCGCGGCGCATCGCTCAGCGGACGCAGATACGGATTTTCCAGCAGCGCGGGCAGCCATAGCGCCCGGCGGGTCTCAGCGCTCTCGAGCACCGCGATGGCCGCCTCCTCGTTGCCCATTCCGAGGTGGGCGGTGGCAATCGCCAGCGCGGCGGCGGTGGAATCGAATTGCTCCAGTTCGGCCAGCGACGCCCGCGCAGCCGCCTCATCGCCATCGCGGGCCTCAGCGTACGCGCGCGCCCCCAGTTCCAATTCGTGCCCGGGCATAGCCGCGGCGCGCGCACAGCTGCCGCGCGCCTCGCCATACTGCTCCTCGAGGTTGGCTATGGCACAGAGCCCCGCATAGGCCAGCGCGAACGCGTCATCGAGGTCGAGCGACGACTCCAGCAGCGCCCGCGCGCCTTCGAGTTCGTTGATCAGAATAAGGCTCCACGCGTGGCTGACAGCGATCGGAATCGAGTCGGGTTCGATCGCCAGGGCCGCAGCGGTGCTCGTGGCGGCATCCTCGGGGCGGCCCATGCGGCGCTGGTAACGACCGTAGCGCTCGAGCGCGAACGCTGATCGTGGTTCCAGCCCTACCGCGGTCTGGAAGCGCCGCTCGGCCTCGGGCCAGTCCTGATTTCGCTCGGCGGCCACCGCGGCCAGCACGGCGTGGGCATCCGCCAGCGTGGGGTCGAGGTCGAGCGCAGTGTGGGCGGCGCTGCGGGCTTCGGCGTAGGCGCTTGATGGGTTGGACCAGTTGTTCCACGCGAGGGTCGCCTGCACGTCTGCTAGCAGCGCCCAGGCGAGCGCGTAGCCGCCGTCGATCTCCAGCGCGAGCCGGAAATGGTCGAGGCTACGGACGGCGTCGACAGGGCTGCCACGCGCCGCCAGGAGCCGCCCACGGTCCAGTTCGATCCTCGCCTCGGCATTTTCGGGGCGCGAAATCGTGACGCCCCGGAGCGCCGACAACGACAGCGCGATCTCTCGTGTGGCCTGCGCCGCGACTTCCTGCTGGATCTCGATCCAGTCGTCGCCACGCTCCTGATAGCTGCCGCCCCAGATCAGTCGTTCCGTGGAAGCCTGGACCAGTTCGAGGCTCACCAGGGTCCGCTGCGCGGAGCGCTGGACCGTGCCGTCGACGACAGCGTCGACGCCGAGCGCCGCGGCGATGTCAGCGGCGCTGGCTTCAGCATCGCGAGCCAGGCGCGCCGACCTTCCAGAGACCACGCGCACCGATTCGATCGTTGTCATGTTGGCGATGAGTTGCTCGGTGAGCCCTTCGGCGAAGAAGCGCTGCTGTGGATCGTCCGAAAGCGCGCGCAGTGGCAAGACCGCTATCGTCCTGATCGAGTCCGCGTCTGGCGCCGGCCGACCCTGCCACCAGGCGACGAACAGCGCGGCCACGATGCCCGCGGCGACCAGTGTTTGCCACAGCGGACGCTTGGGTTCGGGCACCGGTGGGCCGCTCAGCGACTTGGTGTCGGGCGCCAGCGTGCGCACCTGCGCCAGGAGCCGGTAGCCGCGCTTGGGTAGCGTTTCGATGTACTTCGGGTCGCGGGCGTCGTCGCCCAGGGTGCGTCGCAACTCCGAGATGCAGCGGCTCAGCGAAGCCTCGCCAACGTATGTGTCGCCCCAGACCGCTCCGATAATGTCGTCTTTCGAGCGCACCTGGTCCGCGTGGGCGGCGAGATCGAGCAGTACGGCCATGACCCGCGGCTCCAACCGGACCTGCTTGTCGCCGCGCGTCAGCACGCCGCTACTGGAGTCGATGCGCCATTCACCGATCTGCATCAGCCGCGGCGTCTCCGAATGGGCGGTCATCGCCGAATCCTCTGTTGCACCAGGAAGTCGATACCGAACGATCCGTCCTCGTCGCGCGTGCCCTTGATCCGGACACGCCGCGACAGCTGGTACTCGACGGTGATCAGCTGATCCTCGCTGGTGGACAGTAGCCTGGAGTAGGTCAGGTAGACGTTCCGGTTGAGGCGTTTGCCCAGCGTGACACGGGCGGTGGCGTCGGTCTCCTTACCCGAGATCGTCGGCGAAATACGAAAGCGATCGACGCCGAACAACCGCCGTGCGCCGCTCTCCACCTCGGCGAAGTACGCGTCGGTCAGATAGCGGGTGGCCTGCAGGCCGAGGGCCTGCTGGTAGCGGTCCGGGTCCTGCAGGGTGTTGCTGTCGGGCTCTTCACCGAAGGCGAGCAGATTGAAAAGTTCAAGGTCGGAGAGCGTCGGTGTGGAGGTGTAGTCGAAGTCGACGCCCTGCGTGAGCGAACCCGAGAAGCGCATGTCGATGGTGTAGCGGCGAATCTCGGTACGCGCACGCACCTCGAACGTGGCTTCGGTCTCGAACGGATTGTTGAACTCGACCGTGCCCTGCAACACGTCGAAGTTGTTGCCGTTCCAGAACAGACGGCCTGACAGTAGTGATGTTCGGCCCAGCACGACGGGCTGCGCGGCGGTGCCGCGGATATCAAAATCGGCTGCCACTTCCACATCGGCAAGGTTGTTGTCGATGAACAGATCCTTGTTGCCGCGCACGGCGATCGCCAGGTTGATCGAATCCAGGAAGGGATCAGGGTCGGTCTCGGGGGCGTCGAGCATCTCCAGCAACGCGCGATCGCTCTCGTACTCGCGGCGATACTGCAACTCGGCCATGTCGACAGTGCCGGACAGGAGCGAGCGCTCTGGGGTGCCGTCATGCACCAGGTCGGCGCTGGCTGTGAAGCGCACCTCGCGCTCGAGGCGAATCACCGCCCCGTCCACCCGAACGGCCAGACTGAACGACTGCGGCACGTTGCCGCGCAGGAACAGCTCGCCGCCGCCGGTTACCTCGCCGCCTCCGAGAGCGCCGCTCACGTCGCTGATCTGGATGCGCCGGTCCTGGAATTCGAGCCGGGCGGAGACATCCTCTATCGGCTGGCGCAGCGTGGGCGGTGAGAGCACGACGTCGCTCAGGTTGGCGAAGCCCTGGTAGGCGAGGTCCGAACTGTCGCCGTAGACGCGCAGTTCGAGGTCCGCCACGCCGCCGGTGCCCCAGTAGGGGCTCAGGACGTTGAGCGCCTCGAAGCCCAGCGCGCCATCGGCATACAGGTCGATTTCCAGAGTGTCGAGGTCGACGGTGCCACGCAGACCGAAGTCGGTACGGCCGCCTACCATCCGGGCCGCGGGCGGCAGTGTCAGCGTGCCGCCCTCAACGCGCGCTGTCACGGGTTCGGCGAGCGCGGTGCGGTATTGCTGCATCCGCAGGCTGAGCGCTTCCAGGATGACCTCGCCCTGCCAGTCGCGCGGATCGGCGCCGGTGCCTGTGATGTCGACAGACGCCGTGAGCACTCCGCCGTTGACGAGCCGATGAACCGCGGGGGCACGCACGAACACAGGCTCGAGCGGCAGTCCGCGCACGACCATCTGGAGACCCGACGTCGCTGTGTCGGAGGCACCCGTGAAGGCGTCGAATGCGAGGCTGCCGGCGATTGACAGAGGCTGCTCGCCCAGACTGCCGCTGAAGTCCGTGATCAGCAGGCGGCCGTCGTCCGCCTGGAGCGAGGCCGTTTCGATACGCAGCGGATACGGCCAATCAGCATCCAGGAATAACCCCGCCAGGCGCGCCGAGCCTCGCAGTCGGGGAGCCTCCATCGTACCGGCGAGTTCCGTGTCCAGCTCGAGCGAGCCTGCGGTCGTGATGGAGGGGTCGTACAGCTGCAGCACGCCCGCCGGGAGACGTCCCCGCACCTGGCCGCCGAGCCGTCCGTCGATGAGATCGAGCGACGGAGAGATCATGGCGGCGCCGGCCTCGGTCTGGATCGTACCGGAGACTTCAACGTGCGAGTCGGCGATCGTCGCCAGCAGCGTTTCGGCGCGTGCCGTGAATTCTCCGCGACTGACCGTCAGCCCCACGATCGAGCCTTCGCCGCGCAGTCGCTCCGGCGCTGATAGCGCACCCGATACATCGACATCCGCTCGGCCCCGGATCGTCAGGTCGTCCGGCAGGACCACACCTAGGGGGGCAAACAGGAGACGCACGATCTTGGCGTCAGCGGCCAGGCGCGCTGCGGTCGGGTAGGGGAAATGCGTTTCGATGGTTGCCGAGGCCGACCATCCGGATGCGGGCGGCTGGGGCAACGGCGTTGCCCGGGCCACAGTGGTGCGGGCAACGCCAGGGGCGTCGGGCATCGCGTCGGGGCTGGCGACGAAACGGGCGGCAACGATGCCGCGGTCCGCACGCAAGCTCATCGCCACCGACCCCAGCGCCACCTTGGCCGCGGTCGCATCGCTCCAATGCAACGTGCCCGTGCCCGACAGACTCGCTACCGGTCCGCTCAGGCTCAGAGTGCCGCCCACGGGTCCGCCGAGGTCGGTATCGATGCCGAGCAGGCCGGCGATGGGCGCGAGCTGAAAGGCCTCCACTTCGGCATCGAGGGTCAGTTGCTGGTCGGCTGTGCCGTAGAGCACCGATGCCAACACGAACCCATCACCTGCCCCGAGGCGGAGACGGTCGAACATCCAGAGTTCTTCGGCCTTGCGACCGGACAGCGTAATCACGTCGAACTGCGTGCCGGGAAGAACGACCTCACTGCCCGACAGTTGGGCGGTGCCAGTCAGCGGCCTGCCGAACTGTCCGCGCAGCCCGACCTCACCAGCCAGCACTGCCTCCGCGGTCCACTCGGGGCCGGCCAGCTGAACATCGAGGCTGGCCGGGTAGTCGCGAAGCTGCAGGCGAACTTCGTAGTCGCCCGCCTCGGGATTCGGCTGTGAGCCCCTGGCGGGCAACCGGATGCGGGCCTCGCCGTCGATCCGGCCGTCGCCGCGGCGGCCGCGGAGGTTGCGCGTCGTGACCATGCCGTCGGTGGTGAACAACTCGGCATCGATATCGCCGATACGCAGATCGGCGATGGCAAGACCGGTTGCCGACACGACGCCGGTTACCGCGGGCGCTTCCACGGTTCCCGTGAGTTGCACCTGGGCGTTACCGGCACCGCGTAGTCCCAGACGTTCCACTGGCGTCCGGTTGACCGATCGCGCCTGCGCCACCATGTGATCGAGAATGCGAAGGTCGCGCCCCGCGAAAGAGCCATCTACCGCCAGAGTGCCGTCGAGATCGATGGAGCCACTCAGCTCGAGATGTGCGCCGGGGAGGTCGGCGGTGGCGGTCTCCAGGTTGATCGTGCCATCGGCAACCGCGTAGCGCACCGTCAACTCGCCCGGTAGCGGCAGGCTCGGTATGCGAGTCTGCTCTCCAGCCGCCACGGTCTGTGCGCCGTCCAGGCGCGGGCCAGCGATCACGGCGTTACGCACGTCGGCAACACGAACGGTGAAGGAGCCATCCCCCTGCACCGTGTCGAGAAACGGCTGTTGCCAGAGGAGTGTGCCGGCACCGTCGAGTGCGCCGGCGAGGCGGAGGCCCGCGAGCTGATCCCAGGCCGTGAATCCGGCGGCGTCGAGTGCCGTGGCCTCGTAGGTTGCACGGATTCTGCTGGGTCGTACGGACGAGTCGACGAGCAGTTCAGCGCTGAGATCGCCGCCATAGATCTGGCTGCGTATGTTGCGCAGCGCAACCAGGCCGCTTCGCAACTGCAGGTCCGTGGAGAACGACTCGACCTCCAGCCCCGTGAAACGGGCGTCCGCGGCGTTGAGGCGGCCTGCTACCACGGCGGCGCCGTCGCGTACCTGCAGTGTCCCCAGGAAGTTCGCGCGACCCGCATGGTCCTGGACGCCGGGCGGCACCCATATCTTGAAAACGTCCGCCAGCGCGACATCCGCGCGCAGCTCGAGGTCGAGGTTGGCTAGCCCACGCAGCACTCCCTCGGCCGTGAGCGTGCTGTCGCCGATAGAAAGGCGCACGACGTCGAGGTCGGCAACCCGCGGCCGGGTGCCGTAGACAATCTCGAGTTCCAGCGGGGTCAAGAGTGCGGTCGGCCCGTTGCGCGAGGTCAGGTCGAGGCGTCCGGAGTTGATGCGGAACTGGCCCGCTCCGCGCCCTGTGCCCAGACCCAGCCGCCCCACTCCTTCCGGGTCGAGGCGTAGGTTGATGCCGAAGACCTCGCCGGCGATGCCGGTGGTGGCGTGTCCGAGCGAGACCTCGCCGTCGGTGATGCGTGCTCGACGGATGGTGATGTCGAGCGGATCGAGTGGCGAATCGCCGGAACCATCGGCCGCGCCGAGCGGTAGCCGTAGCGCGATTCGCGGCCGGTCCAGTTCGATATTCTCGATGGCCAGCTCACGAGCCAGCAACTCCACGGCGCCGAACTCCGCCAGGACGCGATCTGCTTCCGCCAGTGGGTCGCCAACCTCGCCGACGCGCACGTTGGTGAGTTCGACACGTGGAGGCAGAACGTCGAGCTGGAGACGTCCGATGCTGACGGGCTCGCCGATCATCGCGCCGCCCTGGTTCTCGAGCAGGCGACGAAGTTGCTCGGAGGCCGCATCGGTCTCGAGCAGGTACCAGCCGACCAGGAACGCGATCACCAGCAGTGCCGTTACGGCCCTGAGCACACCAAGTGCGTGCCGTCCGATAAGACGGCCCCGCGCGGGGGCGTCGGATTGTTTGGCAGCCTGTGGCAAGGGTTATTCGATCGTTGCCAGGAGGGCTCCGCCCTCCACGCCCTGACCTTCCTCTACGAGCACCGACGCGACGATGCCGTCGCGCGGCGCCTTGAGTTCGTTCTCCATCTTCATGGCTTCGAGAACGATGATGCCATCGCCACGGGTCACGGCGGTACCTTCGGCTGCAAGCACCTTTACGACGCGGCCCGGCATCGGTGCGGTGATTTGCACTGGGCCATCCGGCCCGCCGTCTTCTTTGACCACCCGACGCTTGCGGGCATCGGAGGCACGAGCGCGGATCACGCGGCTCATCAGATGAAGCTCGAGTGCCTCTTCGTCGTTCGCGTTCTCGTCGATGTGGACGTCATACGACTTGCCGCCAACCAGTAGCGAATAGACGCGCGGTTCCGGCGTTCGCCAGTCGAGGCAAACCAGTTCGCCATCATTGGCGCCGTTACCTTTGTCGCCAAGTCGGCGCAGACAAACGTCGCCATTGTTCCGCGCGACACGATAGCGGCGCGGCGACTCGTCGCCGTCGAGAAGGACTTCGATAATCACGGCAAGAAATTCCTCAGGCTCGAATTACGGCCGGATATCTTCCAGGCCGAGGTCGCACCGCCGCGGATCTGGAAAGCACGTGATTCTTCGCGCAGGAAGGTGTGCAAGGCAGCGGCGATCGCGGCGATATCGTCGATCTCCGCGTGGCGGTCATGGTCGGGTCCCAGGGCGCCGTCCTGGAGCAACTCGTCGAGGTAGCCGGTGTTGAAGTCGCCAGCGATGAAGGCGGGGTCTTCGATGATGCGTTGGAACAAGGGGATTGTCGTCGCGATGCCTACCACCTTGTATTCCTGCAGTGCCCGGCGCATGCGCGACAGCGCCGTCTGCCGGTCGGGGCCCCAGGCCACCAGCTTGGAGATCATCGGATCGTAGTAGATCGGCACCTCGTAGCCTTCGTAGAGTGCCGAGTCGTCGCGGATTCCCGGTCCGCCCGGTACGCGCAGACCTTCCACCAGGCCGGGGCACGGCGAGAATCCGTTCGCCGGATCCTCCGCGTAGATGCGGCACTCGATCGCCGCGCCGCGTAGCCGCACGTCTTCCTGCTTCCAGGGGAGCGGGTTGCCCTCCGCCACCCAAATCTGGGCAGCAACGAGATCGATGCCGGTGACCATCTCGGTGACCGCGTGTTCGACCTGGAGTCGCGCGTTCACCTCGATGAAATAGAAGTCGTGCTTCTCGTCGAGGAGGAACTCGACCGTGCCAGCGTTGGTGTACCCGGCCTCTGTGGCGATGGCCAGGGCGGCGACGCCCATGCGCTCGCGCAGGTCGTCGCTCAGAATCGGCGACGGGGACTCTTCCACGACCTTCTGATGACGGCGCTGGAGAGAACATTCACGCTCGCCCAGGTGAATGCGGTTGCCGTGCTCATCGCAGAGGATCTGAATCTCCACGTGGCGCGGGTTGATGATTGCCTTCTCGATGTACACACGACCGTCGCCGAACGCGGAATTGGCCTCGGATGACGCCGACCGTAGCGACGACTCGATGTCGGCGGGGTCGTCGACACGGCGCATGCCCTTGCCGCCGCCACCCGCTACCGCTTTGAGCATTACCGGATAGCCGAGGTCGGCCGCGATCTCACTCGCCGTGGCGGCGTCCTCTACCGGCTGTGGACTGCCGGGCACCGTTGGAGCACCAGCGGCCACCGCGATCTGTCGTGCCCGGTTCTTGTCGCCAGCCGACTCCATCACATCCGGCGACGGACCGATGAAGGTGAGCCCCGCATCGATCACCGCGCGTGCGAAGTCGCCGTTCTCGGCCAGGAACCCGTAACCCGGATGGACCGCGTCGGCGCCCGACTCGGCTGCCACCTCGAGCAGACGGTCGATGCGCAGGTACGACTCGGCGGCGGGTGCGGGCCCGAGGCGGTACGCGCGCGAGGCATATCGCACGTGTAGCGCCTCGCGATCGGCATCCGAATACACCGCCACGGCCTCGACACCGAGGTCGCGGCATGCGCGGATGATCCGTACCGCGATTTCGCCACGATTGGCTACCAGAATCCGTTTGATCTTCGCCATCCGTGAAAGGTACCCCGGCGTACAGCCGGGGCCAAACGCACCCAGGTTGCGGCCGGTGTCCGCGGCGGCCTCTCAGGCGTCGGGTACCGTCAACTCCGACTCGATCCAGGCATCGACGATCTCGTCCAGAGTCGTCATCGGCACGGGCCCGTGGCGCAGCACAACGCGGTGGAAATCGCGCAGGTCGAAGGCGGGCCCGAGCGCCAATTCGGCCCGCGCGCGCATGGCGAGGATGCGTTGCTCACCGATCTTGTAGGCCACCGCCTGTCCGGGGTTGCCGGCGTAGCGCTCAATCTCGATGTTGATCTGCTCGCGTGGCAGCGCGGTGTGGTCGGCGAAGAACTGGGCGGCCCGGCGCGGGCTCCATTCGAAAGCGTGCAGACCGGTGTCGACGACGAGCCGGATTGCCCGCCACATCTCCAGGTTGAGTCTGCCGAACTCGCTCATCGGATGGCGGTAGACGCCTAGGTCGGTGCCCAGGCTTTCGGCGTAGAGCCCCCAGCCCTCCACGTACACCGTGAGCATGAGGTCACGGCGCCAACTCGGAGTGACGATGGTCTCGGTGGTCCACGCCATCTGGAAATGGTGGCCGGGCTCGGCTTCGTGAAGGAGCAGGGCGTCGAGTACGAATAGCGGAACCTGGTCGGGGTCGGGGTTGAGCACCACGTAGCCGCGCGCGTTGCGGCCGCGGCCCGGGCCTTGGTACCAGGCCATGTAGCGCGGCGACCGACGGTCGCCCGGGGTGACGATCTGGAACCCGGTGTCCGGCTCTTCGTGGAACAGCTCGGAAAGTCCCGAACGAATTTGCGCAGCGGTACTGCGCGCGTGACGCAGTAACTCCTGCTGCGATCCGGCGTACAGACGATCGTCAGCACGGGCGGCGTCGAGGAACTCACCCAGGTCGACGTCCGCGTCGTAGCGCGCTACCAGCGCCGCCATTTCGCCGCGGAGCCGCTCGACCTCGCGCAGCCCGAAGGAGTGCAGCTCCTCGGGATCCTGGCGCTCGCCCGTATGGCGAAGCAACTCCAGCTCATAGGGAGTCAGCTCTTCTTCCATCTCGGCCGCAATCCCGAGCCCGAGCCGCCAGTCGAGGATGTCGTAGTCGATGCGGCCTGCCACCGACAGGGCGCTGCGGTCGAGCTGGGCGAGCTCGCTGGCCACAAGAATGAACTCGCCCGCGAGCGCCGACGGATCCTCGGGGCCGGAGTCGCCCACTAGGCCGCCGTAGACCCGAGTCATGCGGTCCAGATGTTCCGTGGCAGCGCTGTCGGTCTGCGGGAGACTGGCGACAGCGGGTGCGGTGGTATCGAGGCAGAGTCCGAGGCAGAGTGCCACGGCCAAGCGGATTTCGCGTGATCTGTGGAATTGGGGCGTAGCCAGACCCATCAGAGTTTCTCCGCGCCCGCCTGGGAGGAAATACGCGCGCGTGTCCGACCCGGGTCCACCGTACTCAACCCGCGCCGGACACGACGCGACTTACATGATCTAGGACGCAGGGAGGCGGATTCCAGTCGACGGGTATCTGGCTTGCCACGGAGGAAGCCCGCGCGGTACTTCCGCTGCGCGCGGGTGGCTGTAAAGTGAGGAGGTCCAGACCGTACTGTCGACAACTCGGAGCGAAGACCTCCCGTGACCTCATCGATTCCGTTCATCGACCTGCGTGTTCAGCGACAACGCATTGAGGCGGACCTTTGCCGCCGGATGGACGCCGTGCTCGAGCATGGCCAGTTCATCCTGGGCCCCGAGGTTGCCGAGTTCGAGCGCCGACTCGGCGAATTCGCCGGTGTGGATCACGTCGTCGGCTGCGCCAACGGTACCGACGCTCTCGTGCTGAGCATGCGCGCCCTGGGCGTCGAGCCTGGCGACCACGTGATCGTGCCGGCGTTCACGTTCTGCGCCACCGCCGAGGCCGTGGTCCTGTGCGGCGCGGTGCCGGTGTTCACCGATGTCGATGAGCGGACGTTTAACCTCACCGCTACCACCTTGGCAGCTGCCCTGGAGTCGTGTGCGGCCAACGCGATTGCGCCCGTGGGGATCATCGCGGTCGATCTGTTCGGCCAGGCCGCCAACTATGACGCCTTGCATGAGGTCGTGGGCGGTCACGACCTCTGGATCCTCGGAGACGCGGCTCAGAGCTTCGGCGGCAGCTTCGCGGGGCGTCGCGTCGGTAGCCTCGCTCGCGTCAACACGGTGAGTTTCTTTCCGGCAAAGCCACTCGGCTGCTACGGCGATGGTGGCGCGGTGCTGACCGACGACGCCGACCTTGCGCAGTTACTCCGCTCGCTGCGATTTCACGGGAAAGGCGCGCACCAGTACGACAACGTTCGCATTGGCTACAACAGCCGCCTCGACACGCTCCAGGCGGCGGTTCTTCTGGCCAAGCTAGAGGTGTTCGAGGAAGAACTGACGGCGCGCCAGCAAGTCGCGGATCGCTACTCCGCGGGCCTCCACGATGTGGCGGCGGTCCCGTTTATCGCCGACGCCGCACGTTCGGCCTGGGCCCAGTACACGCTGCTGTTCGAGCCCGGACGCCGCGATGATGTGGCCGCCGCGTTGCGCGAGCAGGGGATTCCGACCGGTATCTACTACGCGCAGCCGCTGCACCGTCAGACGGCGTATAGGGAGTATCCAGTTGTCGCTGGTGGTCTGCCGGTCTCGGAAGATCTGGCGAGCCGGGTGCTGAGCCTACCGATGCACGCTTATCTCGATCCGTCGCTGCAGGATCGTATCGTCGAGTTGGTGCGAGCTGCCTGCTGAAGGCACCCACCTGGCGGCGCGAGTCAGTTCCGGCGTGCCGCGGTGTCTGGGCGAAGGTGCAGTAACCGCACAGGTGGCGCAGGAGGGCCCGGATTACGGAAGATGTGCTCGTGAATGTCGCCGCGGTTTTCGAAACGCCGATCGGGGGCATCGAGCGTGATCGTTTCGTACAGCGAGAGGTCGACGTTCTCCTCGATCCAGGCCACGCTCGTTGCGGACCGGCGGTGGCTCAGCCACGCTGGGCGTAGCCAGATCCACTCCGGAGGCCCCTCGGCGGGCAGCGCGCATGTGAGTCCGCCATAAGGGTCGAGGTCAGTGTGGAAACGCAGCGAGGGAACGCCGTACGTCGTGACGAGCGTGTCGCCGGGCTCCGCATAACCGCGTAAGTGTGTGACCACTGCCGCGAGGGGGCCAAGCGGGGGATCGCTCAACTCCTGCAGGAGATCGAGGAGATCAGGCCGCCAGTTTTCCGCCGGATGGAACTTCAGGTGCTCATCGAGCGTGAGCGCGAAGGCACCCGCCCGGATCAGGTCGTTCGAGATCTTGTGGGGTGCGCCGCTTATCAGCAGTAAGCCGATGGCCGTGGTCGCCATGGCCGGGCGCTGAAAGCGATCGGCGAACTCGCCGATCAACAACGTGAGACCGCACAGCGTGAGGGGAACCAGGCCGACGATGTAGCGCGGAAACGCCATTGGCGGGACGAAGGCCGCGACCGTGCCACCGAGGGCCAGTGCGCCGATCACTCCGAGCAACCGTAGACGATCGGTAACCTGCGGTCGCCTCACCAGCACGGCGATCAGCAGCGGGATCACGATCAGAAACGGCAGGACGTGCGCATTGAGTTGGACCGCGTAATAGATGGGCTTGATCAGCAGCGCCGACGTGAGACTCAGGTCGTTTCGGCTGGGAGCCGTGGAGGCTACGGCGAGCCACCCAAGCAGCGTGACGAGCGGGAGCGACAGCGCGGCGACCAGACGACGGACCTCGGCGGTGCGCGGCAGAGTCGTTCGTGCGCTCCGCCAGGCGCCGTGCGCCAAGATGACGGCCAACACGCCTAGCGCGGTGACGTCGAACGAAATGACGAGCCCGGTAGTCGCCAGCCCCAGCCATAGTTCGGAGTGGCGCCGCCGTTGCAGAAACAGCCAGTACGCGCCGGCTACCGCGAGCACCAAAAAGGCTGTCAGCGCGTAGTAGCGAGCCTGGCGCGCGTGGAGGATGAAGTAGACGCTGGTGCCGGTCAGGAGCGCGGCCAGAACGCGTTCCCGCGCGCGCGCGCCGGCCAGCCCGACCAGCCACGCGGCCATCGGGACACACGCGAAGCCCAGCAGAGCGAACGGCAGCCTGGCGGCGATCGAGCTCTTCCCGAGCAGGGCGATTGACGGGGCCACCACGTAGGCCTGCAGCCAAGGGGTCTGGAGATGTAGCCCACCCGAGCCGGCGTCGCGTCCGCAGTCGGCGGAAACGGAATCCGCGCCGCTGCCCGTGAGGGGCAGACCGTTGGTCAGCACGGAGACGCCGAGTTGAGCGGTCTGGGCTTCGTCGGTCCAAAGATACGTGCTGCCGAGGCCGCCGAGGAATAGCGGCGCGGCTAGCAGGTAGACGAACAGCGTTTGATGTTTTATCAATGGACCGTGTTCGGCGTCGGATGTGCGATTCGCGCGGGATGGGCGCTTCGAATCGCACCCGCCAGCGGTTGAGTGAGGCGATGTTAGACGTAGAAGCTTCGGCTGCACAGCGTGCCGTGCAAGTAGGTGCGGCTCTCGCGACAGCTCCCTTCGCCGACGTGCAGTCTGCCAGCGTGTGCGTGGTGTTTCCCGCCTACAACGCGGCCCAGACGTTGAGGGCGACGCTCGATCGGATTCCGCGGGGCGCGGCCGACCACATGATTCTGGTGGACGACGGCAGCGTCGATGGCACCGCCGAGGTGGCCAGGGATCTCGGACTGCACGTGATCGAGCACGACAGAAACCGCGGCTATGGAGGCAACCAGAAGACCTGCTATCGGGCCGCGCTCGAGACCGACGCCGACGTGATCGTGATGGTGCATCCGGACAACCAGTACGACCCGGCGTTGGTGCCGCTGCTCGTCGGTTTTATTGCCTCGGGTGTTGTCGACGTTACGTTCGGGTGCCGCATCATGCGCCGCAAGGACGTGCTTGCCGGCGGTATGCCGCACATCAAGTACCTCGCCAATCGCCTGTTGACGATCATCGAGAACATGGCCTTCGGCTACAACCTGCCCGAATACCACACCGGTTATCGGGCGTTCCACCGGCGCGTGCTGGAGCGCGTGCCCTTCGAACGCTGTTCGGACGACTTCGTCTTCGATCAGGAGATCGTGGCCCAGATCCGCGCCGCGGACTTCCGTATCGGCGGTGTGCCCGTTCCGACCCACTACGGCTCGGACTCGAGCAGCATCTCTTTCGGTCGCAGTTCGTGGTACGCGGCCGGCACCCTCGGCGCGGTCAGTCGGTATGTTCTCTGGCAAATGGGGTGGAAGTCGCAGGATCTGTTCCGACCGAGCGCGGAAGACGGTCGGGCGGAAGGCGCAAGGTAAAGACCGTGCCGGGACGCAAGCGAGCAGCGGCTTTGGTGGCCATCGTTCTCGCCTGGCTGATCCCGGCGTGCGCGGGCGGTGCTGCCCCGCCGTCGGTACTGCTGATCACGATCGACACCCTGCGGGCCGACCACCTGTCTGGCTACGGCAACCCGGCGCCCACTTCGCCGGCCCTCGACGCTTTCATGCGCAGGGGTACCGTGTTCCGCCGAGCATTTGCCCCCGCCTCGTACACCGCGCCCAGCCACGCCTCCATCTTTACGGGTCTGTACCCGAGTTTTCACACAGTCGGCCCCTACAACGGTGGGTTCGCCGTGGCGGACGGCTCTGACACGCTGGCCACCCTGGCCAGTGCATCAGGTCTGGCTACCGGCGCGGTCATCAGCAATCCGGTGCTGTCGAGATATCTTGGTCTTGCGGCGGGCTTCGACACGTACGACGACGATCTGCCCGACCACGAACTCAACCGCCCCTCGGGGCAGCGTGATGCTCGCGACGCCGTCGACAAAGCGCTCGAGCGGCTGGATGTCATGGCCGGGGGACAGTTCTTCTTCTGGCTGCACCTGCAGGATCCGCATGGCCCCTATACCCCGGAACGAACGGCCGAGCGTCTGGCGGGCGCGACCTATGCCGACGGTGATCTCGAACTGCCGGTAGGACGAGATCACTCGGGATATCGGGCGATACCGCATTACCAGCGCCTGCCGCCCGGCGCCGCCAGCGGCCGCGTGGGCGACTACAAGCTTCGTTACGACGCCGAAATCGCCTTTCTCGACGACGAGATACGCCGCCTCTTCGCGCGGCTCGACGAGGATCCCCGACTCCAGAACACCGTCGTGGTCATCACCTCCGATCACGGCGAAGCGATGGGAATCGACGACTTCTACTTCGCCCACAGTCACTCAGTCGGTCACGGGCAGGTACATGTGCCGCTGGCGCTGATCGGACCCGGGGTCCCAGTGGGTCACGAGGTCCGCGCTGAGGTTTCTACCCGCGACATCTTCCCGACGGTGCTGGGCCTCCTTGACATTTCGCTGCCGAAAGAGCCGCCCAACGGCCTTGCGCTGCTGCAACGTACCGGCGCGGGCGGCCCAATGGCGCTTACGCCGTTGCCGTCGCGTCAGAGCCTCCTCGCCGCGGCGACGGGCGCCGTGAGCGGCTCAGGCAGTCCCGTGTTCTTCGAGTCCACCAACCAGGTCGGTGTGGTCGTCGACGGCACGCTGCTCCGGCGCGATCGCTTCGCGCCCGACGACCCCGCGTGGCGGTTCGATAACCCCAACAGCCAGAGTTTCTGGAAGCCGCTGGGTGAACGCGCGCGGTTGCTCCCCGCAATCGGGGAGCCACCGACGCCTGGCGCAGAGGGTTCGACGCAGCCCGACGCAACAACCCTCGAGAGCCTGCGCGGGCTTCTCGATCGCTACGAGGCCTACGCGGCCATGGCCGGGCGCCTGCTGAACCGGGGATCTGGGCGAGCGGCGGTTGATCCCGGGCTGGCGGAGACCCTCAGGGCCCTGGGCTACGTACGCTAGGGACCACGGAACTCTTCGTCGACCGCGTGTTGGCTTGCTCGGCGCGTTGGTGCGTGGCGCGGTATCCTCCGAGGCGGTCGCTGTGCGCGCTGTGCGCGTTCCCTTCAGTCTCGAGCCCACGTAGCGAAATGAGCGAATCACCCAACGGAACCCGTCGCGCCCTGATCACCGGTGTAACGGGCCAGGACGGCTCCTATCTAGCGGAACTGTTGCTGGAGAAGGGCTACGAGGTATGGGGCATCGTGCGCCGCTCCTCCACACTGCGACGCTCGCGCATCGACCACTTGCATCATCCGGGCGCCGATGCCCGCGAGCGATTCAAGCTCGTCTACGGTGACCTCGGCGATGCTTCCTCGTTGTTTCGCATCGTGGAGGAGGTCCAGCCGGACGAGGTCTACAACCTCGCGGCACAGTCGCACGTGCAGGTCTCGTTCGAGACTCCCGAGTACACCGCCGACGTGACGGGACTGGGCGTGGCGAGGCTGCTCGAGGCTCTGCGTTCCCTCAAGCCTGACGCCCGCTTCTATCAGGCCTCATCGTCAGAGATGTACGGCAAGGTGGTGGAGACGCCACAGCGCGAGACAACGCGCTTTCACCCCCGCAGCCCGTACGCGGCGGCCAAGGTGTTCGCCTTCGAGTTGACGCGCAACTACCGCGAGGCCTACGGGATGTTCGCCCTCAACGGCATCCTCTTCAATCACGAGTCGCCGCGCCGCGGCGAGAACTTCGTGACCCGCAAGATCACGCGCGCCGCCGCACGCATCAAGGTCGGTACCCAGGACCAGGTATGTCTCGGCAACCTCGACGCGAAACGCGACTGGGGCTTCGCCGGCGACTACGTAGAGGGAATGTGGCGCATGTTGCAGGCCGACGAGGCCGACGACTACGTCCTTGCCACCGGTGATACCAACACGGTGCGCTTGTTCTGTGAGCATGCCTTCGCGCGCCTGGATCTGCCGCTCACCTGGCGTGGTGAAGGCGAGCAGACAGAGGGCGTAGGTCCGGACGGTCGCGTGCTGGTGGCGATCGACCCGCGATACTACCGCCCCTCAGAGGTGGACCTGTTGCTCGGCGACCCCGCCCGTGCCAAGGCGGAGCTCGGCTGGGAACCTCAGGTGAACTTCCAGGGCCTGGTCGAGATGATGGTCGACGCCGATCTCGCGCTGGCCCAGTCCGAGGTCAACCGCGGCTGACGCCAGCCCCGTCGGCCGCTGCGTCAGGCCGCCGGTTGCGATCGGACGCCGCCGCGGTTCCGCGAGCTACTACAGCGGGATGTTCCCGTGCTTCTTCGGCGGGTTGCGGTCGACCTTGGTCTCGAGCGCCAGCAGGGCCTGGATGAGCTTCGGTCGGGTCTCGTGCGGATGAATCACGGCGTCGATCCAGCCCTTCTCCGCGGCCACGTACGGGTTGGCGAACTTCTGCCGGAACTCGGCCACCTTCTCGGCTCGTAGTGCCTCGGGATCATCGGCCGCGGCCAGTTCGCGGCGGAACAGTACGTTCACAGCGCCTTCCGGCCCCATAACGGCGATCTCGGCGCTCGGATACGCGAAGTTGGCGTCGGTGCGGATGTGCTTCGAGGCCATCACGCAGTAGGCGCCGCCGTACGCCTTGCGGGTGATCACGGTGAGCTTCGGCACGGTGGCCTCGGCGAATGCGTACAGCAGCTTGGCCCCGTGCTTGATGATGCCGCCGAACTCCTGTGCCGTGCCGGGCAGGAAGCCGGGAACATCCTCGAACACTACGAGCGGGATGCTGAACGCGTCGCAGAACCGGACGAATCGCGCGGCCTTCACCGAGGCGTCGATGTTCAGGGTGCCAGCCAGATGGTCCGGCTGGTTGGCCACGATGCCGACGGGCATGCCATGCAGGCGTGCGAATCCGACGACGATGTTACGGGCATAGGCCTCGTGCACCTGCAGGAACTTGCCGTGGTCCACCACGCGCTCGATCACCTGCACGATGTCGTAGGGCCGGTTCGGATCGTTCGGGATGATCTCGTCGAGTTCAGGGTCGGCCCGGCGTGGGTCGTCGGTGGGCTCGATGCGCGGCGGATCTTCGCGGTTGTTCGAAGGCAGGTACGAGAGCAACTCGCGTATCAGCGACAGGCACTCGCGATCGTCGGCTGTGGCGAAGTGCGCCACTCCGCTCTTGCTGTTGTGCACGCCGGCGCCGCCCAGATCCTGAGCGCTGACGTCCTCGTGCATCACCGTCTTGATGACATCAGGGCCGGTGAGGAACATGTAGGAGGTGTCCTCGACCATGGCGACGAAGTCGGTGATGGCGGGGGAGTAGACCGCACCGCCCGCGCACGGGCCCATGATCGCCGAGATCTGCGGGATCACGCCGGAGGCCAGCGTGTTGCGTAAGAAGATCTCCGAATAGCCGGCCAGCGAGGCCACGCCCTCCTGGATACGCGCACCGCCGGAGTCGTTCAGGCCGATCATCGGCGCGCCCGCCTCGAGCGCCAGATCCATGACCTTGCAGATCTTCCAGGCGTTGGCCTCGGACACCGACCCACCGAAGACGGTGAAGTCCTGGGCGAACACGTACACCAGGCGCCCGTCGATACGGCCGAAGCCGGAGACCACGCCGTCGCCCTCTATCTGCTTGTCGCCCATGCCGAAGTCGCGGCATTGGTGTTTCACGTGGATATCGAGTTCGTTGAACGACTCGGGGTCGAACAGGAACTCGAGCCGCTCGCGTGCGGTCAGCTTGCCGGCGGCGTGTTGCCGCTCAGCCCGCGCCTCGCCGCCACCGGCACGCGCCTCGGCCTTGCGCCGGGCCAGTTCGCCAGCGGGGTCGTCGTACGACATGCCGCGGCCGCTAGTCGGGTGCGCCGGCAGGGACGGCGCCGGTCACGGTATCGCCGGCTTTCTCCCAGTCAGCGAGGAACGCAGCCAGGCCGTTGTCGGTCAACGGATGATTGAACATCTTGTTGAACACCGGGGTCGGGATGGTGGCAATGTCAGCACCCATCAGCGCGGCTTCGAGTACGTGTTTCGGACTACGGATGGAGGCCACGAGAACCTCGGTCGTGTAGCCGTAGTTCTCGTAGATCTGCACGATCTCGGCGCAGATCTCCATGCCGTCGTGGCCGATGTCGTCGAGGCGTCCGGTGAAGGGCGAGACCATCGTCGCGCCCGCCTTGGCCGCCATCAGGGCCTGCAGCGGCGAGAAGCACAACGTGACGTTGGTGCGGATGCCTTCCTGCGACACTACGCTAACGGCCCCGATGCCCTCGCGCGTGAGCGGCACCTTCACCACGATGTTGTCGTGCAGGCCGGCCAGGTGCCGTGCCTCGGCGATCATGCCCTCGGTGTCGGTCGAGATGACCTCGGCGCTGATCGGACCGTCGACCAGCGCGCAGATCTCGGCGACCACGTCTTCGAAGGCCTTGCCTTCCTTGGCGATCAGCGAAGGATTGGTCGTAACCCCGTCGAGAATTCCAGTCTTGGCCGCCACACGAATTTCATCGATGTTGGCGGTATCCAGAAAGATCTTCATCGTTGCCTCCCCAGGAAACGGTTCGCGCCCCGGCATCACCCCACGATTCGCCCCGCCGGTGGCTGAAGCGGCGTCAGGTTATCGCGCTACGGGCTTCGTTGCGAGGATGCTCCCGTGTTGCTGTTGCCGCTGCAGTATTCCCGATGCCACGAGATCGTCGACAAACTCGGCTACTTCGTACTCGGAGTTCGAGTAGTCATGAAACGCCACAGTACCTTTCGGAGCGATGTGGTTTCGCCATGCGTTCCAATCCCTGCGGACCCCCTCGAGCGAGTGGTCGGCATCGACGAACAGCAAGCCGATCGGAGGGCCGTCCCAGACCCTACCAGCAGCTGCTGTATCGGCACGGACGGGCGTGATCTGTACGGCCCGACGCGCTGCTCGGACGTTGCGGGCGAACGTCTCGCCATAGTCCCAATCCGCCCCATGCCCGTGATGAGCCGCGAGAACCGGCGCCGCCGACCCGCTGGCCACGAAGCGGTCCACCGAGTACACGGGAGCGCGATTGCCTGCCGCCGACCCCCCGGCCAGATAAATCGTAGAGAGTCCATGCCAGACGCCCAGTTCCACGATGCACGTGCCGGATTCGACGCGGGTAGCCGCGCGAAAGAGGAAGCGGCGCTCGGCGGCGGTCAGCCAGCCATCGACGCCGGAGGCCTGCAAGCGGCATCGCGAGAACCGCAGACGTTGGAGGAGGCCCATGTCACTCACGGCATGCGAGTGTTCCGACGCTCACGCGCGTCATCGGAGGGTAGCTCAACCCGCGCATCGTCACAGACGCCAGTTGTAGATCGGAAACGCGTTCGAAAGCTCACGCACCTGGCCTGCGATCTCTGCCAGCGTGGCCTCATCGCCGCCAGAGGCGAGCGCGCGGATGATCCAGCCGCTGACCGCCTCCATGTGCGCCTCGGTGAGACCTCGCGAGGTGACCGACGGGGTCCCGATGCGCACTCCCGAGGTGACGAAGGGCGAGCGGTCATCGAACGGGATGGTGTTCTTGTTCACTACGATGCCGGCGCTGTTCAGCCAGGCCTCGGCTTCCTTGCCGGTGATGTCCTTCATGCCCACGTCGACCAGCACCAGATGCGTGTCCGTGCCGCCGGACACGATGCGGTAGCCGCCGTCGGTCAAGTGCGCCGCCAGCGCCTTGGCGTTGGCGATGATCTGGGCCGCGTAGGCCTTGAACCCATCGGTTAGCGCCTCGCCGAAGCAGACCGCCTTGGCGGCGATGAGGTGCTCGAACGGGCCACCCTGGATGCCCGGGAAGATACTTCGGTCCACGGTCTTCGCGTGTTCTTCCTTACACATGATGAGTCCGCCGCGCGGCCCGCGCAGCGTCTTGTGGGTGGTCGTGGTGACGAAATCGGCCACCGGGCAGGGGTTCGGGTGCAGCCCCGCGGCTACCAGGCCGGCCGGGTGGGCGATGTCCGCGTGCAGGTAGGCGCCAACGGAGTCGGCGATTTCGCGGCAGCGCTCGAAATCGATGTGGCGCGGGTATGCCGACGCGCCGACGACGATCAGCTTCGGCTTCTCGCGTTCGGCGACCTCGGCCATCGCGTCGTAATCGAGCAACTCGGTCTCGCGATCGACCCCGTAGGTGACGATGTCGTACATGCGTCCGGAAAATGACAGCCGGTGACCGTGCGACAGATGCCCGCCGTGCGGCAGATCCATGCCCATCAGTGTGTCACCGGGCTCGAGCACCGAGAAGTACACACCCATGTTCGCCTGGGTGCCGCAGTGTGGCTGCACGTTCGCATGTTCGGCGCCAAACAGCTCCTTGGCGCGCTCGATGGCGAGGTTCTCGGTCAGATCCACGAACTCGCAGCCGCCGTAGTAGCGCTTGCCCGGGTACCCCTCGGCATACTTGTTGGACATCACCGAGCCGCTCGCCTGCAGGACCGCCTCGGAGGAGTAGTTCTCGCTGGCGATCATGACCAGCTTGTGGTCCTGCTTGTCGGTCTCGCGGCGGATGGCATCGGCGACGGCCGGGTCGACGGTGGCGAGGTCGCGGGCGAGCAGGCGGCCGGTCAGCGGGGCGTCGGTCGTGGTGTCGGTCATAGTCGGTCCAAACTTGTGCGGGGCATTGCTGCCAGGGGCCCAGTTCAATCAGGGGCCCAGGAGCAGGGTTCCGGGGCAGAGTGGCGGACGATCGAGCGCCGCGCGGCAAGGCGACATTATAAGGTTGGGACCGGGCGGTGGTGACGCTTCAGAGCGATTCGGGCGACGGCCGCGGGAAGGGTGGTTACGTGCAACGGGCGACGACAATCGGGCGAACATCTGGCTGGCGGCCGGCCGCCGCGACAGCGCTGGCGGTGCTGGTGCTCAGCGGTTGCTCGAGCCATCGCTGGACCGACGATCATCCTGACGTCGCCGCCCGCGCTCAGGCCAACCCCGCGGCGTTCCTGACGCCGGCGCTCGAGCAGTGGGATGGGCTCCAGGGCCTCGGCGGGTCCTACTCGATGCGCGTTGCGAAGGGAATCGGCCGGGCTAGCGCTGATCTGGCCATCTACGTGCGGCTTCCCGCCGATCTCGACATCATCGTGCTGGCCCCTACCGGCGCTACCCAGGCCTACCTGCGCGTGAACGAGTATGAGGTCGGGCTCGCGTATCTCGAAGATCGCGTCGTTTATCGCGGCCCCTCGTCCGGGGCGGCCTTCGAACGAGCGCTGGGATTCGATCTCTCGGCTGCCGACGCTGCGGCGGTCCTGCTCGGCTACGGCGTTCCACTTGGCGAGCGCACTGGCGCCACCACAATCTGGGACGCCGATGCGCGGCGCATTCGCGTCGATACCCTTTCGGGGACCCGTGCCTGGCTCCATCCGGTGACCCAGCGCTTTGATCGCATCATCCGTGGTGCCACCGACGGCCCTCGCGGCATGGTGACTGCAACACTGACCTCATGGCTTGCCCAGCCACCGATTCCCGATGCTCTGAGGCTCGATGTAGAGCCCGACGGCTACGGAATCGAACTCAGCTTGAGCGGTTCGCCGACCTTGAACCCGGACTTTTCGGCCGATTTCTTCGATATCCAGGTTCCCCCGGGCTTCGAGGTCCGCCCGCTGAGCGAGCTGGCCGCCGAGGGGGGCCTGTTCCGGAGGGCAGCGCCGCGCGATTCGGAGTAGTAAACTTTCGCTCGCTTCAGGCGTAGCCCGAACTCTGTCCCAGGTCTTTCCCGACGACAGGCTCGCTGCGTCTACATAGAGACTTGGGGCGTCGCCAAGTCAGGCAAGGCACCGGACTTTGGCTCCGGTATTCGCAGGTTCGAATCCTGCCGCCCCAGCTTAAGGCGTCCCGCACGAGACCTCAGAACGGCTCCACCGCGGCGCAGCTCCACACCGCAGCACAGTTCCTCACCGCAGCACTGACCGCCATGTCGATCATCGATCGCAAAATCAAAGTCTTCGCAGGCAATTCCTGCCCGGACCTTGCGGCCTCTATCGCTTCCGCGATGGGAGTGCATCTGAGTGCAATCTCGGTGAAACCGTTCGCCGACGGCGAGATCAACTGTCAGATCCAGGAGAACGTTCGTGGCGTAGAGGTCTTCCTGATCCAGTCCACGTGTCGGCCGGTCAACGACAACCTCATGGAGTTGTTGATCATGATCGACGCGGCCAAACGGGCCTCGGCGCACAACATCACCGCCGTGATCCCGTACTTCGGATATGCCCGTCAGGACAAGAAGGACGCACCGCGGGTGCCCGTTTCGGCCAAGCTCGTGGCCGACCTGATTACCGCGGCGGGTGCCGATCGCATTCTGGCGATGGACCTGCACGCCGGCCAGATTCAGGGCTACTTCAACATTCCCGTCGACCATCTCTTCGCCGCGCCGGTGGCGCTCGCGCGCCTGCAAGCGATTGAGGGCCCGCTCATGATGGTTTCGCCGGATGCCGGCGGCGTGGAACGTGCCCGCGCCATGGCCAAGCGCCTCAACGCCGACCTCGCCGTGATTGACAAGCGCCGCGAGGAAGCCAACAAGGTCGCGGGCATGACCGTCATCGGTGATGTCGAAGGCGCCACTTGCTGTTTCTACGACGACATGATCGACACCGCCGGGACCCTGACCAAGGGTGCCGAGGCGGTCATCGGAGAGGGCGCGCGCGAGGTCTATGCCTTCGCCACCCACCCAGTCTTTTCCGGGCCGGCCATCGAACGCCTCGAGGCCAGTCCCTTCACGAAGGTCTTCGTGACCGATACGATCCCACTTACTCCGGATGCGGCCGCCTGCGACAAGATCGAGGTCCTGTCCGTCGGTCCGCTCATGGGCGAGGCCATCCGGAGTATCTACGAAGAGACGAGCATCTCGAAGCTGTTCGTTTGATGAGGTAATGAAATGAAAGACGCCACAGTTCTACAGGTCGAGTTGCGCGAGCCGGGCACGACCAACGCGGCCAAGCGCATGCGTCGCGACGGCATGATTCCGGCGACGCTTTACGGCGGCAGCCGCGACGCGCGCTCGATTGCGGTTTCACCGCGCAGCGTGATCGAGATTCTGCGCTCCGAGACTGGCCAGAACTCGATTCTGAGTCTGTCGGTGGGCGACGGTGACGAGCAGACGGCGCTGATCCACGAGTACCAGGTCGATCCTGTATCGAGTCGTCTGCTGCATGCCGACTTCAAGCGCATCGCGATGGACGTCGCCATCGAGGTCGATATTCCGATCGAGGTCGTCGGCGAGCCGCGTGGTGTGAAGATCGACAAGGGCATCCTGGATCAGGTGATTCGCGAGCTCCACGTTCGCTGTTTGCCGGGTGCGATTCCGGACAACTTCCAGGTTGACGTGAGCGATCTCGGTATCGGCGACGCAATTCATGTGGGCGATCTCGAGATCCCGGAGGGCGTCGAGTTGATGGCTGACGTCGAAGCCACGCTGCTTCACGTCACCGCACCGACCGCTGAAGAAGAGGTCGAGGAAGAAGAGGGCGCGGATCTCATCGGCGAAATGGCCGAACCCGAGCTCATCGGCGGCAAGGGTGGCGACGAGGAAGAAGAGGGCGGCGAGTAGTCGTACGAGCCCATGCGTGCCATCGCTGGTCTTGGCAATCCAGGACACGAGTATGCCGACACGCGGCACAACGCTGGTTGGATGCTCCTGGACCTGCTCCGTGAACGGGGCAAGGTCCTGGAGCGACGCGAGAAGGAGTGGATAGAGCTCGAGAAGCTCAAGCTGGGCCCCGACACGGTCTGGCTGATGCGCTCGAAAACTTATATGAATGGCAGCGGCGAGGGGCTGGAGCAGGGCTGTAGATCCCTGCAGATAGAGCCTCGCGATGTGCTGGTTGCCTACGATGATGTCGACCTGCCGCTCGGACAGATAAGAATCCGGCGCGGCGGTGGAGCTGGCGGTCACCGCGGGCTCGAGTCGGTGATCGCCGAGTTGGCAACCAAGCAGATCCCACGATTACGGATCGGTGTCAGGGGCGAGACGCCCTGGCGCGACACAGCTGGCTACGTTCTGGCCCCGTTCGAGGCTGGCGAGCAGGCGACGGTTCGTGAAGTAGTGGAACGCTCCGCGGATGCCGTACGAATGATGCTGCGACGCGGAATTGGCGTCGCGATGAACACCTACAACAAGAAACCCGAAACTCCGTCACCCGAAGGTTCCGACGAGGAGCAGACCGAATGAGCAATATCCCCTTGTGGGCCATCCCGGCCCTGGGCGCCGCAGGCCTCGTGATCGCGATGGTCATCCTGTCTGTCATGAAGAAGCGCCCGACGGGCACGGACCTCATGACCGACATCGCCGAGCAGATTCACGACGGCGCCATGGTCTTCCTGCGCCGCGAGTACACGCTGCTTTCGGTCTTCATCGTCGTGGTCGCAGCGCTCCTGTTCTTCTTTGTCGGGCAGATGACGGCAGTGGCGTTCGTCACCGGCGCCATTTGTTCGATCGCTGCGGGCTTTGCCGGCATGACGTCGGCGACGGCCGCCAATGTTCGGACAGCGGCGGCCGCCAAGGATGGCGGTCGCGACTCGGCCCTGATGGTCGCCTTCATGGGCGGCTCGGTCATGGGCCTGTCGGTCGCCAGCCTCGGTCTGCTCGGTGTGGGCGCCTGGTACCTGTACTACGGCAACCCCGAGACCGCGCATGTTCTCAATGGCTTCGCCATGGGTGCGTCCTCGATCGCGCTCTTCGCGCGCGTCGGCGGCGGCATCTACACCAAGGCCGCCGATGTCGGCGCTGACCTGGTGGGCAAGGTGGAAGCGGGTATCCCCGAGGACGACCCGCGTAACCCGGGTGTTATCGCGGACAACGTCGGCGACAACGTCGGCGATGTGGCCGGCATGGGCGCGGATATCTTCGAGTCTTACGTGGGCGCGATCATCGCCACCACTGCCATCGGTGCCACCCTGTTCGGCGACAACCTGATGGCGCTGGCCTCGGACCCGGTTCTCGATCCAGGTGCGATCAAGAGCTGGCTCATGAGCTTGCCGCTGATACTGGCGTTCCTCGGCCTGCTCTCGTCGCTGCTCGGCATTGGCTCGATGATCATCCTCAAGAAGTTCGATGCCGCCGCTGCCCTGCGCTGGGTGGTCATCGTCGCTTCGGTGATCTTCATTGCCCTTGCGTACCTGTACGTCGATGCGGTGCCGTTGAACAACGGCATCTGGTGGGCAATCGTCTGGGGCACCGTTGTTGGGTTGCTGATCTCGTTCGTCACCGAGTACTACACGGCTGCCGGACCGGTTCGCCGTATTGCGAAGGCCTCTGAGACGGGGTCGGCCACCAACATCATCAACGGCCTCGCGGTGGGCTTCGAGTCGACGGCACTGCCGGTGCTCGCCATCTGTGCGGCGATCTACTTCGCCTTCGACTCCGCGGGTCTGTACGGGATCGGCATTGCCGCCGTCGGCATGTTGGCCACGGTCGGCGTGACCATGAGCGTCGATGCCTACGGTCCGGTCGCTGACAACGCTGGTGGCATCTCCGAGATGGCGGCCCTCGGCCCCGAGGTTCGCGAGATCACCGATGCCCTCGACTCTGTCGGCAACACCACCGCGGCGATTGGCAAGGGCTTCGCCATCGGTTCGGCGGCGCTCACCGCGCTGGCGCTCTTCACGGCCTACACGCAGTCCGTATCCGCGGCCATGATCGCGGCCGGTGCCACCGAGGGCCTCGTCATCATGCTCACGGATCCGGTCGTGGTGGTCGGCCTGCTCCTGGGCGGCATCGTGCCGTACCTGGCGGCCGGTATGACGATGACCGCGGTCGGCAATGCGGCCGGCGAACTGGTGGAGGAGATCCGCCGTCAGTTCCGCGAGATCCCGGGAATCATGGAAGGCACCGGCAAGCCCGATCCGGGCAAGTGTGTGTCGATTGCCACCGACGCGGCGCTCAAGGAGATGGTGATGCCCGGGCTGCTGGCGGTGCTCGCACCGGTGGCCGTCGGCTTCCTTCTCGGCCCCGCAGCGCTGGGCGGCATGCTCGCCGGCGCGACCGTGGTTGGCGTGCTGCTGGCACTGATGATGTCCAACGGCGGTGGCGCCTGGGACAACGCCAAGAAGTACATCGAAGAAGGTCACCACGGCGGCAAGGGCTCTGATGCTCACAAGGCCGCGGTGGTGGGCGACACGGTCGGCGATCCGTTCAAGGATACGAGTGGCCCGTCGATGAACATTCTGATTAAATTGATGTCTGTTGTATCGCTCGTGATCGCACCGCTTCTGGTGTGATCGCAGTCACTCGCGCTTGGGGCTTCGCTCTGCGCGGAGTACTAGTGCGGGCACTCCTCGCCAGCGGGACTACCCGTTGGCCGAACGTCCAAGAGGGGACTCTATGAGTCAGTTCTACGAGATCATGACGATCATCTCTCCGCATGAGTCGGAGGAAGACGTCGAAGCGATCATCGGTGGTCTGCGTCAGCAGCTCACCACGTCGGGTGGCGACATCATCGCCGTCGACGTCTGGGGCAAGCGCCGCCTGGCCTACCCGATCAACAAGTTCGACGAGGGCACGTATGTGCTCTTCCATGCCGAAGGGCCGCCGAACATGGTGTCCGACTTCCGCCATCACACGCGCATTCGCGAATCGATTCTGCGGGAGCTCGTCGTGAAGCTGGACGGTCCTCTCGCGGTCGCCGTTCGCGCCAAGATCGAAGAGCAGGAGCCAGAGGACGAGGCCGCGGTCGAGGCCCAGATCGAGGCCGCCGAAGCGCGCGCCGTCGAGAAGCTGGCCCAGGTCACCGCCCCCGTCACCGACGCGACGCTTGCCGCCGCTGCCGGTGTGGAAGTGGTCGCTGCTACGGAGATGGAGACTCCCGCCGAGGAGACTCCTGCGGAGGAAGCTCCCGCCGAGCAGGACTCTGGTGCAGAAGCTCCCGCTGAAGAGGCTCCTGCTGAAGAAGCCCCGGCCGAGGAGGCTCCTGCGGAGGAGGCTCCTGCGGAGGAAGCTGCTGCCGAAGGAGAAGCCCCTGTCGAAGAGGCTCCCGCAGAAGAAGACACCGCTGAAGAAGACGCTTCTGCGGAAGAAACCGACGAAGCCGTCAAGCCGGTTGATGCTGGCGATGCCGGTGACACCAGCGACGAGGAGGAATAACGATGTCCAAGCCGTTCATCCGTTCGCGTCGCAAGAAGATCAGCAAGCTCACGCGCTCCGACGCCGAGTACGTTGACTACAAGGATGTCGAGCTGCTGAAGCAGTACATCGATACGCGCGGCAAGATTTTGCCGCGTCGTATCTCGGGCAACTCTGCCAGGCATCAGCGCATGATCACCACTGCGATCAAGCGCGCCCGTTTCGCGGCGCTCTTGCCGTACGTAATCGAGTAAGGACTCCCCGATGAAGTTGATTCTCAAGGCGAGCGTCACCCATCTCGGCGAGCCCGGCGAAGTCGTCGACGTCAAGAAGGGTTACGCGCGTAACTATTTGATTCCGCAGCGTCTTGCCATCCAGGCGACCGCGGCCAACCTCCGTGCCATCGAGTTCGATCTCGACAAACTCAAGGCCGCAGCGGCCGAGAAGAAGGCGGTTGCCCAGGCCTTGGCCGACGAGATGTCCCAGGTTGCTCTGCGTTTCGAGCGCAAGGTTTCCGACTCCACCACCGGAGCGCTCTACGGTTCGGTCAGCGTGCTCGACCTTGCCGACGGCCTCACGGCTGCCGGCTTCGAAGTCGACCGTGGCGAAATCCACCTCGAGCACCCGGCCAAGAAGCTGGGTAGCTACGACGTGGCGGTCACCCTGGCGCACGGCGTGCAGGCCCACGTGAAGTTCAAGATCGTCGGCGAGGAGGGTGAGGAAGCTCCCGTCCCCGTGGAGATCGCAGCCGCTGCCGAAGACATCGCCGATGTCATGGAAGCGGTGGAAGAAGCGGCAGCTGACCCCGAGGATCAGTACCCGGACTTCAACGCCAAGCCTAAGTCCGATCGCGACGAAGACGAGGAAAAGAAGCCGGTCGACGAGGAAATTGACCTCGAGGACACGGTCTGATTCGCGCACGGTGAACCGCTAACGGTTTGGATGCGCCCGGTGGCTAACGCCGCCGGGCGTTTTCATAGCTCCATTCAGCAGTGATCATCCGGTCAACTACACGATGAACATCCTCGGGCTCTCCGCCTTCTATCACGACTCTGCCGCGTGCCTCGTGCGCGGCAGCGAGATCGTGGCCGCGGCCCAGGAAGAACGCTTCACGCGCAAGAAGCATGATCATGGCTTCCCCACGCACGCGATCGAGTACTGCCTGAAAGAGGCGGGCCTCACGACAGGCGATCTCGACGCGGTCGCGTTCTACGACAAGCCGTGGAACAAGTTCGAGCGGCTGCTCGAGACCTACCTCGCCTTCGCGCCGCAGGGGCGCACCTCGTTCATGAAGGCGATGCCGCTGTGGCTCAAGCAGAAGTTGTGGATGGGCGAGTTGATCGCCAAGGAAACCGGCTTCGAGGGCGACATTCTCTACCCCGAGCATCACCAGTCGCATGCCGCTTCGGCCTTCCTGCCGTCGCCTTACGAGAGCGCGGCGATCCTCACCATGGACGGGGTCGGTGAGTGGGCCACGGCTTCCTGGGGAGTCGGCTCCGGGAACAAGATCGAGCTGAAGGCCGAGCTCAAGTTTCCGCACAGCCTCGGGCTCCTGTACACCGCGTTTACCTACTACACCGGGTTCCGCGTGAACTCGGGCGAGTACAAGGTGATGGGACTCGCCCCCTACGGCGAGCCCAAGTACACGGACCTCATCTACGACCACCTCATGGACCTGCGCGAGGACGGCTCGTTCCGCCTCAACCAGCAGTACTTCAATTACTGCCAGGGTCTGACGATGACCTCGGAGGCGTTCCACGATCTGTTCGGGGCGCCGCCGCGCGAACCCGAGTCGGAACTGACCCAGCGCGAGATGGACCTGGCGCGGTCGGTGCAGGAGGTTGCCGAGGAGGTCATGCTGCGCATGGCCAGGCACGTG
>JAJCXT010000033.1 GCA_029263295.1 Acidobacteriota bacterium | reverse complement strand
TCGACCGTGGTTCGCGCCGATCAGATCGTGGTTCTCGACGATGGGAGAATCGTCGAGACGGGAACGCACCACGACTTGATGGGGAACGGGCGACTATACGCGCAACTCTATCGCTCGCAGTTCCGCGATCTGGCGGAACCGTCGTAGCGCGATTGAGTCACGCCGGTCGCTAGCACGCTAGCCCTGACCAGTAGACGGACGGTTTGGCTTGGGGAGCCCGGAGCGCCGCCAAGTTACCAGCTTGCGCCGTCGCGATCCACCTGAAAACGGGAGGGCGCGGCAAGACGTCCCACCGCCCTGTACTCGATCGATACTTGCGCACGCAATCATAGTGCGTTATAAATTGTCTTGTGTCGCAAGATACTAAACGAAACCAACACTGGATCGCACGATGGAACGAGAGCTCAAGCGAGGCACGCTGGAGATGGTGCTACTGAAGCTCCTGCGCGAACGCGAGATGTATGGATACGAGCTGGTGACCGCTTTCCAGGAACGAGGCAACGGCGAGTTCCAGATCAAGGACGGCACGCTCTACCCGGTCTTGTACCGGATGGAAAAAGCCGGCCATGTGGAGCCCCGCTGGGAGACTCAGGACCGCGGCGTGCCGCGTAAGTACTACCGCGTGACCGCAGCCGGCCGGAAACAGGCCGACCGGCTGGTGGGCGAATGGCGCACCTTCGTGGATACCGTAGAGAGCCTGCTGAACGAGGAGCAACCATGAACGCTGTTAATGAATATGCCCGCCAGGTGATGGACCTCATCCCCCCGGCGCTTCCTGAGCGCGATCGCATCGAACTCGACCTCCGCGCCCACCTGGAAGAGACGGTGTCAGAGCTCGAGGGTTCGCCCAGCGCGGCCTTCGATCGCATGGGCGTTCCGCGCGATGTAGCCCTCGCCTATCTGGCCGAGATCCCCATGCGCTACGCAAGTGTCGGCCGGCGCGTTCTGGCGTTCTTCATCGACATGCTGACCGGGTTTGCAGTCCTGGGAACCGTCGCGGCCATGGTCCTTCTGACCTTCGGCTTTCTGGCCGTCGGGGAAGAGCTGACCAAAACGGGGCCACCGCAAGTAACGATGGCGTTCCTGATCATGGTCGGCGGCGGCTTCGTGGCATCGCTCGCGCTGCTGTCGATCGGCTACTTCCCGCTGCTCGAATGGCGCTTCGGACAGACGCTGGGCAAGTACCTGCTAGGTATCTACGTCGTGGGCGAAGACGGCCTGCGGCCGAGCCTGCCGGCAACCATCGTGCGCCGCATTCCGTTCTTCCTGGAGTTCTTCTGGATCGACGCGATCGTCGCGTTCTTCACCGAGCGCAACCAACGCGCTTTCGATCTAGTAGCGCGGACGGTCGTCGTGGAGAACGGCGCCACCGGTTGAGACCAGCGGGAACTCGATGCTAGCGTCCGCCCAGGGGCTTCCCCCGCGCCGCGGCAAGCCCTTCTGGCGGCGTGCCGATGCCCGCATGAGGTCGGTGACGATGGTAATTGTTGATCTGGGATTTGAGTGCCTGGGTGCTGCTGGCGGTGTTGCGATACGAGCAACCGTAGGCCCATTTGTCCTTGCGGGCGCGGATGAACGCTCAGCACTGCCGGTGTGTTGATCCTCGGCTCTGAGCACCTCTGCGTAGTGTTGGACACAGCCCCTCGCAAAAGTCCGGCCTGCTCGGTTTAGTTGGTGTGGAGGGATTCGAGTTCTAGAGAGACTGCGGGATCGACTCCGCCAGCGGCGCTCGCGGAGTCGCTAGCCCACGAGCCGCAACGCCACCGCGGTTGGCGGAGACTCAACGCAGAGCCGGATCAAGCCACGACGTGGCCCATAGAGCGCTCATCGATGTCGTCTACCGAACGACTGTGGCTCAGGCCTGCCGGAGATTGTCGCAACCTAGTAGTGGAGGCGCGAGATGCCCAAGAGAATCCTGGACGAGGACCTCGTACGTGTGTATGGCGACCGGTATGACCGGTGGAAGGGGACCACGAAGAAGGGCGTCCTGAAGATGCTCTACTGGGGAGATGACGTCGATATCGTTGATCTCTCCGAGAACGACGACCCCCAGGCGAAAGAAGTTCGAGTTCGTGTTCACAACTACGGGTTACGCCGTATGCAGGACGGCGTGATCAGGAAGAAGAAGGGCCAACCGCTGCGATTTCGCACGGGTGCCGATCGCTATCTTCTCGAGACCACATTCGTGGACGTACAGCAGGGCGACGCCACGCTGATCCTCACGCCTGACCGCCGACTCCTCGTGATCGACGGAGGTGAAGCGAAGTTCCTCGCACGCCTTCTCGCGGCGACCTTTCCAAACACGAGTGCGGCGAATCCGGTAGATATCGACGCCCTGATCATCACGCACGGTGACGCCGACCACTTCTCCGGACTGTTCGAGGTGGCAGACGCTCGTGACTATGCGGACGACAATCATCGTCAGCTCTTCGCTCGCGTTCTACGGTTGTTCCACAACGGGCTCGTCAAGGGGCCCAAGGGAGGCTCCTACAAGGCGCGCTTCGGGAGCTTCCAGCAGGTGGGCAAGACCGCCTACGCCCTCGATCTGTGGAGCGATTCGCGCGAGGCAACCCACAAGAACGCCACGTTCAAACGGTGGGACAGGGCACTCGAGAGGATGCTCTCTGACGGAGTCTCGGCTCCGCCCAGCGTCGTCGATCGACTGGAGTACGGAGATGACGCGGCGTTCGACGACTTCAGACCCGACGTAGATATCCAGGTGCTCGGGCCGGTCACCGAGGAAGTCGGTGGCAAGCCCGGCCTGCGCTTCCTGGGCGGCAGCGACAGCCACACGATCAATGGGCACAGCGTGGTGTTGCGCATGGGCTACGGCAACGTCCATTTCCTCCTGGGCGGAGATCTCAACACGCACGCGGAGAAGCACCTGCGCGAGCACATCGAGCACGATCCCACCCGGACTCTGCGCAGCGAGATTCTGAAGGTGCCCCACCACGGATCTCATGAGTTTGAGCAGGCATTCCTCGACGGCGTGAACCCGGTCGTCTCGATCGTGTCCTCCGGCGACGAGAGCGTGACGAAGGAGTACGTTCATCCTCGCGCGAATCTCATGGCCGCGTTGGGGCGTGCCTCGCGCGGGCCAGAGCCGCTGGTGTTTTCCACGGAGCTGGCGGCCTTCTTCGCGTACCGGGGCAAGATCCAGCCGGAACGGCACCGGGAGGACGGTCGCCTGTTGGCCAAGAAGGACCAGCGGCGAGCCTTCCAAGCGTTCGATCGCCTGGTGTTCGGCGCCGTACGAGTGCGCACCGACGGCGAGCGCGTTCTCGTGGCAGTGGAGTCTGCCAGCGCGAGCGTCAAGGAGGCCTATGCGTTCAAGGTGGACTCGGGCGGCAACGTGACACTGGATGAATTCTCCGTGCTCTAGTGTCCGCTACGGCTCGATCACATCCTTCGCGAGGCTCGACTCGACGTAGTCGGCGACCGCCTCAAGCAGGCTGGGCGGATAGAGCGCCTCGTCCGGCTTGCCATAGGCACAGCCTTCCGGAAACTGCCACTGGTCATTCACGCAAAAGTGGCACGGGCCCTGGGAGCGCTCAAGGTGACGACTTGCCCGATTGAACCCGACCCCTCCCAGGAGGATCTCCTGGGCAATGCCTTCGCCGATCAGCTTGCTCGCGTCGAACAACTTGCGCATGAGTGCAATCACGCCCCCCTCGCGACGCGTCTTGAGGTCGCCCAGGCCATCAACACGTATGCCGCGGTAGCCGTCTCGGTTGGCCTCCGAGACGCGGCCCTCCTGCGATAGGAGCTCCGCGCTGGCCTCGGGAAAGTTCTCCGTGAACTGTGCCCATTCCTCCGCGCTCAAACGTGCGTGCGGCATGAAGTTGTCGTCGTAGGAAAAGTGCGGACTGATAATCAGACGCGCGCGTAGGGAGTAGTCGTGGCCGTCGACTTCCTTGCGAATATCCAGGTAGTGGGGGTCCCGTGCCGTGTACTTCATCAGCCCGTATACGTCCATGTCGTCGTGGAGACTCGGCGTCACGAACGGCTTGAAGATACGGTTGAAGAGCTGGAAGGCGCTGCGCCCGGAGAAGACGATCACGCTGGGCCGGGTCTGGAGCAGCTGCTTGATCATCCAGCGATTCCGATAGATGCACTCGCGCGCCACCTCCCGCTTGTCGATCTCGAGCTTGCTCCCCCATCCGGGCGAGGCGCACGCGACCATGTCCAGTTGGCAGATGTCCTCGGCCATCTGGAGGTCGGGTATTTCGCCGCGGCTGCGTAGATAGGCCGACACCTGTTCCAGGATGGGGATCACGCGTTGGTAGTAGCCGACAACGTTCTGCTCCACCGCTACGTCTGCGTCCTTCGGCAGATCAAGAAACCCTCCGATGAGATCGCCGGCTTCGAACTGCCGTTCGCCGTCGAACGATCGGTCGAACAGCAGCACGAAGTGATTCTCCGCGTCCCAGGCCTGTTCGATGGTCTCCTCGTCTCCGTCTTGGTAGACGACCGAGACCGTCATTTCGCGCGCCGCCCAGGCACGATCAACACGCACGATTCGCCCCGCCTTACGCGCCACCAGGGCGCCATCCTCGCGGATGTGCTGCCGGATGAACTCGAGCGGGAAGGACTCCTGATGTACCGTGCGGTGCCTGTAGTAGTAGGCGTAGCGCCGGAAACTACTGAGAGACGGGTATGCCCACCGCGCGCCGTTCGTCCCCGGCCAGAATCCTGTGAGATTCGGATTGATGCCGATCGTCATCACGGGCGCCTTCCGGCACCCGTGCAGAATCTGCGGGTGCACGATCTGCTGGCACTGGCTCTTTCCCTCGAGCGTGCGTACATGATCGCCGTCGGTGTGCTGGCGCGCGGACCGTTGCTGCAGATCCGACGGGTAATCCTCCGCAAAGTCGAAGGCAGGATACGGCCCGTAGGGAGGCGGCCGCCAGAACCAGTTGCACGACCGACATGCGGTCGTGTCACCGACCAGACGGACTTCAAGTGGCTCGCCTGAAAGGTCCTCGAACCCCTGAAAACTAGGGTCGGACACGGCTAGAAGTCGCCGCCGAGGACATGGTCGTTGCGAGCACGGATGTCCGCCGGTACGACCGCCGTGTACGCCTCACCGAAGTTGTCCTCATCCTCGGCGACCTCGTCGGGGACCTGCAGGACGGTGAACCACTTGTTGAGCAGGCAGAAGTGACCAATCAACCACGTCAATTCAACGATCTGAGCATCTACGTGGCGACTCTTCCCCCCGTCGCCGAGCGCAGCGAGGGCCTCATCCCCGTCGTTGTGCTCGCGAAGCACCCGGCGCAGGTCCTCGAAGTCATCGTCCGTGACCAAGTGTGCATCCTTGACCACGTTCGCCGTGTAGTCGAGCACGACACGCTCGCGCTCCGTGTAGACATCCGGGTGACTCTCGTGCTCATGCAGGTACAGGTACTTCGGATGGGCCTCCTCTGCTCGTCCGGCCGTCTGATAGAGGAGCATCCCGATGAATGCGTGGTGTGTGATGGAGTAACGGGACCGGTTGATCAGCGAAGTTCGCGAGATCACCAATTCCTTCAGGAATCGGTCGTTGAAGCCCGCCTCCTGAACATCGCCGCGGTAGGTCGGGGGGTCGAAGATGAAACTGTTGCAGTATTCGACCTCCGTCTGCATGAGACGTGGCGCGTAAGCCATCACCTTGCAGAGATTGTTCTTGAAATTGCCCCAGGTCAGCTCCCCCTCGACCATCCCGGCGTGCGTGTAGGGGTCGAGTTCATCTCTTTGGAGCGGACGTATCCGCGTCCATGGTCCCTGTGAGATGTCGGTCATGGCTATCGTGCCTCCCGTGCCGTCGTAGCCCTAGGGCTGCCGCAGCTCGAAGTTATTGAAGTGAATCGCGTTCCAAGGAGGGGTCTTTCCGCGCTTGGGCCAGTGTTTGGCCGCGAGGCGCAGCCATACCGCAGGAGCGAGGGTGGACACTTCCGCCGATCCGGAAAGCACCCACGCGCGGTTGTGCTTGTCCTTGTAGTACGCGTTGAACATGGAACCGTTGCGGACGAGCCGAAGCGACCCGTTCAAGTTGGCATCGCTGCCGTCGCCCACGTCGCGGCTGTACTTGTTGTAGATGTTCGAAGACTGCGCGTTGTATCCATCGAACTGCGTAACGGCCGGACCGTTGTTCCAGCCAATGCGAAATCCGTCGTTCTCGTCACGCTCGCTCGATGCGTACGGCGGCGCTCCGTGCACGTCGAACGTGAGATTCACGCTCTTGCGGCTAAGGTCCGAGTTGTCCATGTGATGGTACCCCGGGTCGACCTGGATGGCCGCGACCTCGAATGTCGTTCCTTGGCGCGGATGCTCAACCTGGAAGTCGACCGAAGCGTCGAACGGCCCGACGATGGCATAACTGGTCAGCGCTGCCGCGCCTGAGTACTCCCCACCCTCCTGGATACGAATATGCAGTCCGTCATCCTGAGTGATCTCTGAGTCTTGGTTGGCCTTGGAGTAGCCGCAGCTCCACATGCTCGCATCCAGGTCCGTGCCCGCGAAGGTGTCGGATGCGACGAGTCCGCCGGGGTCAAACAAGGCCCTCGTCTCATGGATTGCGCCGCACGCGAAACCCACCACGGCCTCAGCTTCGGCCACGCGTGCGAATGCGGCAGGACTGAGGGCGTGTGGCATCGAACGCGATGCGACGATCAGCGCCAGCTCGGCCACGGGGTCATCGCCGAAGCTCTCGGCGTCGACGATGGCCGCGGAGCAATCAAGCGTCTCGGCGGCTTCCTGCGCGGCGGCCGCATTCTCTCCCACCACGCCACGGTAGATTAGCGAACAGTCGGAGGAGGCTGCGCGCAACGCCTGCAGCATGGACTCCCCCCCCGCCACGGCGACGGTACCGATCAACCCGAACTGGTCGAGAGTCTCGCCGATCGAATGCGCGAGGGCCTCCTCACCGCCGTCGGGGGCCATCGCGTGCAGAACGATGCCGGTCCGACGACCGAAGAGTCGCAACAACTCGGTGAGTGTGGGGTGGTAGATCCGGCGCTGGCGCGCGCTGTCCCACGGCGTGTCGTCTCCTTCCGCCACCGGCTGGTTGTCTTCGCCCAGTTCCGCGGACCTGAAGACCGCGCCCGCGTCCATTCTGGAAAGTTGTGCTGCCGTCACGTCCCCAACCGCGACATCTTCGCCCGTAGTCTCCTTGAGGCTATCGGCTCCACAGCAAACTGCGATGCCGTCGGACGTGAGCTGAACGCCCGCGATCAACGCGTCAGCCCCCGAGCCGAGAGCACCCCAATAGGCTGGCAGTGTGTCTCGCGGAGCTGCGTGACTCTCTCCGCCATTCGCCAGGATCTCAAACATGTCCCTCATCACTTGCCCCTCCCTCGGGCTCTCCTACCAAGGATGCAATGCTCGCCGCTCGAACTGCAGATTGAAGAACTCACCGCCCGCAACTGGCAACCCTTCGGAGCGTCGGAAGATGTCCGGGGCAACCTTTGCGAGTTCCGCGCGCTTGTGCAGGCACGGGATCGCCAAGTCCGCGAGATCGGGCGTGATGCCGGTGCCGGCTCCACTCGCATCCGCCCAGTGCTCCCAGTAGACGACGGAATCGTCGTTCACCGAGACAATCGCTCCGTCAAGCCCTCTCGGAGCCTTCGGATGCACCGCGCGCAGTGCGGCGCGGACACCCTTGCGGAACTGTGCGGGCGACAGTGTCGCTACTCGCTTTCCGATGAACACCCACGCCGCGCCTTCGTGCCAGTCGGCTGGAGTGTCCACCAGGTAGTAGGGCTGATCCACGGTCATCGCGCCCTCAAGGGGCTTGGGCCATCCGCTCTTGCTGCTCCTGCCGAACAACGGTGCATGCAACAGCCCGAAGGCGCGGCCGCTAGTCGTCTTGAAGCCGTCGGAGTATGCCTTGCGCGACTCGAAGAAGACCAGCGCGACCTCCGCTGGAACCCCCTCTGGCGCATCGTCCGGGGGCACCGCGGGCAAGTAGGCCGACAGACCGAGAGGCCTCTGCATCTGGACGGCTGCCGAGAGAAAGATGGAACCGAGTTGTTTCCGGAGATACTCCTTCGTCACTCCCTCGGCGCGGAACCCGCGCCAGACCCTGACGCTGCTCGGGTGAACTTTCACGAGGCCCGGCTCGTTGGCCGGCCCGTCGTGGCGCCACTCCTGCACACTCCACCCGGCACGCTCCACATCCGCGCGCAGCGATTGCAGGCGACGCCGGTGGATCTTGTCGGCGCTGACGAGGAGGTTGCTGCGCCACACCGGCGGATCGAGTTTCTTCCATTTCGCCTCGAGATGCGCAAGGTCCTTGGCGATGTCCACCTTGACGTTCGGTGGGAGATGAACACGCTTGTTCTTAACGGCCGAACCTTCGGCGCGTGGCAGAGGTCTGAGGTCATCGGTGAACTGGCCCATGAACTTCCGATCGCCATAGATCGGGCGTCCACCGATGATTGTGGCCAGCACGTGGCGATCGGCCGTGCCGAAAAAGACCTCCAGCGCGTTGTCCGTCTCGAGCGGGCTACGCAAGATGAAAAAGTCCGCAAGGCCTCCTTCCTGAATACGTCCGATCGTCGGCACCCCCAGGCAGGCGGCAGCGCTCGTCGTCACCATCCGGAAGATCTCCGCGTCGCTGACGGTCGCGCCGATGGACTTGAGGTAAAAACGAGCGAACTGCGCTTCTTCCCAGACATGCTTCGAGCCGCTGGGACTCCAGTCCGATCCCAGCGCGAGATTCACGCCTGCATCCACAAACGCACTCGCGTCGATCGTGTCGCCGTAGAGCAGCAGATTGGAGACCGGAGACCAGACGACGCTGATTCCACGCTCGCGCAGAAACGTCGTGTGCGTTTCATCGTGCGGATCGATTCCGCATCCATGGACGAGAGTAAGTGGAGAGCTGCGCACTCGCTCCGGATCGCTGAAAGCGGGGTGTGCCATCAATGCTTCGAACTCGCGGCGGCTATATGGATCGACCGCTCGGTTCGAGCCGAAGCCTGACTGCCCCTCGCTCAGGTGCCCGATCGTGGCCACCAACTTGCCCGCATCGCGGGCTGCCACGTATCGATCAATCGTGTTGTGCGGTGTGGGCACGCCATTGCGGGGGTCGCGGTCAGATGGACGGAAGAAATCCACCACCGAGTAGATTCTCCGCTTGGGATCAAGGCCCAGATCTGTCGCCGAGGCTGTGTCCCGGCACAACAGCAGTCCGTCTTTCGCACCTATGTCGGTGTCGAGTGGTCGCGACTCCTGCAGTACCGCTGTACCGCCGGCCACGGCCTGAAGTTCGCTGGCCACACCGACCACGAGCGCATCCGACTTGGTGATCTCGCGCTTCACACGCTTGACGTTCGTGCCGTAGCCATCGTCGCCGCGCCATTCGAATCGGTTCCGAAAAGGGGCGCGATCGGAGATCCACAGAGGAATGAGGTTGTACGCCGAGTGCGTATGGAGATCGATCAGCCCGGGGAAGATCCAGTCAGATCGTCGCGTCGCGACGTAAGGGAGGTCGTCCGTGCGCGGCGGGCGCACGCGTGATATCGAGACGATGCGTCCGTCGCGTACCTGCACGTAGCGATCGCGAGCGCTGCCGTCCGGCAGGACAACGTTGCCGCGCAGTAGAAGCGAAGACGCGACGGACTTGAGCATGAGAACCCTTCCGGTTGGCGTATCAGATCCAGTCGATCGACTCCCCGTGTTCACGAAGCAAGTAATTTACCTGGGTGAACGGGTTGCCCACTCGAAAGTAGCCTTCGACCCACTGAGGGTGGCCGGTCACCGCCGTGAGAATGCGCCGAGACGACACGCCAAGCTGCGTACGGATACGATCGATTTCCGCCACCAGGTCGTCGGCCGAGCTTCCCCACATGACGAACACGAGCGGCTGGCTACGCGCTAGTTCGACGAGCTGTTCCAGGGCACGGCGCGTAAACGGCGCCCACAGTCGTTGATGCGACGCGCGATGGGTATCTTCGTTGTTACGATCCAGCCACTTCGTGTAGGTGAGTGTGCGATTCAGCCAAAGCACACCCTGCCTCGCCCAGAAGTCGAATATCTCGTTCGGCGGAGCAAACGCGACAGCTTCACGAGCGACCAGTCGATCCAACTCGACGTGAGCGAACCACGTAGGCTGACGGCGACCGGCACGCGGATCCACCTCCTGCAACTGCCTGCGGTCGGTGAGTCCGAATCCTGCGCTCTGAGGCGAGATCGCCAATGCGGCGCAGAGCACGCTTCGCAGGCTCGGAGAAACGCGGCGGGGCGCAGCCAGATCGACACTCCAGTCAGTGAGATCGCCTTGCTCGAACGAGCGGCCGGTCGCCTGCCCGATACGTGTGTACGGATCATTGCCGAAGATGACGACACGGACCTGCTGCGGCGCCATGCCCGCGAAGGCCTTGAATAGGTGGGCTCCCGGGGCGCCGGCCGCGTTCGTCTCTTGAGGCCAAATGGCCTCGTCATCCGCCAGCTCAGCATCGTTGTCGACGGCATCGAAGTCCAGCTGCACCTCGTCGAATAGCGACTGCCATCCGGCCGGGAGGCGATCGTACCAGTCTTCAAGCTCCTCGCGGAGACGCAGCGAAAGACTTCCCATGGCTCCTCTTCTGTCTCCTTGTCCCCGCCGGTCCGACGAGAAGCTGTTGCGGCTACCCTCCCAATTTAGAAACAACGCGGCAGCTGTTCTTGCGAGGGTTGCGGACAGGCTTCCGAAAGAAACGTCCGCGAACCGTTGGATCCCAGCTTGGACTGCGGGCTCCGGCTCAACGCACAAATACGCCTGGCGATCCCGACGTCCTCCCTAGTACCCTTGCCCATGGCGAGATCGTGCCCGATGCCAACCAAGAAGTTGAATCTCGGGAGAAGGGAATCTGGCCTTTCTACTGAGCGACAGACGCGGTCGGCGGTTCGGCACGAGCGGATCTCGCCGGATCCAAGCGATCAGTTCTACGCTGGAGGATCGGTGCATGGCGATTTCACCCTCCACTCGGACGAGACGCCTCACGGTCGTAGCCCAGGACCCGGCCGTACGGGACCCGGGAGCGCCCGCCGGGAAACAGATCTTGCGTGCGAGCGTGGAAGTACCGCTTGAAACGTTGCGGCCGGGACCCGCCGGATACCGCGTCCAGGTGGTTGACTACGATGTCTCCAGCGACGCCTTCTACAAGCGCGCCAAGCCTGATCAGGAACGAGACCTCTACGCGGGGAAGACCGACAACCAGCTACTCAATGACCCGCATTTTCACTGTCAGAACGTGTACGCACTGGTGATGCGGACGCTCGCCCGATTCGAATTCGCTCTTGGGCGGCGAGTAAGTTGGGGCTTCAACAGTCACCAACTCAACCTCGTGCCTCACGCGTTCGCCGACGCCAACGCTTTCTACTCCCGCGAGGATCAAGCCCTCTTGTTCGGCTACTTCCCGTCGACTCGAGGTGACAGAAATGTCTACACATGCTTATCCCACGACGTGGTGGTGCATGAAGCGACACATGCTCTCCTCGACGGCCTCCGGGGGCGGTACACCGATCCTTCGTCGGCCGACCAGGCGGCATTTCACGAGGGATTCTCGGACATCGTGGCCCTGCTGTCGGTCTTCTCGCTGCGAGATGTGGCGAGCCGCGTAATCGACCTGGGTTTCCCGCCCGAGAGCTCCGATCGCGGTCGTGAGTTGATCGCCCGCAAGGCAGTGAGTCGCGACGCACTTCGAAAGTCTGGCCTCCTCGGCTTGGCGGAGGAAATGGGGGCCGAGTTGTCCGTGGTCCGCGGGAGTGCACTCCGCCGTTCGGTGCAGGATCTCCAGCCACCGAGCAAGACGTACTATCAATCCGATCCGGGTTTCCTCGAGTCGCACCGCCGCGGCGAGATTCTGGTAGCGGCAGTGATGAACGCGTTCCTCGATGCTTGGATAGCTCGTATCAGGACCTTGGGCGACCAGCGCCGCGGTTACGTGAGTCGAGACCGCGTGGTCGAAGACGGCGCCGACATCGCCGACACGATGCTCACCCTGGCGATTCGTGCGCTCGACTACACTCCGCCTGTGCATGTCGAGTTCGGGGACTTCTTGAGCGCTGCACTCACGAGCGACAAGACAGTCCGACCCGACGATCGCAAGTACCAGCTGAGGCAACGTCTGCGGACGAGCTTCGACGCGTATGGGATTCGGCCTACGAGCCCGTTCGAAGCAGGGTATTGGTGGCCAGCCCCCGACAGCATCGACCACTCGAGCACTCATTTTGAGCCGATGCGAAGCGAGCCCAATGAGGTGTTTCGCTTCATCTGGGAAAACCGCGATCCAGAGCGTCTGGACATCAGCGACGAGGCCTACAGCCGAGTCATCTCAGTCCGACCGAGCGTTCGAGTCGGCCCGGATGGCTTCGTCGTCAAAGAGGTGGTGGCGGAGCATCTCCAGATCCTGAGCGTCCAGGCAAGGGAACTTTGGAGCTATCGCATCAAGCGGCCGGCCGGAATGCCGGACGATACGCAAGTCCGACTTTATGGCGGCGGCACGCTGATCTTCGACGAGTATGGTCGCCTCCGCTATCACGTTCACAACAAGCTACTGGACAGAGAGAGACAGGGGAAGCGGTTGGAACACCTGTGGCAACACGGGCACTTCCGTCGCGACGGAGCCGGTTTGCGGCGATTCTCCACTCTCCATCGGCAGCGGGCGTTGGGTCGTGAAGCGAGCACTGCAGCGGAGGAGTGGTAGAGGTGACTGACCCTCGAAAGATAACCGTGACCTCGTACCAGGTCGGCTTCGGCGATTGCTATCTGTTGGGGTTTCACTACGCTCGATCTCATCGCCATGTGCTGATCGACTTCGGTAGCACGGCGCGGCCCAAGAACGCTCTGAAGGATCACATGGTGCGCGTCGCCGAGTCCATCAGGGAGGAGTGCGGAGGGAAACTCCACGCCGTAGTGGCAACGCATCGCCACAAGGACCATGTCAGCGGGTTCGCCACCCGAGCCGATGGCTCCGGGTCCGGCGACATAATACGGTCGCTAGCACCGGACGTAGTCGTCCAACCGTGGACAGAGGACCCCAGCGCGAAACCGGATGCGAGGGCTGCGACCAAGGTATCTCGGGCGGGCCAGGCGATGGTGGGGATGCTGGACGACCTGAATTCGGTGGCGTTCGGCGTGCAGGCGCAGGCTAGAAATCTCCCGCAGAAAAGCTCCATGCGGCGTCAGCTTGAGTTCCTGGGAGAGACCAACCTGGCTAATCGCTCGGCCGTCGAGAACCTGATGTCGATGGGCAAGGTCCAGCGATACGTCAACTTCGGCGCCGGCAGTGGTCTCCGCATCCCGGGGGTAAGAGTGCGCGTGCTAGGTCCGCCGACCCTCGAGCAAACGGAGACGATTCGAAGACAGCGTCACCAAGACGAGAGCGAGTTCTGGCACCTGATGGCGTTAGCTGAGGAATATGGATTGAGGCAGGCTCGGGCCCCTTTCCCGAAACATGTTCAGCGATCCAGTGACCGGCCGAAGCGCGTCCGCTGGATGATCGATCGCATGAAGCGCCTTCGACCCAGGCAGCTCCGCGAAATAGTTCGCGCCCTAGACAAGGCCCTGAATAACACCAGCGTGATCCTCCTCTTCGAGGTGGGCTCTCACAAGCTCCTCTTCCCGGGTGATGCGCAGATTGAGAACTGGGCCTATGCGCTGAGCAAACCCGAGATCAAGGAATTGCTGCGGGACACGACGCTCTACAAGGTAGGGCACCACGGCAGTCTCAATGCCACTCCCAAGACACTGTGGACAGGATTCGAGCAGCGCTCCCCCACAAAGGGGCAATCTGGTCGACTGGTCACGATGGTCTCGACGCTCAAAGGGAAGCATGGATCAACGGCACGGGACACGGAGGTGCCGCGCCGCACGTTAGTCGCGGAACTGGAGAGGCTCAGTGACTTCCATAGCACCGAGACTTTGACGAAACCGACACAGGCGCTCTTCCTCCGACACACGATTGCCATTCAATGAAGGTTCCCCTGGAGGCGTACCCGTCCGCGCCGCGCAGAGCCGGTAAGAGAATCGCAGCTTGGAGCTAGCCCGGCTGTCCCCGGGGGCGGGACCTACTCAGCATCCGGGTATATCAGTCGATGAATCGCGGCGACTCCCGGTAGCTCCTGTGTTCCAGGAGGCAGGTCGAGCATCTTGCATAGATCCATCGGATCCGCGTACACAATCTGTGCTGCGTTCGCTTTCTCGAACGCCTCTCTCACGGCAGCCGACAATGTCGGTAGTTGCCTGAGAAATTCCTTTTCCATTCCCTCGCCGCCAGATCTGTGCCCGCCACTTGTGTTGACCCTCCGGCTAACGGGGCAAAGACGAAGATACGGATGTGAGTATCCCTTCAACCGCACAGCCTCGCGGTTCTGAATGTGGTCCAGGAAGTAGCCATCTGGGATGGCAGGCATGCCAAACTCGACATAGGCTTTTCGGTACGCCCGGTAGTCGACGTGAACCCATACCTGCCTGCGCGGATGCAATCGATCGAAACGCTGGGCCGCATCTGGCTCCGTCCGCAGCCGCACATTCACCTGATCGATATCGGGTCGGGCGAGCGGCGCCACGAGCAAGGCCTGCCTGCTTCCGTCACGGCCGCGTTTCTCAGCGACGGTGCGACCGACGTACATCTCTACTGCCGCGACGCTCCGAGCGGCGACCGGGACCAACATGCTGGGCGGCAGCCCGAATGTCTGCGCTGTGACGTCCAGCATGTCTCTGCAATCGCCTCCGCCCGGCCCGTCCTCAACAGTCACCGCCTCGGCCGTCCATTGCGATCCGCCGCGACCGGGCGACCTCCTGACTCTATCCGGGCAACCAGTCCACCGGCTCCGCTTCGAGCTCGGCGAGCTCCTCATTGACACGAGAGAACGGGTTGTCCGCATGAAGGAACTGGTAGCGAGCCGGATGGGTCTTCTCCACCACACGGACGTTGGCGTTGGTTCCCGCCTCACCGGCCAGGCTAACAATCACCTCTCTGAAGTCGCGCGCCCAGCCTCCAAAGAGTGCAAAGACGAGCTTTCGGTCGACATCCGCTACCAACTCACGAAAGAGATCGAGGACGAACGGCCGCCAACACGCAGCGTGACCCAGCTGGTGGCTCGGCGTGACTCGGAACAAGGAGATCGTGAGCGTCGTGTTTAGCCAGAGCACACCCTCGCGATTGGTGCCCGCAAACCAGTCGGCCGGCGCCGACAGCTGCGCGGAGTCCTGCCCGAGGTCTCTCATCGTCCGCTGCCAACCTCCCTTGGCGCGGTACACGTCTTCGCCGGTCTCCTCCGCGACAGCGCTCTGCAAGATGCGCTTCAAGCTAGGAGACACCCGGTGTGAATCGCGTGTCCAACTCCGGAGGTCCCCCTGCTCAAATGCCTGGCCGGTAGCCTTGGCGACATCGGGATAGGGGTCCTGGCCGACGACGACCACGCGCACCTCGCTTGGATCGATCGCCGCCAGCGCGCGGAAGGTGCTCGCAACTCTGGGTGCGCCAAGCACGCCGGGCGAACGAACCGTCGGAAAGATCGGGACCCACGCGGGAAGCCACAGATCGTCGGCCACATCTTCATAAGCGAGCACCGACTTCGAGAATACCGAACGCCACGGAGCAGGAACCTCGTCCTTCCAATCCTCCAACGTTTCTCGTAGCGCCGTGCGGAGCATCACTGGCATCAGTCGGTACCTCTGGGAGAAGAAACGAGAGCTTCTCCAAGGGTACTCTTAGCCTCGGTGGTTTCCGAATCTCGCGCATGGGCGAGGAGTACCGACGTGGAGTCGCCGCCTACGACCGCGCGGATCCGCGACGAGTTCAGAAAGCACTGTGCCAACTGACGAGATCGAGCTGTATGTCATCCCGACGCCGCTCGGCTCGGGACTTATTGATTGCGCGCCCACGGCTCAGTCGGATAGAGCTTCGGCTTCTCCTACTCTCCGGTACCGGCCTGCGTGCCCGACTGGTGGCCCGAGCCGTGTTCGGGTTCGGGTTCGGGTTCGGGTTCGCGCGGAGATTCCACAGCGCTCTCTTGTCGCCATTCTATTTCAGCATCTTGGCGGGCAAGATGGCGCAGCGCGACTGAGCGATCCCGCCGGTCGCAGAGAGCCGCCCCGTGAAAGCCACCTAGCGAAACGTTGAGGGTGGCCCCGAACGCCTGTCTGGTTAGTCGACGACCGGGACCCCTCCGGAACGCGGCTGGAACTCGACCAGGAGATCGGAGCTCATTCCCTCCTCCGGAACCAGGACCCACTCCAACTCGAGCGCCCGGATCTTGACGCCGAAAGCAAGATCGTCTGGGAGTCCTTTGTCTCCATCCTGGTCTCGGGCGAGTAGGTATGTCCCCTTATCGCTTGGGTCTTTGTCCGGCGTGAACTCGAGCTTGAAGACGTCCACATTGTCAATTCTCCTAGCGGCCGACTCTTTGGACATGAACGTCACGCCGGATCCTTCCCACGCTCCTGTACCGACCACCGCGCGGAACCAGTATTGCCGCGGCTGCGTGTCGTTAAATTCACCCCGGAGCGTCACCCACTGGTGAAGGTGGCCAGTAAACAGTGCCACTTTGGCCGGATACCTAAACGAGACAACCCCGCCTTCTGCCTGAGGATCGTTCTCGAACCACCAATGGGCTGCCTTTTCGGCGTCGGGAACGACTTGAACGAAACCTCTTGCGCCGCCGGATTTGTCCAGATAGATGAGCTTCCCGTTGTCGCGTATGTCGACGAACTTGTCCTCTGCGCCCGCGTCGGTCTCGTTCTTTTCGACTTTGAACCGATTGATCGAGACGAGTCTGTACGGATACTCACGACCTTGTCGGGCTTCGGCCCGTAGCCAGACCCGCCACTCGGTTCGGCGGTCCCAATCCTGCTCAGCTCCGTCTTCAACCGGTTGCTGGCTGCTTTCCAACACCAGAATTTCGGCGTGCTGGCTCCGCTTGACGATCTGAAACTCGACGGTCAACGTTCCCTCAGCGAGGTTCAGACACTCCGGCGCACTGATCCCATCTTGGGCGGCGATCTCATCGTCAAACAGAGGCGACTCCCCTTCGAACCACTTTGCCTTCTGCTTCTCAACGCCGAAGAACACCCGCCAAATCATGGGGTAGCTGTCTTCAATCAGCACCGGTTCGGCCAGGCGTGCCATCTTCTCCGATGGGATCCCCTCCGCGCTGAACACTGGGTCCCGCAAGCCCGTGAAGACGGTCGCATGGCTTATCTTGATAGGCGTCGAGTTCCGTATCTGCACGGTGATCGATCGCTTGGCCATACGTGTGGTTCCTTCTCGGTAGTTGTGCGTCGTCGGATTTAGCCCGCGCATCTAACTGGAAAACCCCGTTTCCTGCAAGGCCCACGTTGCCGTCGCGGCTTCAAGATCCTGCGCACGACGCGCAGTGGCGTCTGATGCGGACGGTACTAACCTCAGTTGTCTCAGAAGAGCCCCGATGCGAACAGCCTGCTTCGGAAACAACTAGCGATCCGCTCGCAGGCCGTCGAGGTTCGACGGGCTCTCACCACGGCTGGCTAGAAGCCGAAGCCGATCAGGAGGTAGTAGAGCGTCGTTTCGTCGCTCTGGGAGACCTCCACGCGCACGGCGGTCTGCAGGTCCCAGGGCGCCCACCACACACCCCCGCCGTAGCTCGTGTGCCATTTGTCCGACGATTCATCTGTCACCCAAACCCGCCCGGTACCACCGCGCGCCAACACACCCCAGCGGCCCGGCACGAGCAAGGTGAGCCGGCCCACGTGGAAGAACGCGGCCGCATTGCCGTAGAGCGAACTCTCCCCGGCGAAACGGTTCGGCCGCAGGCCGCGCAGTTGCCGCGACCCGAGGAACGCGGCGTCGTAGTACGGCACGTCGCCCCAGGTCGTCCTGCCGCCCACACGGAACGCGAAAGCGGGCCCGCGTGAACCGAGCAGGTAGGCCGCCGTCGCTTCCGAATCTACGAAGCCGTAGTCGTCACGCAGTCCACCCATCTGGGGGTAGTAGTGCGCATCGACGTCCAACGTGTATCCCTGTCCCAACGGCGACGGACCGAAGCGCAGGGCATCGTCGGACCCTTTCAATTCCCGCTGGTTCGGCCGCGAGTGGTTGTTGAAGTTGAACCCGGCCACGATGCCCGCTTGACCTATGTCCTCGACGCCGTAGGGCAGGTCGGCCGCAATGAAGTCGTCCTCGTCCTCTTCGGTGCGCGTCCAGCGGAAGGTTGCCCCGGTCGTGAACGTCGCCGACCTACCGGCCGAGAAGGCGGCCCGCCCCTCCACCACCAGTTGCTTCTGCTCGATGCGGAAGAAACTCTGATCCACGAACTCGTCGGTTTCATTGCCGAAGCCGTAGTAGCGCAGCGTCTCGATACCGCTGGCGAGCGCCCGGAGAACAAAGAACTGCCGAGCATTCTCGCGCCTGTAGATGCCCGCGTAGTCGATGCGCCCGTTGAGTGCTCCGAAGGCAAACGCCGCGCGCACCTGATGCTGTGTGCTGTACGGGCGCTTGCGGAAACCGTAGGTTTCAAACACTGCTCCGTAGCCAAGCACCGGGCCGAGATCCGGGCCCCAGCCAAACACCGGCAGGCGGTACGAAGTGCTGCCCCAGTCTCGACGAGCCGTGAGTGCAGCACCCTGCGAACTCGCGGGAGTACCGGCATCGGCGATCGACTCCGAGGGAGCCAGCCAGAACCCCGACCCGATCTTCGTGCCACGACCACGATCATCGACGCTGCCCATATCGAACGTGTAGCGGCTATCAGAGTCGAGATCGCACAGAACGTTGCTGCCTCCTCCCCCGACCACGTGGACCCGCGGGCCGGTGCCATCCGCCCCGACCACGAGCACGCGATCGTCGCCGTCGCCGGTGTACACGCGCAGGTCGGTGGTCTCGTTCGGTCGGAACTCACGCGAGAAGTAGGGCGCGGAGGTATCGGGAACATCGCACTCGCCGGCACCGTCGGCGTCGATGGGCGCGATCGAGACCCTCGTCGTTCCCGCGGCCATGCGTTCGATGCTCACGAGTTCGGCGGCATCCGTCGCGAAGACGTTCACCTGCTTGGCGAGGAACGCGTACTGCCGCTCAGCGGCATCCGCCAGCCCGTCACGGCGAGCCACGATGGTCTCGATGAGGTTCTCTCCGATGATCTCGAAGTAGGCGTCGGGCAGGCCGCGGACCGCCTCTCCGATCACCTCGTCGGTGAGCCGACGTTGAACGTCTTCGGCAACCTCCAACCAGACTGTGCGCGACAGGCCCGTGAGCAGGCGACGGTCGAGTGACCGAGCATTCCAGCCGAGCCCCTCGAGACCCTGGTACTCGGGGCCAAAGTCGCTGAACTTGGGCTCGCGGTCGCGTGCCATCGCCATCGCCACGCCCTCGTACTGTGCAAACGCCTGATCGCGATCTTCCGCGATCGGCAGCAGACCCTCCTCGCCGGGGACACGCGCAAAACGCCATTGACCAACATGTCGGTCCCAGTCGCCTATCAGCATGTCCACCAGGCGCGCGCGCAAGAACTCGCGCGCATCTACCCAATTGGCAGGCGAAACGGTGATGTGGGGGAAAATGTCATCGCCGTTGACGATCGTCGTCGCGCCGAAGGTACCGCCATCGCTCGCTGCCGTTGGATACTCGGCCATCGTTCCCAGCATTCCGCCGAACTGTTCGCGGAATTCACCCAGCAAAGGCGAGTCGGGCAACACGACCAGGTACGGGATCGGCTGTCGCACGCCGGCAGCTACGGCCAGCGAAATCGCGGCAACGCCGCCGCCCGGCACGCTGGCGGACAGCATGTCCTGCGCCACGTCGGCGATCGCAGTGTCGCGCAGCTCCTCGGGCAGAACGCGCGAGAGGTCCTTGTGCACCCCGCGGAACGTGTACGACTTGCCGTTGGCACCGCGTAGAGCCAGGCCGAGAGTCTGGAGATTGCCCACCACCATCACCGGCTCGAGGCCGCCCGCCTCGTTCTCGAGGTCCAGCACCGGGACCTCGATCGGAGCGGTCCACAGATCGCGATATCCACTGCCGAAGATGAAGCGATGGAACCCGCCAGCCTCGTACTGGGAGCCGGCAACCACGGTCACCGTCTCGCCCGACTGCTGCGCCAACGTACGCGACGGAGCCAGCGCCACAGCCAGCCCCAGAAGGGCCACAGACACTCGACGCATCAACTTCTCCCCTGAGTGGTTCTTGAACGGTCGTCATGCTGCCGTCTCCGGCAGCTCTCGAGAGGCGACGCACGCCTTTCGGGTCGACACGGGATCATAACGCGCGTCGGAGGCTTGGACGCATCTGGACGCGTCTGGCCGCGCCTGGCTGCATCGGGCCGACGGATGGCCGCCTTGGCAACGCCTGGACCCCCGGTTCGCTGTTTTATTGCGGAATGTGGGTGCCTCGCTGCCGGTCCAAGAGCTAACGTCCGCCATCCACCCGGCCAGCGAAGTAGTCCTGGAGTTCACTGATGACTGGTTGCCAGCCCGAGAACTGTCGCCGCGGGGCGCTGCGGCCGATCTTGGCAGGTGCACTCGTTCTCCCGCTCCTCATGTTGGCTGGTGACGGCGCCGCAGATGTGGACCGCTGGCGCGCGATTGATGGCAGCAACAACAGCGCCCGGCACCCACTGATGGGTGCCGCGGAGACACCGCTCGCGCGCCTCGCCGGCCATATGTATGGAGACTTCATCTGGAAGCCCGCCGGCGCGGATCGGCCCAGTGCGCGTGAGATCAGCAACGGCGTCGCGAACCAATCCGTGCCCGGCCTCAACGTCGACCGCAAGTCCGACTTCGTGTGGCTGTGGGGCCAATTCGTCGATCACGACATCGACCTCACGGGCTCGGCCAATCCGGCCGAGCCGTTCGACATCCCCGTGCCGCGAGGCGATCCCTTCTTCGATCCCTCATCGAGCGGCCACGCCACGATCGGCTTCAGCCGGTCTGCCTGGAAGGCCGGCACCGGAACGAGCCGACTCAACCCGCGCCGTCAGATGAACTCGATCACATCCTGGATCGATGCTTCGAACGTCTACGGCTCCGACACAGAGCGGGCAGAAGCGCTCCGCGCGGGCAGGGGAAGGCTACGTATGGGGCGAGGCAGGATGCTGCCCAAGAACACCGCCGGGCTGCCGAATGCCGGTGGCACCAGCGACACTCTTTACCTTGCCGGCGACGTGCGCGCCAACGAGCAGACCGCCCTGACAGCCATGCACACGCTCTGGGTGAGGGAACACAACCGCATCGCCGGCCGGCTTCGGGTCAAGAACCCCGGACTGGGCAGCAACGAGATCTACCAGCAGGCGCGCTCGAAGGTGGGCGCCCTTATCCAGGCGATCACGTACAGAGAGTTCCTGCCTGCGCTACTCGGCCCGGACGCCATCGCTCCGTACCGCGGTTGGGACACAAGCGCCGATGGGTCCATCGCGCAGGAGTTCTCCACGGCTGCCTATCGTTTCGGTCACAGCATGGTTTCGCCGCAGATCCTACGGTTGAAGCGCAACGGCCGACCCGTACGGCAGGGGCACCTCTCACTGCGGGACGCGTTCTTCAACCCGAACTCCCTCACGGAGACGGGTCTCGAGCCGATCTTCCGCGGCCTGGCCGCACAGCGCGCGCGCGCGATCGACAACATGGTCATCGACGAGCTTCGCAACTTCCTCTTCGGGCCTCCCGGCGCTGGCGGCTTCGATCTGGTGGCACTCAACATCCAGCGCGGTCGCGATCACGGCCTCGCCTCGTATTACGAAGCGCGCATCATTTCCGGCCTCAAGCCGCCGCGCAGCTTCGCGGACATCACGAACAACGTGCAGGTCGCTGCCCGACTCGAGGAGCTGTACGGGCAAGTCAAGAAGGTCGACCTCTGGGTCGGCGGTCTGGCCGAGGATCACGTCGACGGAAGTCAACTCGGCGCGCTCTTCCACGCGATGATCAAGGATCAGTTCGAGCGCGTGCGCGACTGCGATCGCTTCTGGTACGAGCGCGTCTACCGCGGCGCGGAACTGCGAGAGATTCGCAACACCACGCTCGCCGAGGTGATCCGCCGCAATACCCGCGTCGGCAACGAACTGCCCGACGACGTGTTCCGCGTCCGCTGAGCCCCGCCTGCTAGGAGGCCGTGGCGAAGATCGCCACCATGTAGGCGCCGTAACCGGCCAGCAGCACGCCGCCTTCCCAACGTTGTATTCGTCCGTACGTGTACAGAGCGAAACTCGCCGCTGCGGTGATGACCAGCATTACCGGAAGATCGAAGCTCAGGACGGTCGGGCTCACGGGCACCGGCTCAATCGCCGCGGCGATGCCGAGCCCACCGAGCAGATTGAAGACATTGCTGCCGACAATGTTGCCGACGAGAACATCCGCCTCACCGCGCATGGCCGCGACCATCGAGGTGGCCAGCTCGGGTAAGGAGGTTCCGAGCGCAACCATCGACGCAGCGATGAGGAACTCCGGAACGCCGAAGTCTCGCGCCACGACCACCGCCGCGTCGACCATTAGCTTCGCACCCACCACGAGGGCCAGCAGGCCTGCCGTCGCCCGTACTATCTCCATGCCGATCCGCACGTCGGCCGACGGGTCGAGCTCCATCCCGCCCAGATCGGTCGCCGCGCTCTCGCTCCGCTCGCGCCCGGCAAACCGCAACGTCGCCCAGGTGAATCCGAGCAAACCGGCGAAGAGCACCACACCCCAAACGCGCGAAATCGTGCCAGTCGCCGCGAGCGCGTACACGAGCACGCTCGCCAGCAACATCAGCGGCAGTTCGCGTTTGAAGATTTCGCGACTGATCGGAATGGCACGAATCAGCGCGCTCAGCCCGAGGATGAGGCCGAGATTGGCGATGTTGCTGCCGACCACGTTGCCAAGCGCGATGTCGGTGCTCCCGCTCCAGGCTGCCTGAGCACCGGTCACCAATTCGGGCATGGAGGTGCCGAAGGCCACCACGGTCAAGCCGATGACCAGCGGGGTGACGTTCAACGACAGTGCGATCCGGGACGCGCCCACGACCAGCCACTCGGCGCCGTAGTACAGCCCGGCTACGCCCAAGATGAGGAACAGCAGTGTCACGCGGTCGATCCTGCAAACGGGTCGTACCCGTGCCTGTGGGATGCCAGCTGCAAGCCTAGCAGGCCACGACAGACCTCCGCGGCAGAAGTGCCCTGTCTCGTTTGCGTGGCTGCCCGATCAGAACGACAATCAGGACATGGCCAAGCCAAGAGTGCTAATCGTCGAAGACGATGCCGACATCCGCGAGCTGATGCGCTACAACCTCGAGCAAGAGGGCTTCAAGGTGCGCGAGGCTGCCACCGGAGAGGAAGGACTGGTCTCTGCCCGAAAGAAGCCGCCGGATGTAGTGCTCCTGGATCTGATGCTCCCGGGTATCCAGGGCTTGGAGGTTTGCCGGCGCCTGCGCAAGCTGCGCGAAACGCGCTCCACGCCGATCATCATGGTGACCGCGAAAGGCGAAGAACCTGACATCGTCGCCGGTCTGGAGATGGGTGCCGACGACTACATGTCCAAACCCTTCTCCACCCGAGAACTGGTCGCCCGCGTCCGCTCGGTGCTACGCCGGGGCTCCTCCGCCGACGAGACGGGAACCATCACCGAGGTGGGGCCGCTCGAACTCGACTCCGGACGGCACGAGGTGAGCGTGCGCGGCGAACCGTTGAAGCTCACGCTGGCGGAGTTCAAGCTACTGCAATCACTGTCCGACAATCCGGGACGGGTCTTCACGCGCGCGCAGCTGATCCGCAACATCACCGGCGGTGACACCCACATCGTCGAGCGCAACATCGATGTGCACGTCCGTTCGGTGCGCAAGAAGCTCGGTGCGGACGGCCACCTGATCAAGACGGTTCGCGGTGTCGGCTACAAGCTCGAGGACGACACCGCAGCATAGCAAGGCGGACCCGTGCGATCACGCTTCTTCTGGCGCCTGTACATCACCTACTTCAGCCTCGTCGTACTGACGGCGGCGGCGATTGGTGTCCTCACGGATCGTCAATTCCGCGAAGAACTCGGTGTTCGCGTCGAGCAACAGTTGATCCGAGAAAGCGCGGCGTTGGTCCCCGCGAGCCGCACGCTCCTGGCGAGCGGGGACGTGGCAGGCGCGCAGGCGCTAGTGACGGAAGTGGGCAGCCGTACCAGGACACGAATCACTCTTGTGCTCCCCGACGGCGCCGTTCTGGCCGACTCTTCCGAGGCACCGGAGAATATGGACAACCACCGCGATCGTCCGGAAGTCGTGGAAGCGCTGCGAACTGGCGTCGGAATCGAGCAGCGCTTCAGCGAGACCACGCAGACTGCCCGTCTTTACGTAGCGAACAGCGTCACAGTTGCCGGCCAGGCCGTCGGCGTGGTGAGAACGTCGGTGACCTTGGCCGACATCCGCACGCAAATCGCGACGATGCGCGCCCGCGTCGCTCAGGGTGCGTCACTCGGGATCTTGTTCGCTCTGGGTATAGGCCTGTTCGTTGCCCGCCGCGTGATGGCGCCGATCGCTGAGATGTCCACCGTTTCCGAGTCGCTCCGGCAGGGCGACTACGCAGCGCGCGTGCGGCTCGACCGCGCCGACGAGATCGGGGTGCTGGGCAAGAATCTCAACCAGCTCGGAGCGGAGTTATCCCAGCGCGTATCGGGACTCGGACGACAGCAAGCGCAGCTGAGGGCTTTTCTCGGCGCCATGCAGGAAGGCGTCGTGGCGATCGATCCGCAAGATCGAGTGGTCTTCTCCAACGCCATGGGCCGCCGCCTGCTTCACCTCGACCCGGGCGTACACGAACTGGACATGACCCAGATGCCCAGCGGTCTGCTCGACGTGCTGGCCGAAGTTCGCGCCATGGGTACTCGCGCTCACAGCGAGATCATTCAGAGCATCGACGATGAGGAGATCATCCTGGATGCACGTGGCGCGCCCTTCACTGCGGACGACGACAGCGGCGTCGTGCTGGTCCTTTACGACATCACCAACATGCGCCGCCTCGAACGTATCCGCACCGACTTCGTGGCCAACGTGTCGCACGAACTCAAGACGCCGCTTACTTCGATTCAAGGCTACGTCGAGACGTTGCTCGACGGGGCCATTCACGACGACGAATACAACACGCGCTTCCTCGAAAAGACGCACCTACAGGTCCGCCGTCTGACTCTGCTCGTTGCCGACCTCCTCAGCCTCGCTCGAATCGAATCCACTTCGTTCCGCACGGAGTCGGAGCCGATCGACCTGCGCGAGATCATCATGGAGTCGGCGGCCTATCGTCACGATCCACTGCGCGCGAAGAAGCTGGACCTCGATCTGGACCTCCCCGACCAGCCCCTCTTGATCGACGGAGAGAGCGAGGGATTGCGGCAGGTCGTCGACAACCTCCTGGACAACGCCATGAACTACACGGCGAAGAAAGGGAGCATCCGCGTGCAGCTGAGATCCGACGGCTACGACGGCGTCCTGCGCATCGAAGATACTGGCATCGGTATCCCCGAGGATGCGCTCGCCCGGATCTTCGAGCGCTTCTACCGGGTCGACAAGGGGCGCTCGCGTGAACTCGGTGGTACAGGCCTTGGTCTATCGATCGTCCGCAACATCGTGCAACGGATGCAGGGCACGGTCGCGGTGGAAAGCGAAGTGGGCGTAGGCACCGTTTTCACAGTCACGCTGCCACGCGCCGACCAGCCTGTCGTGATCAGCGACCCCGCCCCGCTGGCGTAAGAACCACTAGCGTCTGGTGAGCGCCTCGAGGTCGCGAATCAAGCTGTCCATCTCGAGCCCCGGGATCGACCCCGTTGGCGCCCGGTCTCCCGCCGCCCGCTCCAATAGCAACTCCTCGCCCGCCATCACCCGGCAAGTCCAGTCGCCGAGCTTGCCCGCCATCTCGACGCGGTAGTCGGCGATCCCGGGATCGAGGACGAGGCCGAGCATTCGCGCACCGAAGATCGAACTGCGAACGCGGTGGAGCAAATCTGCCTCAGCGCCGTCCACGGACGGGACGACGACAACACGTGGGGCGGCCAACCGCTCCTCGAGGCCCATGGGCGGATCAGAGTACTGACCGAGACCATTGAGCAACTCGTTGATAGGCGCCTGGGGGTACCCAGCCTGGCGGGCCGCGATTGTCTGATTCCAGGCGGCCTCGAAATCGGCAAGCGACCAGGCGGCCGTGGCGACGAGGTAATGCAGTTCGGCGTTGCCCGGATCGAGCGCCGCCGCGCGCATGAACGAATCCTTCGCGCCCAGATCGTCTCCCAGTTGCGCCTGCGTCCGGCCCAGGTAGAAGTAGGCAGGCCAGTACTCGCTGTCGCGCGACAGGATTCCTTCCAGAGCGAGCATCGCACCCATGGTGTCGCCCTGATCCAGCTTCTGTACGGCCTGCTGTAGACGACCGCTGAGATCTTCCTGCTGGGCCGACACCTCCGCCAGCGGCGCCCAAATGACGCACACCAGCAGTGCCAGCGCGGCCAGCCCCAGAGGCCGCTTCAGCTTCCCACCTCGCATGTTCGTAGGGTAGCAGGTGGCCGAGTCGACAAGCTGCTTTGCCGGGGATCCGGGGCGGTGCTATCCTTTGCGACTCGCACGCCGATTTGGACGCTGGCCCTGCCAGACCCACTCCGGTGCATGCGCCGATAGCTCAATTGGATAGAGCGTCTGGCTACGGACCAGGAGGTTGGGGGTTCGAGTCCTCCTCGGCGCATTTTTGCTGCCCAAAGACCGCCGCACGCGGTCGTCGGAATCTGCCGCCATGACACCCGAGCAGCTCGACGCGTGGATGCAACTCGCGGTCGAACAGGCTGAAGAAGCGGCCGCCGATGGTGAGGTCCCCGTCGGCGCCGTCGTAGTGGTCAACGGCGAAGCGATCGGGCGCGGCCGTAACCGCACCGAAGCCCTCCACGATCCTTCGGCACACGCCGAGATCATCGCACTGCGCGAAGCGGGTCGGACCACCGGCGACTGGCGGCTCGAAGACGCTACGCTAGTGGTTACTCTGGAACCGTGCCCGATGTGCATGGGAGCGATCATCCAGGCGCGCGTTGCCTGTCTCGTCTACGGGGCTACCGATCCTCGCTACGGCGCCTGTGGTTCGGCACTGCCACTGCCACCACTGGAGCTCACGCCGCACCTGCGCGAGATTCGGCACGCCACGCATGCCGAGAAGGGAGGCCGTCTGCTGAAAGACTTCTTCCAGCGACTCCGGTCCAAGAGATAACGCCGCGCTTCGTGTCGAGGCAGCCCGTAGCCACTGGCAGCGGCGTACTAGCCGTCGGCGCCGACGAAGCTCCCGGTGATCAGGATGATGTCGTCCCTGCTGCCAGCTTCACCGTCAGGCCCGGTTGACGTGACGGTGTAGTCGTCGCCCTGTAGTCGGTATCGAAACGCGCTCCCCCACGCGTCCTCCATCGCACCGTCTTCCGGGTAGTACTGGGGCACGAGTTCACGCAGCCCGACGAGATCATCCAGAAGCGGATAGCTGCCTGTCTCTACGATGCACGCTTCGAGACCATCGGAGAGGGCGCGCATCACCTCCATCGTGCTGGCAATCTGGCCCAACTGCTCCACGGTGTAAGTGTTGCCACCCTGCTCCACCCCGGTGATTTCCCAGTCCTCTTCTCCGGCGTGCATGAGGAAAATCACGTCGGCTTCGCCGAACTCGGCCGGAATGCGCAGGGACTGCTCTGTGCGACTCACCTCACGCACGCGAATGCTGGCCTGAGGGAACGCGGCGCTGATCAGACGCTCCGCCTGGGGCGCCGACGGTGTCGTCAGTTCACTCGGTCCACACGCACCGGCCGCGAGGGTTATGGCCGCGATGACGAGAGCGGGGTGCTGCAGGGACTGTAGGCGAGACATACGAACTCCTGAGATCACGACATCAACACGACATCAATTGGGGTGCAGCGGTATTGTATGCCGTCATGCAGCGCAGCCTTATCGTCGTGCTGGCCGTCGCAGCGGCCGCCCTACACCTATACTCGGCCGGCTTCGCCCCGCTGACAGCGCTCGTGCTGCGTCCGCTGCACCTCGCGCTGCTCGGAGCGCTCGGCTTTCTCGGCGCGACCGCCAACAAGGCGCAGAACCGCGAATGGCCTCCCGCCATCGGGGCTCTGCTCGGGACCCTGCTCGCCGCGTCGTGCCTGTACCTGGTCAGCCAGAATCAGGCTCTTGTTACTCGCGCCGGCGCGGCGCGACTCAGCGATCTGATCGCCGGTGGCGTCGCGGTAGTGCTGGTGCTGGAGCTGGCGCGACGGACGGTGGGGATGGCTCTCGTCTCCGTAGCGCTCCTGGCACTGGCGTACAGCCAGGCCGGCCCCTGGCTGCCCGGGCTGCTGGGCCATCGTGGCTACTCCCCTACTCGGGTCATCGAACACCTGTACCTGGGTACGGAAGGCATCTGGGGGGTACCGCTCGGTGTCTCCGCCGACTTCGTATTCCTCTTCATCCTGTTCGGCACGCTGCTCGACCGCGCGGGCGGAGGCCAGCTCCTCATCGCACTGGCGCGGAAGGTCGCCGGTAACAGCCGCGGGGCTACCGCAAAGACCGCGGCGGTGGCGAGCGCTTTCATGGGATCGCTGTCCGGCAGCGCCGTCGCCAACGTCGTCACGACGGGCACACTGACGATTCCCCTGATGAAGCGAGCGGGCTTCAAGCCCCACCTCGCCGGTGCCATCGAGGCCGCTGCCAGTACCGGCGGCCAGATGGTGCCTCCGGTGATGGGAGCCGGAGCGTTCATTCTCGCCACCTGGACCAACATTCCGTACATCCGCGTGGCTACCGCGGCCATCCTCCCTGCTCTGCTCTACTACATCGCGCTAGTCGCAGGCATACACTTCGCCGCCGCCCGGGCCGGGATCACCGCAGGAGAGCAGGACCTACCGGGCGAGGCGGTGACGGGCCGCCTCCATCTGATGCTGCCACTCGCGGGGATCGTCGTCCTGCTCGCATTCGGACGTTCGCCGATGCGCGCCGCATTCTGGGGGGTCACGATCGCGTTCGCGAGCGCCATGGTCCTGCCGGCGACCCGATTCTCGCTCGCGAAGCTCCGCGACACCCTGGTTGCGGCTTCGAGCGGTGCTGTGCAGGTGGCCGCCGCCTGCGCCGCCGCGGGAGTCATCGTGGGCGTCGCTACCCTTACCGGGATCGGCCTGCGCATGTCCAGCTTGATCATTACGCTGTCCGGCGGGCACCTACTGCTCGGTCTTGTCTGGACCGCCCTGGCCGGCATCGTGCTGGGCATGGGCCTGCCCACAACGGCGGCCTATGTGGTGCTCGCCGCGCTCGGCGCACCCGCGCTGGTCCAACTCGGAGCGGCGCCGCTGGCGGCGCACCTGTTCATCTTCTACTTCGGGTGCATCTCCAACGTGACGCCGCCCGTCTCGTTGGCCGCCTACGCGGCCGCTGGTATTGCCGAAGCGCCATCATTCCGCACCGCGGTGACGGCTCTCTTGCTGGCTGCCACTGGCTTCGTTATCCCCTTCGCGTTCGTCTTCGCTCCCGCGCTTCTCCTCGACGACACTCTCGGCGCGATTACACTGGCTGGACTCATGGCCATCGCCGGGGTGGTGGCCCTTGCCGCGGCGGCCACAGGCCATCACAATCGCCACCTGGCAATAGTCGAACGGCTGGTGCTCCTGGCGGCGGCGTTCGCTCTCCTCAGCCCGGGCCTGGTCCCCAGAATCGCCGGTGCCGTCATACTGGCGGCTTCACTGCTCTTGAAGAGGTCTCGACCAGAATGAAACGCTCGGGTCATCGCGTCCGAATTTCGATGAACGGAGGCCGGCTAACGGTCGTGTTCGCCGTCCTTGCGCTCGTCTCATGCGCCGGTGATGGGGCCGAGCGTCGGTTCGCCAGTCTCGGCACTGCCGGTACGGGTGGCATCTACTACCCGCTCGGCGGAGCGCTCGCCCGCATGATCGGCGAGGCCGTGCCAGGACTGCAGGTCACGGCGGAGGTAACCGGCGGGTCGGTCGAGAACCTCAATCGCGTTGCCGCTGGCGAGATGGATATCGGCATGGCCATCGGCACCACCCTGGTGCAGGCGGCTCATGGCGCGGATTCCGACCGCTATGCCGCCGTTCGTGTCATCGCCCCGCTGTACCCGAACGTCGCTCACGTCCTGGCCGCGCCCGGTCTGGAAATCGAGTCTCTGAGCGAAGCCCGCGGGCTGCGTGTGTCGATCGGCGCGCCCGGCAGTGGCACGGAACAGATGGCGCGAGAGGTCCTCGCCGCACACGACCTGACCGTCGACGACATCCGCCCCCAGTACCTGTCGTTCTCGGAGTCGGCCACGGCATTGCGCGACAACGCCATCGACCTTGCGATCCTCTCGGTTGGCTACCCGGCTGCCGCGGTCCTCGAGGCCACCACCACCGGTGGCGTACGCCTGCTCCCGATCGCGTCTGGCCCGCTCCAGGTTCTGCGCACGGAGCACGACTATTACGACACGAGCGAGATCCCCGATGGCGTCTATCCGAGCGCCGCGATGGCGATCCCGACGGCAGCCGTTCGGAACTGGCTGTTTGCACGCGAGGATCTCCCCGACGAGATCGTCATGGCCGTTCTAGACGCGCTACGCGACCGTACCGAAGAGCTGGCCACCGTGAATGGCGTGACACGTCAGATCGACCTGGAGGCTCTCTCTCGCGCGCCTCTGCCGCTCCACCCGGCCACTATCGAATGGCTCAGAACTTCACCACCAGTGACACCAGGAACATAGAGTCGCTCTTGTTCGCCGTGTAGCTGACCGGTGCAACACCCTCGTCGCCTTCAATGATCTGTACGATGGGGTCGTTGCGATAGTCGAGGAGATAGCCGACCCGCAGCGCAAGCGTGTTGCTCACCGCGACCGAGATGGCGGCGTTGAACTTCACCCGCAGGTTCTCGGTGTTCTGAACGTTGTCAGCGGCTGACACGACGAACTCGAAATCCGTGCTGTCGGTGATTCTGAACCGACCTTCCAGCGCGCCACGGATGTCGACGAATGTCTCGCTCGTGTCGTTGGTCAGCGATTCGTTCGTCAGTGCGACGCCCAGTTCACCGACAAACAGTGTCGTCGGTGATTCTACGAATCGATAACCCACGCCTCCGCCACCTGAGGCGCGCGAGCTGACGCCCGAAAACCGATTCCGGTACCAGTCGCCACGGGCGTACCAGAACATGTTGCTGAGAATGTTCTGGCGGTACGAGCCGGCAATCTCGTAACGCTCGGCGCTCGTGTCGCTCAGTTCTTCCTCGACCAGTTCGCCATCCACGTTGGAGCGAAACGTGGTCGTGGTTGAGGCGCGCATGAACTCGACATCGAACAGCAGCTCCGAGTACGTGAAGTTGTAGGCGAACCGGTTCGATAGCGCCAGAGTGCTCGCCGAGGAGTTCCCGCCCGTTTTTACATAGGAAGCCTCGGCCTCGTTTGACCATGGCTTGACCGATTCTCCCAGCGGCTCCGTGTCAGCCACATCCTGCGCGAGTTCCTGTCCATGCGCGCTCGGCGCCCAGACCGCCAGGGCAACCAGCGATCCCGCCAAGGCGATCACACCTATCAAGCCCCTGTTCTGTCCTGCCGATACCGCACCCCTTCCCCGCTCTGCACCCTTGCACTTCATAGTCCACCCCTGGTGTCCCCCGCGGCCGCCCCATGACCATGCGGAGGGTCGTTGTTCATCGATTACAACGAGAGTACCGACGTAAGCGCGAACCTGTCTACTCAACGTCGTTACAATGTCGCCGCCTGCTGTACTACGGGGGAGGATCAGAAATGAGAACGCTTACACGACTCAGTATCGGCGTCAGCCTCTTGATCTCGGCCACGCTGCTGCCCGCGGTGGGAATCATCGCTGGCCAGGAGGAGGTTCCCTGGCCGCGTGTCGAACCGTTTTCGATACCGCAGGACAGGCCTCTGCGCGCCGGATTCCTGATCGTGGACGGCGTCTACAACAGCGAACTCATGGCGCCGTACGACATCCTCCACCACACCATCTTCCACGTGCAGCCCGGAATCGAGGTGTTCACCGTGTCTCCCGATGGTGAAGCCGTGACAACCTTCGAGGGACTGACCGTGGGCGCGCACTACTCGTTCGAAGACGTGCCGTCGATCGACATCCTGGTGGTGCCAAGCACGTTGGGCAGCATGAGCACCGATCTACAGAACGACGTATTGATGTCCTGGGTCGAGGAGGCTGGAGAGCGAGCCGGCTACGTGATGTCACTGTGCGACGGCGCTTTCGTCCTGGCCGGCGCGGGACTTCTCGATGGGTTGGCGGTTACTACCTTCCCCGGCGACCAGGACCGCTTTGCCGAAGCGTTCCCGCAACTGGACCTTCGCCGTGAAATCAGCTTCGTGCACGACGGCAAGGTGCTCACCTCACAAGGTGGTGCGCGCAGCTACGACGTCGCGTTGTATCTCGTAGACCATCTGTACGGAACAAGGGTCGCGACCGGTGTAGCCGGCGGCCTGGTCATTCCCTGGCCGCCTACCGCGTCCACCATGCCCGCCACGGTGATTACGCCTTGATGATGCAGACCGGCAGCCTGCTCTGCCTGTGGACCGTCCCGTTCGCCGTGGTGAACTCGCTGTACCACTTGACAGCCAGGTTCCCCTCGCCGCAACGTGGCCGCTCGCATGCCTTCAACCTGGTGACCGTGCTCTTCTTCGTCGGGCTCGCGTTTGCCGGAGCAGGTGCCGCCTGGGGCGAGAGCCAGGCGATGATGATGGCGCGACTGCTGCTGCCGATCCTGTACTACTGGTATGCGTACGCCCACGCCGGACCCACGCTGCATCTGTTCCACCCGAGTGAGTTCGCCTACGACAAGCCGCTCATCCGCGCCGAGCAGAAGCTCTTTGGCAACCCGAGCCTCTGGTTGGCAAGGAACCGACCCAAGGCACTGCATGAGTTCATGCAGTTCTTCTACTGGTCGTATTTCTTCTTCATCCCTGCGCTGTGCGTGGGTCTCTACCTGCAAGGCGACTTCCAGCGCTTCGAGGCGATGGCACTGGCCGTTTGCCTCGCCTATGCGATGTCCTACCTGACCTACCCCTGGACCCCATTGTGGGGGCCGCGCTGGGCGCTGGTCGATGAAGGACTTCTGCCAGACGACGAGAAGGTGCTGCCTGGCTATTTCTTCGCCAATTTCATGAACCGGATCATCTGGAGCGACACCGCTCACAAGGGTGGCGCGATGCCCAGCGCCCACAGCGCGATCTGCATCATTTTCATGATCTGGTGCGTCCGGGTATGGGGCCCAGCCGGAGCGGTGGCGGGTGGGTTCATCGGCACCTTCATGTTCATCAGCACCGTCTACGCGCGCTACCACTACGTTATCGACGTCATCGTCGGCACGACGATCGGGATCGCGACGGTGTACCTCGCCGACCTGATGATTCTCGGGTAGCGGCGCTAGTGCTAGCTGCCGAGAAACCGGTACAGCAACAGCGCGAAGATCACGACGTTGATCGCATGGCTCGTAAAGCAGAGGCGGCAGGACGCACGCAGAACCCACAGCAACGAGTACGAAAGGTACGCCGCCAGGCAGACCGTCGCCGCGGAGGCACCCAGCAGGATATGGCTCCACGGTGCCGTGTCGATCGCGCCGGACAGACCCGCCGCGATCAGCGCCACGTAGTAGGCCTGCCCGAGGACGGAGTTCGGCAGCCCGAACACGCGTGCCTGGTGGGTGAAGACGACGCTCGCGCACGTCTTCTCGTCGAGTCGGCACAGTGCGGGTATCCACTGCGCATCAGGCTCGACCCAGCGATACGCGACTGCCGTGAAGTAGCTCGCGACCGCCAGCCCCACGCCGCCCAACATCACTACGGCACCTGCCCCCACCGGAAACCTCCTGCGGCTCGCCGCCTGTGGTTATAGTCAGATGGCTAGAGTACCAATGGTCTGGCGGCGGCTGTGAGACGGTTTGCGTTCAATACGGTTGGTGTCGAAGCCCTCGGACGTGGTTCGATTGGGGCTACTCGGAGCGAGATGATCATGTGGAAGACTAGAATCCTGGCCCTGGCGGCGGTTGTTGGTATCGGCGCCTGTGCCCCACCGACGCCCACCGGGCACGTGACCGTCGTCGACAACTCGACAATCGAGTTCCCGGCGCGAGTCTCCGGACGCGGGTTCACCGACTCCTCGATGGCCGGCTACCACCTGATCGTGTGGGACGAAGGCGGAGCGGCCGATCATTCGCTCTTCGTGGCTTCGGTCAGCGACGTCCAGGTTCTCGACGCGCTCGAGTCCCTCGACGCACGCCCTGGCAACGCCCTCACCATCGACAGTTGGGATGACCGTAACGAACCCGGCGCGGAAGCCCCCGATCGGGTGATCCAGGGGCCGCCGGTCGAGATCGAGTTCGTGCTGGCCGACGGTACCGTGCTCCCACTTGCCGATCTGCTCACCGACGAAGGCGGACGCGGTTTCGACATGCGCTTCGGCGGCCACCGCGAGAACATCCCGGAGTGGCACTCCGGCTGCGTCGTCTGTTTATATTCCTGCCCCGGCAGCAAGGTGGGCAACGCTAGCTACACCGTGCGCGACTTCGTCGCCGGAGAGGCCCACTTTCGGGTCAACCACGATGCCCTGCCGCCGGATCGTACCGAAGTCATCGTGCGCTTCCGGCTCCAAGGCAGTTCCGCGCCTTGAGGTTCTTTGGCCGTGCGTTCCTGATCATCGGCATCTTCCTGGTAACGCTCGTCATGTTCGCTTGTGCGAGTGCCCCGGTGCGCTGGTATCTGAAGCCTGAGTCCCCCTGGCGGGTGGCGGTGGTCGACAAGACCGTGCCGCATCCCGACTACCGTGAACACGCCGCCCTCTTCTGGACACTGCGTCACGAGAAAATCCATTCCTCGCGGGGGTCACGCGACTGGACCCTCGACCAGCACTACGTCGGTTTCACGCCGACGCCCGACAACGCCGACCAGCGAGGCGAGGGTCGCGACCTCACAGACGCCGACCTCAACAACGCTGATCTTCTCTTCGTCGCCGATACCTACGGGGTCTATGAGGGTGACTTCCTCGGCACTCGGGAAGCCGCGGCGCTCGATTACTCGGCCCGGATCTATGGCGGACTGAGTAGCGAAGAAGCCGCGGTCGTGGCGCGTTTCGCGGATCGTGACGGCGGCCACCTCATCGCGGAATTCAACACGTTCGCCTCGCCCACACCGCCTTCGGCACGGGCGACGATGGAGCGCCTGCTCGGACTGCACTGGACCGGCTGGACCGGCCGGCACTTCCCGGAACTGTCGGACGAAACGGAGGTCCCCGGTTGGGCTCGCCGTGAGTACGCACGGCAGAACGAGGAAGAGTGGACCTTCAGCGGCCCCGGTTATCTCCTGGTGCACGAGGACACCACTCTCTTCGTGCTGCGTGAAGCGATCGAGGTCACGCGTACCGGCCTGACTATCCACGCCAACGCCAGTGGCGCGATGATGGACGGTGTTCTCGAGGGAGTCGCATTCAGCTACTGGTTCGACATCGTGACCGCGGATGCAGCATCTGAAGTGCCCGCGATGTTCCACTTCGACCTGCTCGACGCGGGCCGCACACTGACCGATCGGTTTGGGGTGCCTGTCCAGTTCCCCGCCGTCGTAGTCGCTTCGCGCGACCCTCTACGCATGTACTTCGCGGGAGATTTTTCCGACGCGGGTAGCAACCTCGGCCCCCACTGGCTGGAGGGTCTACCCTGGCTCAACAAGAAGCTGATGTCGACCTGGTTCCCGGGTGCCGCGAGCCAGGGGGCTTTCTACTGGGGCTTCTACATCCCGCTGCTACGCAACACCTTCGCTGCCGTTACACCCTGACCCCCGCTCACGAGGACCCGGATGTCTCGTCGAAGTCTGTTGGCACTTGTGCTGTTTGCCCTCGTTCTGGCGCCGAGCGCCGCAACTGCTCAAGGCACACGGCCGCTGCGGCTGAGCGACTACTACCGGTTGGTGGAGACCGGTTCACCAGCGATGGCCCCTGACGGTGAGCGCGTTGCCTACGTGCGCACGACTATCGACGAGACCGCCAATCGGCGCCACCGTGAAATCTGGATTGTCGAGGCCAACGACTTTGCCGAGGCGCGCAGGCTGACCAGCCCGAGTCACGAGTCATTCGCTCCCGTGTGGAGCCCGGATGGGCGGTTGCTAGCGTTTCAATCGCCGCGCGGCGGCGACGCCAACCGAACCTGGTTCCTGGATCTCGAGGCCGGCGGCGAAGCCTTTCAGATTACCGGCATCGACGGACGCCCCATCTTCAGCCCCGACGGCCTCTGGGTCGCCTTCACGAAAGAAACCGTTCCCACGGGACAGGCGGCCACGCGAACGCGCAGCGGTCGCAGTCGGTATGAGACGCGCGACGAGGAGCAGGCGCTGATCGAGGAGCGTTTCCAGGGACGCATCTACGACTGGATGCAGGCTCGCTTCGATCGTGCGGGCTACCTCCCCGATCCGCGGGATCCGCTCGCGACGCCTCCCACCGAGTTGTACGTCATCCCGATCAGCGGCGGGCGGGCGCGCCAGATCACGCGGCTCGGGGTCGATATCGGGAACGTTGCCTGGGACTCGACCAGCAACCGTCTGGCCTTCGTCGCCGACCTGACTCAGCGTGATGAGCACAGCTACCAACGTCACGACCTGTGGACAGTGGAGCGTGACGGCGGTGTCACCCAGGTCACCGACGACGAGTTCGTGTACGGGGCGCCCGCCTGGATGCCCGACGGCAGTGCAGTGGTCGTGCGCCGCTACGAGGGACTCGACAGCGTGATCGCCGGCGCGAGCCGACGCGGCGCCCCCATCGACCTGTTCTCGGTGTCACTGGAGAACGGTGCGGCCACGAACCTCACCGCCAACTGGGACCTGCGCCCAGGCGCTCCCAGCGTCAGCGCCGCCGGTACGGTTCGTTTCGCCGCGAACATCGGCGGCGAATCGCATCTGTTCGAGGTCAGCCGTGGAGGGGCCGTGCGCCAGGTAACCAGCGGTCGGCGCTGGCTATCGGGGTTCTCGGCCGACACAGCCGGGCAGCGCATCGCTTATGTCGGAACGACAGCGAGTCACCCGCCCGAGTTGTTCGTCGCCAACGCCGACGGAGGCAGTGAGTCGCGGGTGACCCGGCATAACGACGTGCTTCTATCGCAAGTACTGCTCGCGGCCGCGCGTCCGCTGAGCTTCGCCAGCACGGACGCCCAACAACTCGAAGGCTGGCTCATACTGCCGCGCGGGTCGTTCGCCGACAGTCCTGCGTTCCCGCTTATTCTGAGCATGCACGGTGGTCCCCACGGCGCCTACGGAGAGCGCTTCTCGTTTCAGTTTCAGCTCTGGGCAACGGCAGGATATGGCGTTCTGTACACGAACCCTCGCGGCTCCACCGGTTACGGCGAGGACTTCCTCTGGGCCACCTGGGGCGGATGGGGGAACCTGGACTACGAAGACACCATGTCGGGTGTTGGGTACGCGATCGAGACCTACAACATCGATGTGAGCCGCCTTGGTGTTACCGGATACTCGTACGGGGGCTTTCTGACGAACTGGTTGATTACCCATACCGACCGTTTCGCGGCCGCGATTTCCGGCGCCGGAATCTCCAACTGGGTCTCCGATTACGGCACCGCCGACATCCCGCGCACGAAGGAGAGCGAGTTCTTCGGTCCGCCATGGAAGCCCACGAGCGGCGACCTACTCTGGGAACAGTCGCCGATCAAACATGCCGACGGAGTGAGCACACCGACGCTGTTCCTGCATGGCGAGAGTGACTTCCGCGTGCCGATCGAGCAGGCCGAGCAGATGTACACCGCGCTGCGCAAGCAGGAGGTCGCGGCCCGTTTCGTCCGCTATCCCGACAGCAGTCACGGTGGCTGGCGCCCGTGGGACATGGTGCACCGCTATGCCGAAGAACTCCGCTGGTGGCAGCACTACCTGAGCGACGAGTAGGACCTCCGGCGGCGCCTACCTGAGAGTTACTCGTCGGGCTCTTCGAGACGCACAGCCCAGAGGCCAGAGTTGTAGTCGGTGAAGAAGACGTGCCCCTTGAACGGCTGTGCACCCCACACCTGCGGAGCGTTGGGAACCAGACCCTCTGCGTCGTAGGGCAGGAAGCGGCCGATCTCCCGACCCTGCCGATACAGATCTCCGAGCAACTCGCCGCTCACATCCACGACCCGCAGGCCGCCGTTGTAGAAGGCGACGTACATGACGTCGTCCTCCACCCAGATGTTGTGGCTGCCCGCCTCCGGCACCTCGTAGCGCGCGACGAGCCGCGGGGCCGTGTCGCCAGCGGGATCCCATTCGAGAATGTGGATCCAGCCGCGCCAGCGATTAGGCTCCGCCTCATAGCCGGGTGTCCCGGTGCCGATCTCGGGATCGGGCGAGAAACTGCCCGAACGGGCTGCTTCGTCCCCGGCAAAAACGTAGTGCTTGCCGGCGGTCTTGCTGCGGTACGGAAACACCGCGTGGTTCCAGCCCGTGCCGAAAGGCGCCTGGCCCATCATGACGGGTTCGCGCGGCGACCCACCGCGGCCGCCACCGCCTACATCCACGGCGACCACACCATCGTTCCAGTTGGCCGAGTAGGCAACACCGTCGACGACCCAGACGTCGTGAATCGCCCGGTCCGGGTTGGGAAGCTGGAACGTCCCGACGCGGTGGGGATTGGAGGGATCCTCGATGTTGATGATGTCGTAGCGCTGCCCGGCCGACAGGGCGTACACATGTTCATCGTGGACAAAAAGGTTGTGGACTCCGCCGGTCAGCTGGTCGTCGTACTCGGCGATGATCTCGACGCCGTCGCGCGGCGAAGACACGTCGAGAATCACGATGCCGTTGCGCCGGTTCGACGCGCCCTCGCGGCTGATCACTGCGACCGAACCGTCTTCCGAGATCTTCACGTCATTCACGTTGCGCGCATCCACCTGAACCGAGGCGACGACCTCCATCGCCGCGGGATCGGTCACGTCCCAGAACAGGGCCTTGCCGTCGCCGCGATGGGTTCCGGTAATGGCGTAGTCGCGCCCATCGTTGCCTTCCCAGATCCACAGGTCCGACGTGCCGTACTCGTTGATACGTCCGTGGCCAACAAGCGTGACCTCGCGCCGTGCATTCCGGGGCCGCACCGTGAGCGTGACTCGCTCCGTCAACGTCCCCGACGTTGCCAGGATCGTGTATTCGCCGGGTAGATCCGCCACGAAACGCCCGTCCGGCGTGATCATGCCGGAAGAAGGTCCGCCCGAGGCCAGCGATGGCGTCGTCGCGTTGAAGGTGAAGGTGATCGGCGCGCTCGGCACCGGGTGATCATCCTTGTCGAGGGCGGCCGCCTGCAGGCGGACCACGTCGCCTGTCCGCACGCTCGTGTCGTCCACGACGACGCTGAGCCTCCGCGCCGGATTGTCCTCGACGCGCACCTCCATCACCGCTAACGCATTGCCGGCCATGGCCGTGACGGTCGCCTGACCACGCTTCTTCAAGAGCATGTATCCGTGCTCATCAACCTCGGCAATGTCACGGTCGCTGCTGCGGAATCCACCGGCGTCGTAGTCTCGCGAAGCGCCGGTGCGGTCGGAATACTCGACGTCGAGACGCACTGTAGTGCCAGCGTAGAAGCGGGCGGCAGGATCGACGATGCTGACCGTCGTGATAGGCGGCGCGACGATGCGCAACGGCACCAACTGGTCTAGAAACTCGCCCTCGCCCACCGGAACGCGAACACGCACCCCGTACGCGCCCGACTTTGACGCCGTGACCAGGCCATCACCTGATACGCGAAAGAGATTGAATCCCCACGTGCGCTGGTCGAGGTTCCAGAACTGACCCCACTCCGGCAGGTACAACACCGGCGAATCCTCGATGAGCGTGCCGTCCACATCCCGGACAATGACCTGCAGCTGCACGCTGTCTCCGACCACCAGCTCCAGTTCGGCAGGACTCACCTCGATCGACGCAGGCTGACGCTCCGAAACATCTTCCTGGGCGGCCACTGCCGGGCTCGACGCCAACAACGTGACCGCGAGCAGATACCGCATCTTCACCCCTTCCAGCCGTCGATGATCAAAGTGAGGCTCGTATGGTTACGCCGCCACGAGCGTGCAAGCAAGGCCGCCGGGCAACAAAGAGGATCCGCGCGCTGAAACGACCGGCGCGCGCTGGCCGCTACTCGCCCAGGGTGCGCGGCTCGATTTCGATCCACTGGTCGAGCACCGGTGCGCGCAGTACGGCGCCGAAGCCCAGGCCGATGAGCCCACCTGCGGCCGCGCCGCCGGAGACGACTGTCGAGGGTGTATCGTTTTTGCCACCGCCGAACGCCAGCAGGCCGGCGACCAGGCCCACAGCCGCGCCAATCAGCCCTCCGGTAAGCAGCGCCCGCTGGCGTGACGGCGCCCGCCCGACCTGCAATTCCAACTCTGTCACGGTACCCAGCGGAACTGGTGTCGGTTCCGCAGCACCGGCGGCAAGAATGACGATCGTCTCGTCGTCGAATCTCTGGACGACTCCCTGTATCTTCCCGAGCGAGCGCGAACGCAGTCGCACGAGGTCGCCCGCTTTCACCTGGGGCACCGACTCCTGGACCGGGTGATTGTCCGCATCGAACCAGCGATCGGTTGGCGTCGGTGTGAACGCAGCGGCCGTGACGTGCGCACGCGCCGGTTGCCGCTCGAGGCGGTGTAGACGGCCAGGAGCCGTTGTTGCGCACCCGGTGGGCAGGGCGACCAACAGAACCGAGGCAAGCAAGCGACTCTTATTGCGCACGTAGACCTCTCGACGATTCGGGGGGAACGCGGTACGGCTCTTGGGTCCGGAAGCCTAGTTTGGCCTTGGCGCGAGCCGCAAGCGGCGCGCGCACGCCAAGTACCCTAGCTGACACCAACCGGCACCGATGACCGCAAACCGCACTCTGGCGAAAGTCCCAGGGCACGTTTGCTATTGTATGAGCCTGCCTGAGAGAGCGGAGGGGTAGCGAAGCCAGGCCGTAACGCGCTCGACTCGAAATCGAGTTGTCGGGCTACAACCCCGGCACGTGGGTTCGAATCCCACCCCCTCCGCCATTCATTTACGTCTGCGCTGTGGATTTGCAGGAGAGAGCGTCCGGCCGCCACTAGTGTCCTGGTGGGATTCGAACCCGCGCCCGGCAGAGCCGGGCGGGTTCGCCGTATTCCTGCAAAGTACGCTTACGCGCACTTTGGATCACCCCTCCTTCAGCCCTTTCTTCCATGCTTCTTGGTGGAACTACCCAGGTGTCACGCCTTTGATCGACCCACCGGACTTCGTGGGCGACGAGCTTCGCGAGCAGTTGGCGGCGTTCCTGCTCGAGGATCGTGTTGGGGAGGACATCACCAGTCTGGCGGTGGTTGCGGAGGATGCGCGGGCGTCGGGGACGGCCACGGCGCGGGAAGCTGGTGTTGTTGCTGGGGTTCGGGAGGCGTTGGTTCTTGCGGAGCTCTGTGGCCTCGAGGCGACGGGCCTTGTGGCCGATGGCGAGGCGGTGGCTGCGGGAACGGCGTTGGTTGAGATCCGTGGGGCGGCGCGGGGGGTTCTCGGGGTTGAGCGGACTCTGCTGAATGTGATGTCGCATATGAGCGGGATCGCGACCCAGGCGCGGGGTGCGGTCGAGAGCGTGGCGGGGACGGGCGCGCGAATCGCTGCCACTCGCAAGACGTTGCCTGGTTTGCGCGACCTGGAGAAGCGGGCCGTTGTTCTCGGGGGCGCGGAACCGCATCGGCGCGACTTGAGTGCCGCCGTACTGATCAAGGAAAACCACCTGATCTTCAACGAGAGCCTGGCGGCGGCTGTCACGACGGCACGCGCAGCTGTTGGGCCGGACGTACGTCTGGAAGTCGAGGCCGAGACCATCGAAGAAGCCCTCGCCGGCGCCCGGGCCGGAGCGGACGTCGTCATGCTCGACAACATGGACCCAGCGGCCGTTGCCAAGGCCATCGCAGCACTGCGTGAGGCTGGTCTGCGCGAGGGGGTCGAAGCGGAATGTTCGGGCGGGATCACACCTGCGAACGCAAAGGACTATGCCAACGCCGGTGCCGATGTAATCTCGATGGGTGCACTGACGATGTCGGCGCCTGCGCTCGACATCAACTTCGCGATCGTGGCCACTACCGGCTAGAAGCACCTGGCAGAAACCTCCCCCACCTCCGCGCTCGTGGACGACGAAGTCATGCCCACCCCGACCGCCGACTCGCTACCCGTCTATCCTGCCGGCACCGTAGGCGGTGCTCCGCTCGAGCAAGCTCTCGCCGAGATCCAGCGGCTCAAGCAGGAGCGCAACGCCGTCATCCTGGCGCACAACTACCAGATTGCGGCGATCCAGGACCTGGCCGACTTCGTGGGCGACTCGCTCGGCCTGTCGCTGCAGGCGCAGCGAACCGAGGCCGAGGAAATCGTTTTCTGCGGCGTGCACTTCATGGCCGAGACAGCGGCGATTCTGTGTCCGGACAAGCGGGTGTTGATTCCCGACGTCGAGGCTGGCTGCTCGCTGGCCGATTCGATCACCGCCGAGCAGCTACGCGCGTGGAAGGCAGAGCATCCAGGGGCCGTTGCAGTGGTCTACGTGAACTGCACGGCCGACGTGAAGGCCGAGGCTGACTACTGCTGCACGTCCGCCAACGCCCTGAAGCTCGTGCAGTCGATTCCCCCCGACAAGGAGATCCTCTTCGCTCCGGACATGTTCCTGGGCGACTACCTGCGCACCAATACTGACCGCAGGATCCGCGTATGGATGGGTGAGTGCCACGTCCACGCCGGCATTCGGCCGCGGCACGTGGACAAGATGTGGGAGGAGCATCCGGACGCCGAGTTGCTCATTCACCCGGAATGCGGCTGTGTTTCGCAGGTGATGTGGCACCTCTCGCAAGGTGACTTCCCAGAGGACCGCACGCACATTCTCTCGACCGCCGGAATGGTCTCCGCGGCAGTCGACTCCGACGCCACCGAGTTCCTGGTAGCAACCGAGACAGGCATCATCCACCAGATGCAGCAACGTCAGCCCGACAAGACGTTCCTTCCCATCAAGGCGGATGCGGAATGCGAGTTCATGAAGATGATCACCCTCGACAAGCTCCTGCACACGTTGCGCACCGGAGTTCACGAGGTAACGGTGGATCCGGATATCGCCGAGCGAGCGCGACGCTCGATCGAGCGCATGGTCGCCGTGACCTGACGATCCTGAGCGCAGGGCCTGCTCAGGCCTACTCGGAACTCATCAGACGCTTCGGATCGATCGCCGCGGCGCGGCGCGCTGGCAGGTAACTCGCTAACAGCGCAACGCCGAGAAGGACGACCGGCACGAGGCCGAAGGTCAGCGGATCGTGTGCGGCCACGCCGTACAACGTGCCGCGCATCGCCCCGGTCATCGCGGCTGCCAGGCCGCAGCCGGCTGCCACTCCGAGTATCGCTGGCAGCGCCGCTTCACGCACCGCGTGCTTCATGATTCTCTGTCGGCTGGCCCCGAGCGCCGAGCGAATACCGAACTCGTAGATGCGTTCATTCACCGCGTAGCTCATCAGTCCGTACACTCCGATCGAGCCGAGAACGAGCGCCAGGACTCCGAAGCCCGTGAGCAGCAGCGTGAAGTATCGCCGACCCGCCGACGCACGCCGCACGATGTCGTCCATCGGCCGGACGTCGAGCACGGGCACACCCGGGTCGAGGTCCCAGACGGCTGCACGAAGGTCGTCTGCCGCCACTGTCGTACCAGGCTCGGCGCGCACGATCAGGTACATCGAGGGCCACCATGACGCTTGCCGGTAACTGAAGAACGCCTCGGCAGCCGACGCTTCCCCCGGCGCCTGCTGGAGCGAGTTGGCAACGACGCCAACCACCTCGAAGTCGGCACCACCGCCGAACATGATGATGCGCTTGCCGACCGCCGCGGCGACCGAGCCGAAGGCCTCCTCGGCCAGCCGCGCGTTGATCACGCCTGCTGTGGGGCCATCGGCAACATCATCGGCGTTCAGGAGTCTCCCCGCGAGCAGCGGGATTCCCAGGGAACTGAAGTAGTCGCCGAGAACGACCTGGAACGCCGCATGCGGCGGCGGCTGATTCGGTGGGTATTCCACCCCCTCTGCCTCGTAGACGGCGCTGATCAGTCCCGACTCCATCGGCAGGAAAGTGCCGGCACCGGCCGAGCGCACGCCCCCTGTCCGCGCCAGGCGACGCGTTAGGCGGCCGAAGAAGTCGGCCCTCTGGGAATCACCCGCGTACACCGATGTGGCCGGCAGGCGGACTCTCATGGTCGTCACGTCAGTCGCAACGATCCCCGTGTCCACGCCGACGATTTCCTGCAAGCTGCGCAGCATCAACCCCGCGCCGATCGCGAGCACGACAGCCAACGCGATCTCAGCGCCGACGAACAGGCGGTTCATGCGCATTCCGTTGGCGCTCTTGGAGACGCTCGGAGAAGCCTCCCTCAAGTAGCGCTGAGGATCGAGGCGCGATGCGCGCAGCGCGGGGATCAGGCCAAAGAGCACGCTGGTGAGCAAGGTAGCGGCGAGCGCGAATGCCACAACGCGAGCGTCCAGAGCGACGGATTCCGACAGAGGCAGTCCGGGCGGAAGCGCGGCGCTCGCCGATCGCAGAACAGCGGCCGCGAGTCCGATTCCGATGGCCCCCCCGAGCATGCCCATCACCGTACTTTCCGTCAGCAGCTGCCGCGCTACACGACCCGCGCTGGCTCCGAGTCCGACACGGATCGCGATCTCCCGGTGTCGGCTCTCGGCTCGTGCGAGCAGAAGATTGGCGACGTTGGCACACGCGATCAACAAGAGGAATCCTGCTGCGCCCATCACCGTCCACAGCGCACCACGACTCGTCGATACCAACGAATGATGCAACGACACGGGCGCCGAGGCCGCGACCCACTCCTCGCCATAGGAATCCGGCGACTCCTCGCGCTGGGCGTTCGCTACGGCCAGGACGGCCGCGCTGGCGGCTGGCAGTGTGGTCCCGCTACTCAGCCGTCCTACCACGGTTACCTGAGCGATCCCGTGATAGTCGGAAAAGTCGTCCGGATCGAGACGCATCGGCCGCCAGAACTCAGCTCCTTCGATCAGGGGTCGAAACGTCGCCGGTAAAACGCCGACGACTGTCGTGGTCTTGCCACCCAGCTCTACGGTGCTGCCAATCACAGACTCGGCGCCGCCAAAGAGACGCCGCCACGTGCCCTCACTGAGCACCACGACATCGCCCCGCCCTGGAACCGTCTCATCGGGTCCGAAGAGCCGTCCACGAGCCGGAACGACACCCAGCATGGGCAGGTAACCAGGAGTGACGTTGACGCCGTACAGTTCGGTCGGCTCCCCCTGGCCGGTGAGAGTTTCGCGCGCGGCGACGTGCCCGTGGATGGCGCTGAAACCGTCCACGTCGTCAACAAGTTGAACCATCACTCCCTTGCTCAGATTCCAATTCGGCCAGAGCCGCACCAGTTCGTGCGCATCCGGATAGGGCAAAGGGCGCAACACCACACCATTGAGCACGCTGAACACGGCCGTGCTGATACCAATCCCCAGCGCGATCGTCGCGACGCTCAGGGCCGCGAAACCGGGCGCGCGACCGAACGAGCGGAAGGCGAAACGAACGTCCAGTCGCAATCGATCGAACGCGCCCCGACGTCTCGCTCGCCGATCCCGACCGCCCTGGCGCGCGTGCCAGAGAATCGACCCCAGGACCTGCCGCCAGTACCAGAAACGCGCAGCAGTGCCACCGCGCGCGGGGACCACGCACTCCTCGTACTCGCGATCAAGTTCGCCGAGCACGTCATCGCGGTCGGCGGCCGGTAGCACCCAGCGCAACAACAGCGTCGCCATGCGCGGCGAGCGCGGGGTGCCGCTCACGAGCGCACCTCGTCGGCTACGTCCACACCGTCCCACATACGCTCCATCATTCCGCGCGTCTCTGCCAGCACCGCCCGGCCGGCATCCTCCACACGGAAGAAGCGGCGCGAACGTCCACCGCGGTGGGGTTCCGGGGCAACCCTCCAGGAGCTCAGGAGCTTCTTGTCCTCGAGCCGCGCGAGTGTCGCGTAGACCGCGCCGATCGTCACCGGCCGCCCCGTCGTGGCTTCCAGTTCCTGCCTGACCACCATGCCGTAGCCCTCGTTGCCAATGCGCAGCAAGGCCAGCAGCACGAGTTGCTCGAATTCGCCAAGAAACGCACCTTTGCCCATCTGTCTCCTCGTCGTGAAGCCGATCGCCGCGACGATCATCCCATCGGACCATCGCTATCGAAGCGTTTCTACAAACTAGTACATATCGTTTCTACAAACTAGTACATATCGACGACTTCACGCTCCCCCGACGTGGCACTGCGCAGCGCTCGATCGAGCGCGTGGTCGCGGTCACCTGAGACGAGCGCCCGCTAAGCAGCGCTGTCGGCCCTCGTCTGCGCAGCCTGGATACGACGCCTGAGCCACAGCTCGAGCACACCGCTGGCTACCAAGGCGAGCGCCATGATTGCGACACCCACCTTCAAGACCAAGAGGACGGCGCTGAGGTCATATTCCCATCCGATCATCGCCGCTGCGAGCGTCTGCCACGTGATGGCAACGGTGTGGATCACGAAGATCGCCCGGGACCGCAGACGGCGGCGCGTCGCGTAGACCTGCCTCAATGGCTCGTCCTTCCCAGCAACGAGCGGCTCCTCCGCCGCGACCGCGTTGCGGCGAACCAGGTACGGTCCGAAGAGCAAGAGCAAGGCACACGATGCCAGTAGAACCGATCCCCCAAGGGGCGCGGGAGCCTGCAGGACAACCCATCCCGCGATCGGGACCCAGATTGCGCCGAGGCACCACCACGGACGGAGATCTTTCGGCGCGAGCCGGTGCCGGGGCCGCAGCGAAGCGCTGCGCCGAGAATGGTCCGACAGCGGCGTAACACCGGGACGACGCAGCTCGATGACCAGGCTGGCCAGGAGGAACCACACCATCGGCACCCAGAGCAACACCCCCCACGCAGGGGGGGCGACGTTGGTGCGACTCAGCCCGCGGGCGAAGAAGAAGTACGCCGTCTGCGTCACGGCGACGGCGCCAGCGAACCCCACGAGCGCGATGCGTGCGCGCCGGACCCGCCACGGGTCGGGCGACACCCCCGCAGCCGGGGCAACGAAGAAGCTCAGGGGTACCGGCAACAGCACCGCCGTGAGCGACCCGATCCATAGAAAACTCATCACAGACCCTCCTGGGCTACGCCATCGCGCCGCCACAACGCTTCCAGTTCCGATGAAACCAACTCTTCCACCTCGCCACGGAGCAGTCCCGACAGGCGCGCATCAGCCAGCGCCGTCCGCACGGCGGAGCGAGCCGTCAACGCCGCCCGCGCAGGATCCGATTCGTTCACGGCGACAATCCAGCTTCCGCGCCCGCGGAGCGACCGCACCAGGCCGGATACCTCGAGAGCGCGGTAGGCCCGCGCGACCGTGTTGAAATTAACGCCGAGATCGCCGGCCAGTTGGCGAACCGTGGGCAAGTCATCACCAACAGCCAATCGTCGCTCGGCGATAGCGCAGCGCAGCCCGCGAACGATCTGCTCGGTCAGCGGCACGGTGGATTCGAGGTCGATTGTCAGCATTAGTATGTTGTATCATACTTTGATACAGCCTATCCATGCCTTCTAGGGAACATTCGCGCCCACCCTCGCCATCGCCGTGATCTGGCGGTCGGTCGAGCGCTCGGTTGCAACCGTCTGGCGATGACACTGCGTTGACCCGGTGGCGCCGCCGGGCGTGGGACAATCCTCAGCATGGGAAGACTTCGTTTCTGGTCACGGCGGCCGCCCGGCTGGTCTGGTGTCCGCTGGACATCGCCGGCGGGGCTTGGCCTCATGGCCGCGTTCATGCTGCCGATCCTCGTGCTGGCCATCGTCAGCATCATCTCGGTGCAGCAGCGCGCGGCAACTCGTCGGCTTCTCGTGATCGAACAACACAGCAGCGCGGCTGACCTGCTGACGGCAAAGCTCGACGAAACGATGGAGGAGTGGGGCAACGGATTGCTTGCCCAGCTCGAGGGGGGTGGCTGGAACGGGCACGCGCTGCTGGAGAACCTCGCGGCGGCCGAGCGAGCGTTTCCCGCGCTGCGACCGATGGTGATGGTCGATCCCGACGGCGCGGTGGTCTACCCCGGCGGAGCCCAGGCGACGCTGCCGGCGTTGCCTCCCGGCATGGTGCAGACCGCGTACGCGGCAGACGACTCCTATGGCTTGCTCGTCAACCGCGGCAAGCAGTCTGAGCTTTACAGCAAGGATCTGCAGAGCGCCGAGCGCCTGTACCGTCGAGCATTCGGCGTAGCCGCGGGCAACCTGCAGCGAGTGCGCGCGCTGCACGCGCTGGCGCGCACACACCTCAAGGCAGACGAACCTGACCAGGCGGCCAGTACCTGGCAGCGCATGCTCAATCTCACCGACCCACTCGACAGCGAGTTGGCCCGGTGGGGCCTCATCGGACGGATCGGGCTGTCGCAGGCGGCCGCTACCGCTGGTGAAACCGGCGCCGCCTCGGAGTATCGCGTCGAGATGCTCGAGTACCTCACCAGGTACCGCTTCAATCTCGATCCGGATGTCTACGCGTTCTATCGCGAGGAAACCGAGAACGCGTTGGCCCAGTACGACCTCGACGACGAGCAACAGCGCCGCATCGGTAAGCTGCTCAACGAGGAGGACGAACTCAACCGAATCGGAACCGCGCTCAACCTTCTGGTGTTGCAGGCACCGCAGCTGACCGGCATGGACCAGGCCATCGTCGTCGGCACTCTGGACGACAGCGGCAACGTCGATGGGCGCCAGGGGCCGGAGTGGACGATCAACTACTTGAGCCTGCCCGGGGATACGACTGGCTCGACAGCGATCTCGGCTCGCGGCAACACCGGCTGGCGGCTCCTGCGCAGATGGCGGCCGGGCAGCGTGACCAATCTGCTCAAGGATCTCTTGCTGGACCAGGGCCCCTGGCGCGGGTTCGGCATCGCGCTGCTCGATCCCACCGGGGCGGTGGAATTCGCGTCGACGGAGGCCGTCCCGTCAGACCGGGTCGCATCGCGCGTCAACCTGAACGCTCTGCCCGGCTGGCGCATCGCGGCGTACCCTCGCGGCAGCACGATAGACGAGGCGGGGCGCCAGGACGTATTCGACTACTCGGTACTACTGGCGGCGGCGTTCCTGGCCGTTGTCGGCGGGTTGATCCTGGCCACGCGCACGATGTCCCGTGAGGTCGCGCTAGCTCGCACCCGCTCGGACTTCGTGTCGAACGTCTCGCACGAACTCAAGACGCCGCTGGCGCTAATCCGCATGTTCGCCGAGAACCTCCGGGCAGGATGGGTGCCCGAGGTGAAGCGCTCCGAGTATTACGAAGTGATGCTCAGCGAGAGCGAGCGCCTCTCCGGCGTGATCGACAACGTCCTCGACTTCTCGCGCATGGAGTCGGGACGACGCGAGTTCCATCTCCGTTCGACCGATGTCACGGCGTTGATCTCCGGCATCCTCGAACGCTACCGCTACTCGTTCGAGACAGCGGGCATCGAACTGTCCACGGCGTTACCGGACTACGCGGTAGTGGCCGACGTGGACCGCGACGGAATGGCGCAGGTTCTGGTGAACTTGCTGTCCAATGCCGCGAAGTACATCGGCGAGGGCACCAAGCAAGTGGCGGTGACGTTGGCGGAAAACGGCAAGGAGTTCATTGTCACCGTACGAGACTCAGGGGTCGGTATGGGAAGTGATTCAGTTGAAGAGATCTTCGCGCCGTTCACACGTATCGACGATCCCGAAGTACATTCAGTGGCTGGCAGCGGCATCGGCCTGACGATCGTGCGCCATATTGTGGATGCGCACCGAGGTCGGATCGAGGTCGATAGTCATTTGCAGGAGGGCAGTACGTTCCGCGTGCGCATTCCGCTCCGACGCAAGCGTCGGCGCAGCGAACCCGAGACCTAGGCGGAGGCATCCCCAGTGAGTGAGTCCCACACGATTCTCTTGATAGAAGACGAGCCGAACCTCGTAATAGGGCTGCGTGACGCCTTCGAGCATCACGGCTACGGCGTGCTCGCCGCCAGCACCGGCACCGAAGGTCTCGAGCTCGCGATGACAGGTCAGGCCGACCTCATCATCCTGGACATCATGCTCCCGGGCATGAGCGGGCTAGAGGTGTGCACGGAAATACGTCAGCGCGGCGTTGCGACGCCGGTGATCATGCTAACCGCCAAGTCGCAGGAATCGGACAAGATAATCGGTCTGGATACCGGCGCCGACGACTACGTCACCAAGCCTTTCAGCGTGAGCGAGCTGCTGGCCCGCGTTCGCGCCCACCTGCGTCGCTCCGACGACGGCGGCGCGCTTCCCGACCGCGTGGAAATTGGCAGCGCGCAGGTGGACTTCAAGAAATACTGCGTCTTCAAGGACGGCGAACAACACGACCTCACCGATCGCGAGGTAGCGATGTTGCGCCTCATGATCGATCACCCGCACGAGGTGATCACGCGCGACAGGCTCCTCGACGAGGTCTGGGGACTGAACGCCTATCCGACTACGCGAACAATCGATACGTTCGTTTACCGGCTGCGTCAGAAGCTCGAGGATGACTCGCAGAATCCGCAGCATCTGCTGACCGTCCGCGGCGCAGGCTACAAGTACATTCCTTGATATGCGGTTGACACGCATCTCGGGACGCCCGCCCATACTCGCGTTTTCGCTGCTGGCGATGCTCCTGCTCGCCGCGACGTCAGGCGCGACTGCAAGGCCGGCGCGACAGGCCGACACGGCGCGTCAGCTCCTGCAGCGTGCGGTACATCTCGAAGAAGCGATGGGCGATCCCGAGGCGGCCATCACGACCTACGAAATGGTACTCGCCGCGACAGATACTGACGCGTCTGTGACGGCCGTCGCCGAGTTTCGATTGGCCCGGCTGCTTTCCGCGATCGGCCGTGTGGAAGAGGCCCGCGAGCATCACCTTCGCATTACTCAGCAATTTGCCGACGATCCCGCGCTGCGAGAGATCGTGGAGTTCGCGCGCTCCGCGCTGGCCGACGCAACGAGCTACCGCAACGGCCGCCGTACAGTGGCCCGGCAGCTGTGGGAGGGCTCGGAAGGCTACGCGTTCGGGTCACTCTCCCCCGACGGCAGCTTCATCTCCTACCTCGACTGGGAGTCCGGCAATCTCGCCATCCACGACCTCGACCGTGGCGTCGAGCGCGTCGTCGCCGACCTCGATCCGGTGCCGCAACACGGTGCCGGGAGTACCAGCGTGGTGTCGCCCGACGGCGAGCGCATCGCCTACACGCGATACTCGCCAGACAAGGGCTTCGAGGTGCGCACCGTGCGCCGCGACGGTTCGGACAACCGCCCGCTCGCGTCGGGATGGACGCGACCGCGGCACATCGAGCTCGAGGGCTGGTCGGCGGATGGACGCGACATTCTGGCCACCTTCTTTATCGACGAATCGACGCACGATCTGCGGCTGATCGACACCCGCAGCGGCACCGCCTACACCGCGGCCAGGCTCGGCACGACAGCACCCGAACTGGCGCGGTTGTCGCCCAACGGGCGCTGGATCGCATATCAGCGTGCCGACGAGGACGGCTCACACGACCTCCTGCTCGCCGCCACCGACGGCACGGTCACAACCACACTCATCGACCATCCAGCCGACGACCTGTGGCCAATCTGGACGGCCGATGGTCGCTACGTACTTTTCGTGAGCGACCGCACCGGCGATTTGGCGGCGTGGGTCGTGGAGGTTTCGGAAGACGGGCTGCCGGTCGGCGGAGCGCGGCTCCTGAAGCCAGACTTCGGCCGCAGCACCCCCATGGGATTCACCAGAGACGGTGCCCTCATCTACGCGCGACAGACGAGCCAGAACGACATCTACGCAGCACCCATCAGTCAGGACGATCGCACGCTGGGCGCCAGAACATCGATCGGCGGCGCGCGGGCAGGCGTGAATCGCTCACCACAGCTGTCCGCCGATGGCAGCCGCATGGCCTATTTCTCCGAACCCGGGAGCTTGCCGTCGATCCTGGGTCCAAAGGTGCTCACGATCCGGAACGTCGAGAGCGGCCTCGAGCGCACTCTGTCCCCAGCGTTGCGCCGTATCCTGCCGCCGCGATGGCATGCCGACGGCAGGTCACTCGTTGCCGAAGCCCTCGGAAAGGACGGCCAATGGGGTATCTATGCGATCAACGCAGACTCGTCGGAGATCGAGTTACTGGTCGGCTGGCCGGGCCTGATGTGTGGCTGCTCATCGTCTCCAGTCGTCTCCCCGGATGGGAAGAGCCTGGCCTACTTCCGCCCCAACGAGTTTGATGACGGCGGGGATCTGATGGTGCGTCACCTCGACAACGGTGCCGAGGTGACGCTGGTCGGCGGCATCCTCGCGCGCGACGTGAAGGACATGGAATTCTCCCCCGACGGCCGCCGGCTCGCCACGGCGATGCGCCCACGCAGCCGCAACCGTAATGCCGGCTGGCGGCTCCAGTTCTTCGACGTCGCCACCGGGCGTCGCGTCGACGTGACCTCGCTCGGCACTGACTACGAAACGCTCACGCTGTCGGGATGGACCGAAGGCGGCCAGGGCCTCCTGTTCGTCCGCGCCGAGGACGATCGCCATTCGCTCGGCTGGGTCTCGGCCGATGGCGAGGATCTGGCGTGGCTGATTCTGGAGCTGCCGCGGGGTATTCGCGACGTGCGCCTGGATTCCCACCGCGACCAGCTGGTTTTCACCACCCGAGGTTATCGCGCCGAGGTGTGGATTCTCGAGGACCCCCTCGCGGGACTCGAGGCCCGATAGCCACCGACCAACTCCGATCACGCGCACACGCATGCCGGGAGGTGTGGCCACGACTGACGGCTGCCCTGCCGCTGGCACTTGTGCCGAGCGCCGCGGTCTTGGTAGCGTCCTGTCGGGTCCCCGCCCAGATGTGGTCAGTGCAGCCCCTGCAGCGCGGCCCTGAACACAAGGAGCGGCCATAGGCGTGCGTGAAAAGATGAACTCCGGCTGGTTTGGCCCGGGAGACCCGGCTCTGCACCGTCCACGAAGGAGCCTGCCGCCAGGTACTCCCAGGCGCCCCATACAACTGCCGCAGGGCATCCAGCGGGACCTGGCGGTAGTCGCTGCCGCGGCGCGAACCGCCGGGAACGGTTTCTCCAGCGCCAGCGCGAAGCTGGTGACCGAGGCAGAGGCGACGCTCCTGCGCCGCTCGACGATGGGCCCGACCACCGCTGACTACTCGCGCATCGACGGCATCGGCTACGAGGCCTGGCTCGACGAGCAACTCGACTACACGCAACTCGATAACTCCGCGCTAGAGGACGCGCTGCTCGAGGGGTTACCGACTCTGAACATGACCGCGGCCGGGCTGCATCGGGAATATGACGACAACCCCTTCATCCCGATCTTCGAGTTGTGGGTGGCAGCATTGTTCCGCGCGCTGTACAGCCCCCGACAGCTCTTCGAGCGCATGACCATCTTCTGGTCGGACCACTTCAGCATCGACATCTTCGGCGACTACATGCAGTTCCTGAAGCCAGTCGACGAGCGCCTGGTAGCGCGCACGCACGCTCTCGGCAAGTTCCCGGCGATGCTCGCAGCCAGTGCCCACAGTCCGGCGATGCTCGTCTACCTGACCAACGACACGAACGAGAGAAACCACCCCAACGAGAACTACGCGCGCGAGCTGATGGAGCTCCACACGATGGGAGCAGACCAGGGCTACACCGAGGCCGATGTCAAAGAGGTCGCCCGCTGCTTCACCGGGTGGACATGGAACGACCCCTACCGAGGCGTCAACGACAGCCAAGTCGGCACGTTCCACTTCGCCAGGTCCATACATGACAACGGCAAGAAGCGGGTGCTCGGCAGGACGATCCCGGCCGGCGGCGGCATCAACGACGGTGAGCGCGTCCTCACGATTCTCGGCAACAGGAAGGAGACGGCCGACTACATCGCCACCAAGATGCTGCGATGGCTGCACGGATACGAGCCCTCCAAGAAGCTCGTGCGCAAAGTCAGCAAGGCCTACCAGCGGACTGACGGCGATGTCAGCGCGATGGTACGCACCGCGCTGCGTTCGAAACCTCTCGCCTCGGCAACGCCGAAACTCAAACGCCCGTTCCATCTGATTGTCTCCTCACTCCGCGCCCTGGGCGCCGAACTCGAAGAGCCCCGCGAGATGCTCGGGCACCTGGCCGCGGCTGGCCACCTGCCCTTCACCTGGACGCCGCCTAACGGCTACCCGGACACCGCACTGTGGTGGTCGAGTCAGCTCCTTTCCCGCTGGGACTACGCCTCGTCGCTCGCCGACCGCGAGAACGTGATCCTGGACCCCGCGGTCGACAGCCCCAACGGCAGTGCTGGCAAGATCATCGATCGTCTCGACACGCTACTG
>JAJCXT010000032.1 GCA_029263295.1 Acidobacteriota bacterium | reverse complement strand
ACGCAGCAGGCCGGGATGCTGGTCGATGCCGGCGATGTCGATGCGCATCAGGGCTAGCCGATCGGCCTCGGCGTAGGGCAGCGAGGCGAGCAACACCGCGTTGACAACGCTGAACACGATGGTCGTCGCCACGATTCCCGTAGCGAGATTCGCGACGACCACGCCAACGTGCGCCTTACGGGACATCATCTGGTGAAGGGCGGCATGAAGATCGTTCATCAAGGAGTTCATCGATCCTGGCTCATTCTGGGGAATGAAATCGTCGTAGCGCGGGCGGCGGCCAGCGCCGCGCCGCCAGGCCATATCAGCCGGCGCGCCGCGCAGGGCGCGTCCGATGAGTTCGACAGCGGCCCGAACCAGCGAACATCGGCGGGTGTCGAGATCGCGTTGGTGCTCCCACAGGTCCGACGCGCACTCCTCGACCCTGGCACGCCGCACGTCGCGGGACAGGCCGAACGTGTAGATGCGGACCCAAGAGCACACCACCAGGACCGAGAGCCTCACGAATTCGCTTCCTGCGGCTGCGGCAGTAGCTCCGGAATGAAGCCGTCCGGTTGTCTCGCCACCTCCGCTCCGCGCGCGCTCAGCCTGTAGTAGCGGCGCCGTGGCCGGCTCTCGGCGGCGGCATCGGTCGGGTCCTCCCACGTGCTGTCGAGCAACCCGGTGCGGACGAGTCGACCGAGCGCCTTGTAGAGCGTCCCATGTGCAGTCAGGCGCTTTGCTCCCGTTGCGTCCTGGATTCGCTTCGCGATCAGATAGCCGTGTGTGCCCGCGTCACCGACAGGCGCCTCGAGCAGCGCACGACAGATCGCGATCTCCACGGGCAGTAGTGTTCCGGGTCTTCGTCTCATGGAATTCAAGTATAGAAAGATATCTTCCTATAAAACAAGGGCAATTCCCTGCGACCTCTTTCTCGGGGTTCTGCGCGGCTGTGAGTGGGCCCCGTTCTGCGCGCAGTCAGCGGTTAACCGGAAGGTCGAGTGCTGTGCGATCGACCACGCGACCCGACTTGATGACGAGGTCGATCCGCTGCGCGTTGGAGATGTCGGCAAGAGGATCCGCCGACAGCAGCACCATATCGGCGTACTTGCCCTCCTCGATCGAGCCGAACTCGTCTTCGCGACCCAGGAAGATGGCGCCGTTGAGGGTGGCGATGCGAATCGCCCGCAACGACGGGATGCCGCCGTCCACCATCAGTTCGAGCTCACGGTGCGACTGCGGGCCCGCCGACTGATCCGAGCCCAGCACGATCACGCCTCCGGCGGCGTCGATCTGGCGTAGGTTCTCCTGCGCTACCGGAGTCATGACTTTCATCCAGGTTGTCCAGGCGCGGGTCGCGTAACGATCGCGGATCTCGGTGCGCAGACGCTCGATCAACTCATGCTCCCAGACGTCCTGATAGAGCTGTTGATCGAGAAACTCGGGGTGCTCCACCAGCCGGCTGTAGCCTTCGCCGATGGTCAGCGTCGAGACCATCGGCACCTGCTTGGCCGCCATCAACGCAACGAACTCCTCGCTGACCGGGCCCTGAATGACCGGATGCGCCAACGTATCGATCCCCGCTGCGATGGCCTGGCGAGCGCGGTACTCGTGCGACGTGTGCACCGTCGTGCGCACTCCGTGCTCGTTGAAAAAACGACCGGCATGTTCCATCAACTCCACGGGCAACAGCGGGATCAGTGGCCGCGTGCCCCAGCCGTGCTCGTCGAAGGTCAGCTTCACCAGATCGGGCTCGAGCGCCAGGTGCGCCTCGAGCGCCGCGCGGCCTTCAGGCCAGCTCTCGATCAACGTCATACCGGGACCGCCACCATGGCCGCCGGGAACGGTGACCAGCGGACCCGTGGCGAAGATCCGCGGAGCAACGAGATCGCCGGCGCGCTCCTCCGCGCGCAGGCTGAAGATGTATTCACCGTTGTTGCCAGCATCGAAGATCGTCGTGATCCCCGAATAGAGAAACCCGTGCAGGGCGCGAACTCCGGCCTCGCGATCGGGGCCGTTGCGAGTACGCCCGCCGCTGAGATGAACGTGCAGGTCCATCAACCCCGGGATGAGGAACTTGCCGCTACCGTCGATCCGCTGAAGCCCTGCCGTCTCTGGGGCCGCCCCGCGACCCACGAAGGTGATCCGCTCGCCACGGACCACGACAACAGCATCCTCGACGGCTGGACGTCCCGTTCCATCGATGAGGGTGACGTTAGTGACCACCAGGCCTTCGGGTGCCTGGGCCGACAGAGCGGAAGGCGCAACGCCGCCAGCCAGGCAGATCGCCAAGCCCGCGACCAGAGCGGAGCATACGCGCGCGGATACGGACCTTCTCTTCACCATGCCAGCCTCTCCGGTTCGCTCTAGTCGGGATGCCGCAATCTAGTGGCGGCGCGGCGAGCGGTCAATGACGGCCAACTTGGCTGATGGCCCTGACCCCGGTAAATTGCCCCCGTCGCTTCCCCTCGCGCGCGTTCCCAAATCCGAGGTGTGTCCATGTTCCGTCGTTGGTCGAGTTCCGCTGTTGTCGTCCTGGCGATCATCCTTTCGAGTGTCTCGATCGGCGCAGCCGCACAGGGAGGCACTCGCCTCCTGCGCCAGCCTGATCTGAGCGCGACTCATGTGGTCTTCACCTACGGCGCTGACGCATGGATCGTCGATCGGGCCGGTGGCGACGCGCGTCGGCTCACCGCCACGCCAGCGGTGGAAAGTAATCCGCGCTTCTCGCCGGATGGCCAGACGGTGGCGTTCTCGTCGAATCGGTCGGGCTCGAACGCGGTGTATGTGGTCCCGGCAGTGGGCGGAATGCCCACGCGGCTGACCTGGCACCCGGCCAACGCGTTCGTGCGCGGCTGGACCCGAGATGGCCGCAGCATCCTCTACGCCTCGACTCGCGATACGGCGCCTGTCGGCTACGAGCGACTCTGGACCGTGCCGCGTGAAGGTGGCCCTTCGCAGATGTTGCCCGCGCCGATGGCCCACGATGGTTCCTATTCGACCGATGGCAACAGCATGGTCATCGACCGTACGTCGCGGTGGGATGTGGAGTGGCGCCACTATCGCGGCGGCCAGAACGGACCGCTGACAATTCTCGACCTCGAAACGCTCGAGGAGACGCGGCTGCCGAACGAGCGCACCACCGACATTCATCCGGTGTGGATGAACGACACCGTGTTCTTCCTCTCCGACCGCGAATGGACGATGAACGCGTGGGCCTTCGAGCCTCCCACTGGGGAACTCAAACGGCTGACTGATTTCGACGGCACCGACGTGAAATGGTTGGCTGGGCACGACGGCGACCTCGTGATCGAGCAGGACGGCTGGATCCACCTCGTGGACGCCGCGAGTGGCAACACCACGCGTCTGGACATCACGGTCCGCGGTGATTTCCCCTGGGCGGCCACCCAGTGGGAGGACGTCGGCGACCGGGCCAGTTCGGCGGCGCTCTCGCCCACCGGCAAGCGTGCGGTGTTTCAGGCGCGCGGCGAGATCTTCACCGTGCCGGTGGACAAGGGTGACTCGCGCAACCTGACGCGCAGCTCGGGTGTTGCCGATCGATCGCCTATCTGGTCGCCCGACGGCAGCGAGGTTGCGTGGTTTGCCGACTCCGCCGACGGCTACGCGCTCCGCATCGCCAACCAGGACGGGATGAACGAGGCGCGCTCGATCTCGATCGGCGAGTCGAAGCTCGGCTGGGAACCCACCTGGTCCTCCGACGGCGCCCACATCGCATTCGTTGACGACGACGTTCGCGTTCGGGTGCTCGACGTGGAGGCGGGCACCGTGCAGACGATCGATGTTGGCGGCACCAATCTCGAGCGCGGCGGCATGGGACTGACCTGGTCACACGACTCCAAGTGGCTCGCCTACTCCAAGACGTTCGCCAACAACTTCCGGCGCATCGTGGTGTGGTCGACCGAGACCGGCACCGTCACGCCGATCACCGACATGATGGCCGACTCGGTGCAGCCGGCGTGGGACCGCGACGGCCGCCACCTGTACTTCCTTGCCAGCACCGACCTGGCGCTGCGGTCGGGATGGGCCAACACGAGCTCGATCCAGGCGAGCACACCGACCTACGCCGCCTACGTCACGATTCTGCGGGGAGACGATCCGTCGCCGTTCCCGCCCGAGAGTGACGAGGAGCCCGAACCTGATCCGGAAGCGGAAGCGGAAGAAGGCGACGGCGACGGCGACGAGGCTGAAGACGCGAACGATTCCGATGCCGCGGCCGAGACGGCTGACGAAGCCGCCGAGGAAAGCGACGAGGGCGTGCGCATCGACTTCGATGGCATCGAACGCCGCATCGTTGCCCTGCCCGTACCGGTGCGAGCGTACCGCTCGACGCTGGCGGGACCTGAAGGCAGCGTCTTCATCGGGGAAAGCGTGCCGGACCAGCCGGGCCTGACCCTGCAGAAATTCACCCTCGCCGACCGCGAAGCCAAGGAGTTCGCCAGCCGCACCTCGCAGGCAACGGTCTCGCAGGACGGCAAGAAGTTGCTGTTCCGTTCCGGCCCGCAGTGGCGTGCCGTCGGCACCGGCGGCCCGCCTGCGCCCGGAAGCGGCAGCCTGAACGTGAACCTGCGCATCCGCCTCGACCGCATGGCCGAATGGCAGCAGATGTTCGACGAAGCATGGCGTTACGAACGCGACTACTTCTACGACCCCGACATGCACGGCCGTGACTGGGACGTCGTGCGCGACCGCTACGCTCCGCTCATTCCCTACGTCCGCCATCGCGCCGACCTGACCTACGTCCTCGATCAGGTCAACGGCGAACTTTCGGTCGGGCACAGCTTCGTGTTCGGCGGCGACCTGCCCGAGGTAGATCGCTCGACGGTGGGACTGCTTGGCGCCGACCTCGGGGCCGATTCCGGCCGCTGGCGCATCGACCGCATCTACACGCTCGAGAGCTGGAACCCCGGCCTCTCGGCGCCACTCGATCGACCGGGTCTGGGTGTGAGCGAGGGTGAGTACCTGGTAGGCGTCGACGGGATGGAGTTGACGGCCAGCCAGGATCCGTACGAACTACTCGACGGCACGGCCGGCCGACAGACCGTGCTGCACATCAACGCCCAGCCCAGCATGGACGGAGCCCGAACGGTTACCGTCGAACCGATCCGCAGCGAGAACGCGCTGCGTCAGCGCGCCTGGGTCGAAGACAATCGTCGTCGCGTGGACGAGCTGTCCGACGGCAAGCTCGCCTACATCTGGGTGCCCAACACCGGCGGCGGTGTGTGGACCTTCGATCGCTACTTCTTCGCGCAACAGGACAAGCTCGGCGCCGTGGTTGACGAGCGCTTCAACGGCGGCGGTCTGCTCGACGACTACATGGTCGATCTGATGACCCGCGAAGTACGCGCGGCGCTGACCAACGAGGTGCCCGGCGGCAAGCCCATCCGGCTCCCGGCCGGCATCCTCGGACCGAAGGCGCTTCTGATCAACGAGTATGCGGGCTCGGGCGGCGACTTCTTCCCCTGGATCTTCCGCCAGCAACGCGCCGGTCTGCTCATCGGCAAGCGCACCTGGGGCGGCCTGGTGAAGTCCTCGGTCCACTACGCGCTCGCCGATGGCGGCATGCTCACCGCCCCCGACAACGCGGTATTCGATCCGCAAGAGGAGGTATGGGTGGCCGAGAACATGGGCGTCCCTCCCGACATCACGGTGGAGATGGACGCACGCTCGGTGGCCGCCGGAGGCGACCCGCAGCTGGAACGCGCCGTGCAGGAGGTGCTGAGTCAACTCGAGGAGACGCCACCGATCACACCGCCGCAGTTCCCCCGGCCGGCGCGCCGGCCGCGGCAGCGCTAACCGGAGGCAGCCGACCAGTTTCGCGTGAGAGGCGGTTGAATCTGTACCTATGTACAGACAGTACGATGGAAGGATGAGTGAACCTTGCTGCGGAGATCCTGAAATCGACGAGCCCAGCGCTAGTCGCGCGGAGGACTCCGACCGCCCTGACACACTCATCTGCTACTGCTTCGCGCACACGCGCGGAGAAATCGGAGCCGAACTGCGCGCTCACGGCGAAACTACGGTGCCGCGACGAATCACCGCGCAAATCAAGGCGGGTAATTGCAGCTGCGAGGTGCTGAATCCGTCGGGTCGCTGCTGCCTCGGTGAGGTCAACCGCGTCGTCGAGTTGATCCGCGCACGGATGGCTGAGGCCGAGCCGGGCGGAACTCCCGTGAGCTAATCGTCGCTTGACGAGCGCAGGTACAAGCCCGAGCCCAGATCTTCGAGCACCGGGCAGCAACCGGAATCGTCGGTGGCGATCTGAGCGTCGCAGAGTTGAATCGAAGCGACCAGGTCGTGTTCGAACTGGCGCAGGAGTTCGATACGTCGCTGAACAGTGTCCAGCTTGTCTTGCAGCTCGCCGCGCATCGAGCGGCAACTGTCGTCGGCGCCCGCACGAAGCGAAAGTAGTCCCTGGATCTCGCGCAACGAGAAGCCCATTTCCTGAGCGGCGCGGATGAACAGCAACGCGTCGACCTGAGCCCGGCCGTAGAGTCGGTAGCCGGAAGCCGTTCTCCGCGCGGGGCGAACCAGTCCACGGCGCTCATAGAACCGCAGTCCCTCCACGCTCATCCCGACACGGTGGGCGGCTTCACCGATGCGGTACTCCATGTCCGTGTGCCTTCCTCGTTTTCTTGCTTCGCTTGACCCTGCACTTTAGTACAGGTCCTAGAATTAGCGGTCATGACCACCGAAGACACCGAGCAAGCCAAGTTCGAGGGGACGCTCCAGTACGTTGAGGCGCGGTGGCGCGACGCCGATCGCGCGACGCTGCGCCATGCCTTCGCGCTGTTGGCTCGAGGCCGCCCGGTCTCCCCGGAACTCCTCGCTGAGCGGGCGGATGTCGGTGTCGCGACGGCCGCCGATGCCATGCGCTCCGGACCAACAGGGCTCGATGGCGGCGGGGAGCTGATCGAGTTGTTCGGCGTCATGCTGGCTCCCACCCTGCATCGGGTGGAGATCGGGGGCCAGGCTATTTTCGCCTGCTGCGCGGTCGTTGCTCAGGCCCTGCCGGCACTGGTCGACAGGCCCGCCACGGTGGAATCGGTGGACCCGGTGAGCCGGCGCCTGGTGAAGCTCCGACTCAGCCACGATTCGATCGAGGATCTCGAGCCTTCCACTGCGGTCGCGTGTTGCCCGACGACAGCAGCGAACGCGGACCCCGCGAACGTACGCGAAGCTTTCTGCTGTCACCTCCGGCACTTCGCGGATCGCGCCTCGGCGAAGGAATTCGCCGCCCTCAATGCGCGACGCCAGGTGATCTCGATAGTGGAGATGCACGCACTGGCCCACGAACTCGTCAGCAGAATCTGGTCCGCCTGACTCTCCGGTCGCGGCCCATCGCGGCCGCTACCGGAGCCAGGTCAGAGCCGAATCGCTATCTTCTAGCGTCCTGCTTTCAGGTCGTCTAGAAACTCGCCGATCGGCTGCTGGTTGAGTTCCCGGTACTCGGGGTGTTCATCAAGCCACTCGTTCATGTGCTCTTCTGACCAGAAGAGATTGTCGACTGCTCAACCACCCCCTCGCTGCACCCATACCGTCGACGGTATTTGGCTCGTGATCTCCGTGGAATCGATCTCCACGTTGATCGGCAAGTAGCCGTGCGCGCAGGAGTCTTCGATCGTGAAGTGGCTGTCCTTGTACTTGTTGCTGTTGACCAACAGCAGAAAGTCGACTGCTCACCAAACGTCGAGCGGCGCTTCCCCCTCGATGCGAACCGTGTGGAAGTTGTGTTGCAGCGGGCCCCCCCAGCGACGGAAGCCCGGCGCCAGTTCGAATCCCAGTGCGTTGTCTGCCCGCGTCAGGAAACCTGACGTCTGCATGAAGGCAAGCCGGGCGGCCAGTTCGCCTTCCGGCATCTCGAACACACCGGCAGCCTCGGCAGCCGACGGCAGAGCGCCTTCCTTCTCCTGCATCAGGATCAGATACTTGGCCAGGCGCTTCTCGAGATTCGAGAACAGGTAGTTATTCGCACCCCACCACTGGAGATTCTTCGCCAGGCTGTCGTTAGCACGTAGGTGTGCGACCACCTCGAGACGGAGGCCGTCGTCGGGCTCGAGACCGATGTACTCGATCGCGTGCGGAATCGATGTCGAACTGAACTGCCGCTGCCAGTCCTTCAGCAGATAGTCGACCACCCGGTGGGCGTCGGCAGACAGATCCTGCCCGTGAACCGGAGGCGGTACTGCCAGGCTCACGCCCAGCAACGCCACCATGAAACAAGCCGCCGTTCTTCGCATGTGACCTCCTCGGTCGTGAATCATGACGAGCCGCCGAGGAGCGCACGGACATCAGCGATCACGCGTTCGTCGAGCCCCGGCAAGGCGCCAACGTACTTGCGTACCTGTCGTCCCTGCTGGTCGATGAGTAGATAGGTGGGGTAGCCGATTACCCCGTAGTCGTATGTCAGATCGTCGTCGCCAACGACAACTCGGTACTCAATGCCGTGCTCGTCGGCGAAGGCCTGAACGTCCTCGCCTGGCCCCGAGTACACGGCGTACCCGATGACCGCGAAGTCTTCGCCAGCCAGCTCTTCCTGCACGTGATTGAGCTTCGGAACGGCCGCGACACACGGCCCGCACCAGACCGCCCAGAAATCGAGCAGAACGACCTTGCCGCGCAGCTCGGAGCCGGCGAACGCCATTCCATCGAGATCCACACCGGTAAAATCGGACGGCAGCGGTTCGGGATCGAAGGCGGCGACCACTACTGGCGGCGAGTCGACGGGCGGTGACGCCGGCCGCATGAACAACGCGTACGCCCCCACCCCGATGGCGACAACCACCGCCAGAATCTTAGTCACTCGCACTACGGAGCTCCTCGGTCAGTTGGTTGGCCAGGTCGTCGTCGAGGTCGCCGACGAGAATGATGTTCACGTCGTCGGCGCTGAAAATGCGCCCTACAAGATCGCTTCCCTCCCACTCGAAGCTCGTGTAGGCAATGCCCGAGTGCTTACCGCGAGAGGCCGTCGCGTCGCCGAACGACACCGGATGGTCGTCGTGGCACTGGAATACATCGAGCTTGTCGCGTGGCGACTCGTAGCGCAGCTGGACCGTGTAGCAGCACACGTCCTTGAGCAGCTTGGCGCTCGTGAGGCGGTATCCGCCCGGCAGGGTGCGGGGCATTCGCGGACTGAACTCGAGCGGCTTCGCAACGACGTCCAGCTTGGCATCGAGCGCCCTGTACTTGTTCCAGAACGCGTCGGGCGATCCAGCCTCGACCTGCTCGACGTAGTCGCCGACGGTTAGCGCAACGGGCGTGGCCACAGGCGCACTCGTCGGTGGCGCTACGTTGCTTCGCGCCGCCAGGTACGGGTAGGCGTAACCGAGTCCGAGGGCGACGATGAATGTCGCCGCCGCGAGTCTCAGTTCGGGATTCCACGCGCCACCGGTCAGCTGTGCCCAGGCGAGGCGGGGTCGCCGGTCGCGCAGCTCGCTGCCGATGCTCCCCCAGATCCGCAGGCTAGCCGGCTCGGGCAACACGATGTCCGCGATGTCGCGCTTCAGTTCCACCAGTGAGTCCCGCGCGCCCTGACACTCGGCGCACGTGGCCAAGTGCGACTGGACGCCAGCGACCTCCCGCTCGGAGAGTTCCGCGTCCACGTAAGCGCCGAGCAACTCGGCGGTCCGTTCGCACGATGTCTGTCTACTCACTGCTCGCTCCAGATGACGCGCCGGGAGGTCCCGGGTAACGCTCCGTCTTCACCCGAGCTCGCGGCCGGAGTCTCGGTTTCAGAGATTGGATGCGCGTACGCCGTGGTTTCTTCCGGCAGCCGCGAGAGTTCTTCGATGATGGTGCGCAACCGCGCCCGCGCCCGGTTGAGGCGCGACCCCACCGTGCCGACGGCGATCTCGAGCGTTTCGGCGATCTCGCGATACCGGTAACCCTGCAGATCGTGCAGCACGATCACGGCCGCGTCGTCCTGATCGAGCCGCGACAGCGCGCGCCGCACCAGATCGCGCCTCTCGTGGTGGTCGGCGGAAGTGGTGTCGCGAGGCTGGGTCCAGGCGGCGCGCTGGTCACCCGTGTGTACCTGCTCTAGTTTGCGGCGAGCCGTCTCGCCGCGCCGACTGACCCCGTACAGGCAGTTGAGCGCGATTCGTGTCATCCATGAGGCGACGCGCGAGTCGCCCCGGAACTGCGGGATCGCCTCGTAGGCGCGTAGGAAGGTGTCCTGCACCAGGTCTTCTGCCAGGGAGGGGTCGCGGCACTGGGCGACCAGGAATCTATAGATCGCTCGGTGGTGGCGCTCGAAGAGCGCACGTCGGGCCCAATCCGCGCCTCGTTTGCAGCCGGCAATGATTTCGGCTTCGCTCGCCTCAGGACCCTTGTTCATCTTCTTGATTTGATGCGGCAACCTGCCGATTTCTTCGCGCGCAGGAATCGACGACCTTCAAATCACGCTAACACCGTACCTTGGTACAAGGTCAAGGGCTCTCCGTGGGCCGCATCTCAACAATCCGCACCGTGTAAGGCGAAGACGCGGTCGGCTTCACGTCCTCGATCCAGTCGAGCACCTCGGCACGCAGCCAGGCCGGCCAGTCTGGTCCCTCCGCGTCATCCGCGCCCCGGGCAACGGCAAACCGCTGGCCCGTGCCGACAACCCGAACCTCGCTACTCGCTGCCGCACCGTCCGGTTCGGCGGTCGCCTCGACATAGATGCGGTTAGGAAAGATCTTCATGTCCCAGAGCACCTGCACGAGTGACATCGGGTCCGCGGTGAAATCGTCGGACACCAGCACCCGGACCTTGAGATCGCCCACTGCTGCCTGCACCTGGGCGACACCCTGAATCTCGCCGAGCGCGGCGATGGCCGCGTGGGCCGTCTCCTGGTTGCAGGGCATGAACAGAACTACCTCGACGGCGTGTACCTCAGCCACTGCCGGCTGCGCTGAAACCAGCGCGGCGGCGGCAACCATGAAAGCTGTGACGCGCATGCGTCCTCCTTGTCTGCTTTTCGTTGTCTGTTTCGTTGGATGACTCTCGGCCCGAATTTCTTCGCGGGGAAGAAATTCGCCGCTAGCCGCATCCAACTACAAACGAATCGACCAGACCTCGAGGGCTTCGCCATGCCGAGCTACCTTCACCGACTCCGCCACGCCGCAGCACTCACGCTGTGTCTATGCGGCCTGGTCGTCGCCAGTTCGCCCTCGCTCGGCGCGGTGCCTGCGGCCAAGCAAGCGGGCGGTTCACCCGGCCGGCCCATCGTCGGCGACGTGGCCCCCGAGCTGGGCACGAATGTAGAGTGGCTGCGCGGCGATGCCGCGCCCAGCTACGAGGCCGGCAGTGTGTATCTGGTCGACTTTTGGGCCACGTGGTGCCTGTCGTGCGTGGCGCGAATGCCCCACCTCAGCAACCTCGCCCGCGAGCACGCTTCAGAGGGTCTCGAGGTGCTCGGCATCGCAGTGCTGCAACAGGGCTCCGGAATGTCCCCGGAAGCGTTCTTGAGCATGAAGCCCACCTCGATGGAATACGCGGTCGGCCAGGAAAAGGTCAGGGGTTCGGTTCCGAAGCAGGTACAAGGTCCTTCGGAAGAGGGGAGCCTCCCATTCCTGTTCATCGTCGATCGCGCTGGCCGAATCGCCTGGCGAAGTGACCCACGCGATCCCTACGCGGGCCTCGAACCCGCGTTGGCCGCCATCCTCGATGACACCTGGGACATCGCCCGCGCCACCGCGGACGACAGCCAGCGCGAAATGTCGGAACGGCGATCCGCGCCACTGTTGGAAGCCCTGGCGGAATCATCCCAGAGCGAGGATCGGGTTGCGGCCGAGGGCATTCTCGAAGAACTGCTGCTACTCGACGCCGGGCTCTTTGGCCACCAACTGGCCGCACTGTTCCAGCTTCAGGTCGCCCACCGCCGCGAAGCGGCCTTCGACAACCTCGCAGCCCACGTCGAGCTGATCGAGGAGAACCCGTCCGCTCTGTTGGCCCTCGCGCGGGCCGTCGCGGCCGCCGGTCCGGTGACCACCCGCGAGCGCGCCCTCGTCGTCAGCCTTGCGTTGAGCGCGAGTGACCTCAAGGCCGGGACAGATCCCGACTACGACTGGGCCGTCGCCAAACTGCAGTTCGGAGTCGGCGATGTGGCCGGAGCGGCGATCACGATGTCGCGTGCCGTCGACACCGCCGAGATGCAGAACTGGGATACCAGCGTGCTCACGATGATGCGCCGTGAAGCGGCCCGATATCAGGCTGGTACTCGCTAGTCTCGCGCGAGGTCACCACACTGCTGCGAGGCGCGCGGTTGATCGCTCAGCGGCCAGGCGGTTCAGGGCGACTTCTGGCAGAGAACGACCGTCGCGAAGGTCGGACCGGTGCGATAATTCAGGGGCCTTTGAATCACCCCCAAAAGGAGGAAGCTCCCCATGAGCAAGATCTGGAAGACGCTCGCAATCGCGGCCCTGATGCTGTCAGTGGCAACCGCCGGAACGGTGCTGACCGCGCAAGAGCATCAGGAAGAAGCGACCCAGGAAGAGACCGAGCACGACATGCGTGCGATGCACGAGATGGAGTCGAGCCACGACATGGGCGCGATGATGGCCATGATGAAAGAGATGCTGGCCAACATGCACGAGCACATGGCCATGATGCACACGACGATGGCCGGCAAGCACGGCGGCATGCAGGGAAAGCACGGCGAGAGCATGCACAAGATGCAGGGCCACGACGGTCAGAGCCAGGGTCATGAAGGCATGGGTGCAGGTCATCAGGGCATGGGTCAAGGCCAGGGCCACCAGGGCATGGGCCAGGGTGGAGGTCAGGGGCACCAGGGCATGCAGGGCCAGGCCGGAGAGCGACGCCAGGCGATGCAGGGTCAGCATGGTCAGGCTCGGGACGGCGAGCGCATGATGAAGATGGTTGACCCCGCCGGCATCGAGGATGCGGCGACGGCGACCGCCGAGGCCGACAGGGTCGCCGAGCACCTCGAGATGATGAAGCAGATGATGCCCAAGCTGGAGGCGCAGTTGGAGGCGCTCCGCAAGAAGGCTGAGGAACTGAGCGCTAGCGAGAGCTAGTCTCCGAGCAATCTCGAATCGCATCGCCGCTTCTTAGCGGCAGCTGAGGGCGCGGTCGACTTTGACCGCGCCCTTGGTCGTCCCAGGTAAGGTGAACGCACGCGTCAGTAGGAGGGAGGCGGGGTGGATACCCCGCCCGGCACCACCGAGAAGGCCGTTCATGTTATCGCGCGCGTTCAGTACTACGTTCGTAGTAGACTATTACTACGAACGTAGTAGATACTCGGCAAGCACACTCCAAGTCCCCCAAAGGCATCCGCATGAGCGAACGCAGGATCTCCACGCTGCCCGCCGCCACTCCCATCAGCCGATTGCTCCGGCTTGTTCTAGGTCTGGTGATGATCGCCTCGGTCATGCCGCCTCTTCTCGGAGCTTCATGGCAAGGAAGACTGGAGGTAGCGGCTGTTATCGCCGCCCTGGTCGTCCTGTACGTGGCGGTGCATCTGCTGGTGACCCGTTACTTTGGCTGGCTCCATCCGTGGTTGGGCGCGATCATCGCCGTCAGTCCCGCGTTTCTGATCTTCCTCCGCGGCGGTGTCTTCGCCGCCGGCGTGATCCTGTTTATCGGCCTGTCGCTAATACTGATCGCCGCGCTGGGACACCCGGGCTGCGAGGTGCTTGCGTTCCCGGCGCTCTTCCTCGGCCGCCGGACTCACCTCGCCTGCGTTCTCTTCTCGCCGATCGACTGGGTCGAGGGGAAGCTCACCGAGGGGTTCCGGTCGCGATAAGCTCTTGCGCATCTCGTTCCCGTCCCTAACCCGCCGCGTGAACCCATGCTCGAGGCAGTCAACCTCGGACTCAAGCTGCCCAAGGCCGAGTACAAGCCCCGCGTGCGCGCTCTGCAGCAGCATCTGCACGAGTTGCAGCGCGCCTGCCGCGAAGCTCAGGTCGGCACACTGGTCGTGTTCGAAGGCTGGGATACAGCCGGCAAGGGCAGTTCGATCCGCAAGCTCACCGAGCGCCTCGAGCCGCGCGCCTTTCGCCTCCACGCAACGCGGGGGCCGCGCACGCACGAGTTGCACATGCCGTGGATGTGGCGCTTCTGGGTGCATCTTCCGTCGTGGGGCAAGATCGGCATCTTCGATCGCAGCTGGTACGGGCGCGTACTCGTCGAGCGCGTCGAGGGCATCACGACTCCCGAGCAATGCGAGCGCGCCTACGCGACCATTCGCGGCTTTGAGCGCATGCTCGCCGACGATCGCTTCGAGATCGTAAAGCTGTTCCTGCATATCTCGAAGGAGGAGCAGCGGCAACGACTCGAACAGACAGAGGCCGACCCTCTCACTGCATGGATGGTCGAGAAGGAGGACTGGGAGCACCACGAGCAGTACGACGACTACCGCACGGCGATCGAGTTGACGCTCGAACGCACCGAGACCGAGTGGGCGCCATGGACGGTGGTCGAGGCGACCGACCGGCACTGGTCCCGAGTGAAGGTCCTGTCGACGATCGCTCGCCAGATGGAGGAGGGCCTACGGCGCCGCGGCGTGGAGCCACCGGCCGCCCCGAAGCCAAAGAAGAAGGGGAAGAAGTAGCGTGCTCGAGCAGGTCGACCTCAGCTGCCGCATCGACAAGTCGGAGTACAAGCACGCGCTGCTTGAGGCCCAGTTGCAGCTGCGCGAGCTCGCCTTCCGCATGTACCGCCAGCAGCGCTCCGCCGTGATCGTGTACGAAGGATGGGACGCCGGCGGCAAAGGCGGGAACATCCGCCGGGTTACCGAGAAGCTCGACCCGCGCGGCTACCACGTCTACCAAATCGCGGCGCCCGAAGGCGAAGACAAGACCCACCACTACCTATGGAGATTCTGGCGTCGGTTGTTGCCGCCCGAAGAGAAACAGGTCGTGATCTTCGACCGCAGCTGGTACGGCCGGATTCTGGTGGAACGCGTCGAGGGTTTCGCGACTGAGCCTGAGTGGCGTCGCGCTTACCGCGAGATCAACGAGTTCGAACGCCACCTGCGGCAGGCCGGCGTGATCGTAGTGAAGTTCTGGGTGCATATCAGCCCCGAGGAACAGTTGCGGCGCTTCGAGGCGCGCGAAAAGACACCCTACAAGCAGTGGAAGCTCACCGACGAGGACTGGCGTAACCGACAGAAATGGGACGCCTACGAAGAGGCCGTGGAGGAGATGCTGCTGCGCACGAGCACGGTCACAGCGCCCTGGACCATCCTCGAGGGCAATGACAAGCGCTACGCGCGCGTGCGAGCGGCCCGTCATCTGGCCGAGACGTTCGCTGCCCATCTCGACGACCCCGAGGGCCGGCTCGAGGAGCCGCCTTCCTAGAAGCCCGCGGCCAGTTGCCACCGCTGGGGTTGTTGGCGGAAGCAGGAACCTAGAGAATCGGACCTTCGAGTCCTTGATTACTCGGCCACCGCCGCACTCTGGGGTTTCGCCATGAAGAACTTCGCCCACCGCGTACTTCTGCTTCTGGTCGCCGTCTTCGCGGCCTCCTCCCACGTCGTCGCGCAGGAGACCGACGCCCAGGACGTCGTCGACGAGCTGGAGGCAATCGCGATCATCGATCAGAAGCTGATGGTGGAGATGCGCGACGGTGTACGACTGGCGACTGACGTGTATCGACCCAAGACCGACGCCCCGGTGCCGATCGTCCTCTCCAGAACGCCCTACAACTTCAACGCCTGGCGCGACGGCGAAATGAGCACGCGGACCTACCGGGCGGCCCTCGCAGCCGTGAAGCGCGGGTATGCCTATGTGGTGCAGAACGAGCGTGGCAAGTTCTTCTCCGAAGGTGAATGGGACATCCTCGGCACACCACTGACCGACGGCTACGACGCGCTCGAGTGGATGTCGACGCAACCGTGGTCCAACGGCAAGGTCGGCACCTACGGCTGCTCATCAACCGCTGAGTGGCAGATGGGCGTGGCATCGCTCGACCACCCCGCGCATACCGCGCTCGTGCCAGGAGGCTACGGCGCCGGAGTCGGCCGCGTCGGTGGCTTCTACGAGCAGGGCAACTGGTACCGCGGTGGCGCGCAGCAGATGCTCTTCACCGCCTGGCTATACGGCAATCAGAACGTCATCCGGCCGAACTTCCCGGCCGACCTGACGCAGGAAGATCTGATTCGCGTGTCACGCTACTTCGACCTCGCCTCGGAAATGCCGCGAGTCGACTGGTCGGAGGCGCTGTGGCACCTCCCTGTCCAGGACATCATGCGTTCCGTCGACGGTCCGCGCGGGATCTACGAGAAGATGATCGTGCGCAAGCCGAACGACCCCGCCTGGTACGAAGGCGGCCTGTACCATGACGACATGCCGTTTGGCGTACCGAGCCTCTGGCTGATGTCCTGGTACGACGTATCGGTGGGCCCCAATCTGGCGCTGTTCAACCACGTACGTGCAACGGCCGAGCCCGACATCGCCGACAACCAGTACGCCGTCATCGCGCCGACTCTGCATTGCTCCTACGCACGCTCCACCGAAGACACGGTCGTGGGCGAGCGCAGCATGGGTGACGCGCGACTCGACTACGACGCGCTGATCTACGGCTGGTTCGACTACTGGCTCAAGGGAGAGGACAACGGCGTCCTCGAGAACACGCCGCGGGTGCAGTACTTCACCATGGGCTCCAATCAGTGGCAGTCATCGGACACCTGGCCCCCCGAAGGCGCCGAGATGCAAACCTACTATCTGCACAGCGCCGGCAGCGCCAACACGCTCAACGGCGATGGATGGCTATCGCCCAGCCCGCCGGCTGCGGACGAGCCGCCCGATTCCTTCATCTACGACCCGGCCGCACCTGTGCCGTCATACGGCGGCAACGTCTGCTGCACGGGCAACGCCGTTCGCGGCGGATCGTTCGACCAGCAGGAGATGGAAGGCCGCGAGGAAATCCTCGTGTACTCAACCCCTCCGCTGGAAGAAGGAGTGGAGGTGAGCGGCACCATCGAGATCGCCCTCTGGGTCGGCTCTGATGCCCGCGACACCGACTTCACTGTGAAGTTGATCGACGTGCATCCTGACGGCCGCGCCTACAACCTGGACGAGACGATCCAGCGCGTGCGCTACCGCGAGGGTTACGAGCGCGAGGTGTTCATGCAGCCGGGCGAGGTCTACGAGGTGTCGATCAGCCCGATGTCGACGAGCAACTACTTCGCCGCCGGCCACCAGATTCGCATCGAAGTGTCGAGCAGTAACTTCCCGCGCTTCACCCGCAACCTGAACACCGGCGGCAACAACTACGACGAGGCGGAGGGCGTGGTGGCGCACAACCAGATTCACCACTCACCCGCTCATCCGTCGCAGATCCGTCTACCGATCGTGCGCTGAGCGGTCCAACGTACTAGTCCAACGCCAGCTGAATCCGAAGCGCCCGATCGAGTTCCTGTTGCTCGCTCGCGTCCAGCCGGCCCAGTACTTGTCCGATTCGCGATCGTGCGATCGTACGGATCTGATTGGCCACCAAACGCGACGGCGTGGTCAGCCCGCTGATCGGTGTGCCAGCTCGGGTCTCGTAGGGCCGCAGATCGCGGTCAGGCAGCCGCGTGACGGGAACGACCTGCAGGACGGCGTCGTATCGGCACGCAACATCGTTCGAGACCACAACCGCCTGGCGGGTCTTCCGGATCTCGCTGCCGACGGCGGGATCGAACCGAACTCTTACAACGCTCCCTCGCGCGAGGCCTCGACTCAATCCTCGACCTCGCTATCGGCGCCCTGCCACTCGCGATTCAGCTCCTCTGCTTCGTTCGCGTCCTCTCGATAGGCCACCTCGAGTTCGCGTTCGAGCTCGCGCGTCCGGTAGATCTCGACCGACTCCGCGACCACCGCGCTCGCGTTCGGCTTCGCCCGCAGGTATAGAGCGGTGTCCTCAGGCACCGAGATCGTCATCTTGACCTTGCCCACCGGCTCTCCTTGGCCTCTGAATCGTACGCCTCTATCGTACCACCAATACATACGTATCCGCGACACAAAGATCGAACGCGGGGCGACGTTCCGGTGCGGCGCCGGGCGCCGTATCGCTTCGCTCCGCGTCCCGGTTAGTCGCCCAGGGTATTCCCGATGCGCACCAACGCGTCTTCGAGATGGATGCGGCTCATGCGATCTGCCACGCCGGATTCGAGCGCCACCTCGATCTCGCCGCGCAATAGCTTCAGCTGATCGCGGAGCAACGGCCGAATGTCCGACTGGGCGATGTGCAGATCAGCGTTTAGCGGCGGGTCGTTGTTGCTCATCACGCGTAGGTTGCCGCCGCGCGGCGGCGACCAGCTTTCGGACTCCGCCTCGTGCAACAGATGGTGCGCCTGCTCGAGGTAGCCGCGCTGCAGGTTGCGACGGAAGGTGTCGATCGCCCCGCCCTCGGTGACCTCGCGCCAGACGATCTCACGCGTGTCGTCGAGCATCTCCGTGGGGCGGTAGGTAGCTTCGCCGAGGAACGTCTCGTGCTCGATTAGCCGCGCCAATCGCGCGTGGTTGAGTAGCCGTTGCACGGCCAGCACCTGGTATGCACGAATACGTTCAACAGCACCGGCGTGCTCGAGCCGACGTAGTTGGCTGAGATCCAACGCCCATCCCGGCGTCTGCAGAATGTACTCGTCGTAGAACTCCATCGCCTTGCGCTGGTACTCGGGAGCGATCGTCGTGTAGACCGGACCCTCCTCGCCGAACCGCTTGTGATGCGTCCATGAGCCACCGACCGCCGACGCGGCGTGCTCCGCGTAGCGATTCCACTGCGTCAGCAGCTGCAAGTAGTGATTCTCGAGCTCGTAGTAGTCGTCGCCAGGCTGGAGGACCCACTCGAGCAGACTCTCCGACGCGCCCTGAAGATTGCGCATGCCGTAGCGCGCCGCTTCGATCGGGTCGTCCGAGATGCCCTCGGTCATCCGGTAGGGGTCCCACTCAACGTCCATGCCGAACAGCGCCGATCCGAAGCGGAACCAGGGCTTGTCGGCGCGCTCGACGATCCACTCACTCAGCGTGGGGACTTCGTCTTCCGGAGTACTGGCTCCGAGGATCGGGCGATAGGCCCACATCACGGCGAACTTGTCCCAGACGCCGACGTAGCGTTCCGGGGGCACGTCGTCACCAGGCTGCGCGACGTAGTTGAACCGCGTGCGCCCGACCGACGATGCCGAATGGCCGTTGGCGAGAACGAACTCGCGGTCACGCAGCGACTCGACCGGGTACACGAAGTTGGCGCGCTGGTTGTGCGGCAACCCGATCGCGTGTGCGCTCTCGTGCGACACCACATAACGGATCGCCTCACCGACATCTTCCGGCGCGAGTTCGTCCGTGCGAAATTCCGGATTGGCGGTAGCTACCTGCGAGATAAGCTGCCATCGCATCCGCTCGGCGAGCCCGTGATAGATGTTCATGTGCGAGCGGATCGCCTCGCCCGAACGCGGATCTACGACGTCGGCACCTGCGTTGGCCGAACGAGTTGGCGAGGCGTTGTAGCGCACCACCGAGTGGCGGGCGTCGAGAAGCGAAAACGTCGGGTCCTCTTCCTCGGTCGGCGCCAGATGCACCTGCACGGCGTTCTTGAAACCGGCGCCCTCGAAGGCAGCGTTCCACTCCAGGATGCCGGCCTTGATGAAGGGGACCATCTCGCTGGGGGTGGCCGGATCGATGTACCAGACCCATGGTTTGATCGGCTCGACGAGTTCGCCGCGGGCGAATGCCTCCGGGTCGGACGGCTCCAGACGGTAGCGGATGATGTAGCGTTGCGGGCGCACGCCCTGAAACTCGCGGGAGTAGTCGGTGATCTGCATCGAGATGATGCCGGTACGTTCGTCCCACAGGCGCGGCATCATCGGCTTTTCGGGCAGCAGCACCATAGAGTGATTGACCTCGAACGACAGCGAACCACCGCGACCGCTCGACGGCGGCTCATCGGCCGCATAGGTCTGCACGACCCGCACCTCGACGTTGGTCGGGAATGAGCGGGTCCACTCGAGCCAACTCCGTTCCTCGTCGAAACGACGAACGCTCAAACGCTGGCGCGTCCGCCGCGGCAGCGAGAAGGTCGGCGCATCACCCATGTACAGATCCGTCACATCGACAACCGAAGATCCGTCGCCGCGGGCCTGGATCGGTAACGAGTGCAGGATGGCCGCGAAGCTCGAATTCTCGACCGCTATCCGTACGGGCGAGCCCTCGTCGGCAATGCGCTGATACGAAACTGCGCGCAGGAGAATGCGGTCATCGTGGCGTTCCCAACGCACGACCATGTTCGGCGCCATATTGGAGCCAGCGTTCGAGAGGCCATCCTGCGCTTTGGCGAAGCGACTCATGATGATCATGTCGCGCCCGAGAACCGTGTCGGGGATCTCGAACATCAACTTGTCATCGACCGCGTGAATGCCAAAGAGCCCCTCCTGGCTCTCCGCCTCTGCGGTGACGACATCGCCGTACTCGCCAGTCTGGGCAACGGCTGGCCAGGCAAATATGACGGCGACGGCGATGATGAACGACTGTTCGATTCGAACGCGGACTCGCATGGCGACCTCGGGCTCAGGAGCGATGGGATCTTGACTGTCGGACCGTGCAAGACTACTCGGTCCGATGCGAGATTCGGGCCGATTCGCCGCGCACAACGGCGGTTCTGTCAGCGGAGCGGCGCGAGGCAAGTCTCAGTGAACCTCGTCGGAGAGCTCCGCGGGCACTGCCGCACGGGCCATGCGCTTGGCGAAGTAGTAGACGCGTTTCAGCGCCTGCAACAGGTCCGTCTCGAATGCGTACGCATCGAGGCGATTGGGCTCGTCGGCGACGAGGCGCTGTGCCTGGTGTGACACCGCGGTCGCCTCGAGACGGTTCACCTTCTTCTTGCGTTTCATCACCGCGCGTGCGGCGCGCGGGTTCTTCTGGGTTACTGCGAGGATCGCCTCCTCCACTGACCCCATGACCAACGCGTGGAAATCAGTTAGAAGGTCGCGGGTCGCGGGGCTCACGCGCAGGCCACTGTCGAAACGAGCCTCGGCGAGGGCCACGAGGTTCGTTTCGAGAATGTCACCGATGTTCTCGAGATCGTTGGCCGCCTCGAACATCCGCATCAGTTCCTCCGTCTGGACCTCGCCCAGTTCCGTGCGGCTGATCTCACCCAGATAGGTGACGATGTCGCCGTGCAAGGCATCCACCGGGTCGTCCATCGCTGCCAATTTGCGGAACTCGTCGGGCTGCCCGTCCAAGGCCACCGGCAAGGCCCGCTCCAGCATGCGCAGCACTCGGTCGCCCATGTCGACGATCTCCAGGCGAGCGCGATCGAGTGCGAGGCTTGGCGCGATCAGCAACTCCCGGTCCAGGTACCGGGCCCGCACGCGATCCTCGACCGCGAGCGGCCGGTCGGGAACGAGGCGGGTGACGAGTCGGGCGAACTGTCCCGCGAAGGGAAGAAGCAGCGCCGTGTTGGCCACGTTGAAGATCGTGTGAGCGTTCGCGATCTGCCGCGGGATATCGGCGGCGAGATCGTCCGTCGTCGGCGAAAGCCAGCGCACCATCGCGGTGAGGTCGCCGATAAAGGGCAGCCAGATGACGACTCCGAGCACATTGAACAAGACATGGACCGCCGCCGCGCGATGCGCCTCGCGCGGCCGACCGATGATCGCGAGCAGCGCCGTGATACAGGTGCCGATGTTGGCCCCAAAGACAAGCGCGATGCTCGCCTCGAGGGTCAGGAGGCCCTGCGACCCCATCACGATGATGATGCCGGTCGTGGCCGATGACGACTGTACGAGAGCCGTGAAAGCGGCCGCAGTCGCAATGCCCAGAAGCGGGTTCTCCATGCGCGTCATCGCCTCCAGGAAAGGCGGATACGTCCGCAGAGGCGCCATGGTGTCGCCCATCACCTGCATACCGAAGAAGATGAGACCCAAGCCCAGAAGGGCGTTGCCGTAGCGCCGCGTGATCTCCGTTCTCCCGAGCGTCCCCAGCCCGAACCCGACGGCGATCAGCAGCAGCGCGTAATGGGTGACTTTGAACGCGATGATCTGCGCCGTGACCGTGGTTCCTACGTTGGCGCCCATGATCACAGCCACTGACTGTGACATCGACATGAGTCCTGCGGTAATGAAGCCCACCACAAGGACCGTCGTCACGGACGATGATTGGAGAACCGCGGTGGTCAGCGCCCCGGTCAACACACCCAGCGCCCGGTGCCGCGTCAAGCGTTCGAGAACCGCTTTCATGCGACTCCCAGCGATCGCCTTGAGCGAATCCGACATGCGCTCCATGCCGAATAGGAACAGGGCCAAACCACCGGCAAGGCCCATGCCAAGCCCGACCATTGTGAAGTTGGTGGCTTCCTGCATCCCTCTAGCTCACTCCGGCTCGAGTATCTGGCCCGGTCTCAAGTCGCATCTCCGACGGCGCGAGGTGCCTTGACGATGGTCACGGGAATCGGCGAGAGCTGCGCAACGCGTTCAGCTTTGGAACCCAGCATCAGATGCGATAGGCCGGTGCGGCCATTGCTGCCGACGACCAGCAGGCGAGCATCCGTCGCCTCGGCGACCTCGAGGATCCTCGTCACCGGTATTCCCACGACGAGCGAACGCTCGGCTGTGCCGAGAATGGCTAGTTGCGGGTGACCCGTCACGAGTCCGTCAACGAACTCGTCCAACATGTCGCGCGCCGCATTCTCGAGTCGGCGGACGTGCTTGCCGTTCTTCTTGGCCCGGTAATAGCCCGGAGCGGCCTCCGGATCATGGACCACATGCAGGATCGTGAGCCTGTCGCCGAACACCTCGGCCACCTGCGCACCCCACAGCAGGGCCGCCGCTGACGGGGGTGAGAAATCGACCGCAACCAGAACCAAGGCTCGCCTCCCGGTGTCGGCATGAGTGCAGGAAAACTGCGCGTCCAGACCCGCGACCGGCGCCGCAGCGTCCCGGGATTAAACCACGACCAGTGAGCGGGCCCTGCGCCCGGTCGGCGGAGTTTGGTCCCATCGACAATTCAGACTCTTGCGTATGAATGGTGGCTGTAGAACAGTGCGCCCATGACGACCGCGGCAAACTGGTCCGGTAGTTGACCTACGACTTGCCTACCGATACGACGTGCCCACTGCGAGGAGGTCACCCATGCTTTCGTCCGCTGGCTGGGGAGCAACGCTCCTGCTGATCCCGCTATTCCTGGTGTTCCTCTACCTGATCATCAAGTCACGCTACAAGAAGGCGGGGCCGGACGAGGCGCTCATTGTCTACGGTCGCGGCAAACTGATCGGCAAGGGTGTGGTGGGCGAAGAAGGCGAGTCGATGGGCTACCGCATCGTGCGTGGTGGCGGAACGTTCATCGTGCCGGCGTGGGAAGACTACGAGCGCCTCTCGCTGAAGATCATGACGCTGGAGATGGATCTGCCGCACGTGTACACGGAACAGGGCATCCCGATCAATGTGCGAGCGGTTGCCCAGGTGAAGGTGAAGGGAACGACGGACTCGATTCGTCGCGCGGCCGGCAGCTTCCTTGGTGTCGAGGTGAAGGGCGTACAGCACACGATCCAGGAAACCGTAGCCGGCCATCTCCGCGGCATCGTCGGTACGCTCACGGTCGAACAGCTGTACCGCGATCAGAAGTCCTTCCAGGAGAAGATCCGCGAAGAGGCGCACCGAGATCTCGACGGTATGGGCTTCGAGTTCAAGTCCTTCGTTTTCCAGCAGATCCAGGACGAACAGGGTTATCTGGACGCGCTCGGTCAGCCCAAGATCCAGGAAGCCCTCAAGCGCGCGCGTATCGCCACCGCCGGCTCCGACCGCGATGCCAAGGTCGAAGAAGAGGCCGCGCGCAGCGGCAAGGAAGCGAAGCGGATCCAGGTCGATACGGAGATCGCGGAAGCCGACAAGCTATTGTCGCTGAAGATCGCGTCCATCAAGGAAGAAGTCGACGTCGCCGACGCGCAGGCCACCAAGGCCGGCGAAATGGAACTCAAGGTCCAGGACATCGGCATCGCTGAGCGAGAGGTCCAGCGCCAGAAACTCGAACTCAACGCCACGGTACGCGAGCAGGCCGAAGCCGAGCGCTACCAGATGGAGCAGCGCGCTGCGGCGAACCGCAAGCGTCGAGAGGAAGATGCCGAGGCAGTGAAGGCCGAAGGTCTTGGCCGCGCCGCGGCTGAAGCCGCCGAGCGTCGCGAGGTGGGTCTCGCCGAGGCCGATGCCATCCGCGCCAAGGGTCTCGCCGAAGCGGAGGCAAGGCAACAGCTGGCCGAAGCGTTGAAGCTGTACAACGAAGCGGGTCTTTCGATCGAAGCGTTGAAGGTGTTGCCCGAGATCGCGGCGGCGATTTCCGAACCCCTGTCGCGCGCGGGCACCACGACGATCATCAGCCAGGGCGGCGAAGGCAACGGTACGGGTGCCTCGAAGCTCACCGAGGACGTGGTGCAGGTATTGAGCCAGCTCGGCCCGATCCTGCAGCAACTCGCCGGCGTCGATCTGGACGACTTCCTGCGCGGTATCGCCACGCTGCCCTCGGCGGCAGCCAGCAATCTGAGCCGCTCGGTGGCCGCCAGCACCGACGACGATCGCGACAACGGCTGAGGTTCAGGCCATGGCCGAAGCCATCCCCACTCTCAAGACGCTCGATGCGTTCATCGAAACGTTATCTGCCCAACGCGGACTGCACCGCAAGGTGCGCCTGCTCGCGCACTACTGGCGCCAGGTGCGCGACCTACCGTCGGAGGACCGTCAACGAATCGCACTCGCGCTCGGCAGTGAGTCAGCGTGGAATCGTCTGGAGAAACTCTTCGGCGCAGACGGCCACCTGAGCGAGGGGGAACTGGTCGTGAAGAGTGCCCTCCGCAGGGTCGGTACCGCCGACCCCGCGGAACTGCGCACACTGGCCAAACGCCTCCGTTCGGGCGACTACGCCGAGGTCGGCAATGAACTGCTCGACGCCATGGGTCAGGCGCTCGATGCCGAGGTGGGCGACGAGCCTACGTCCCCGCTAGAGCCGGAGCCGGAGCCAGAGCCGGAACAAGCGCTGGAACCCGCGCCGGAACCGACACCAGCAATCCCGCCTGAACCCGAGCCTGAGTCGGAGTCGGAGCCGGAGCCCGCGTTGGAGTCGGAGCCCGAGCCGGATACGGAGCAGCCGGCGAAGATACCGGCGATGCCACCGTTACCACCTTGGGAACCCGTCAAACCTGCGCGCGAATCAGGATCTGAACAGGCCCGCGAGAGCGATCGCCATGCCGAGGCCCGTGATGAGCGTCGCCGGCTCCTGACAGCGAGCGGCACCGGTTGGCGGCAGCGCCAACTCCTGAGTGAGCTGATCCGTGAAGGAGAGCTTGGGAGTCTCGACGAAGCGCTCGATCTCGCCGAGCTACTCGAGTCCGACGCCCAGCGCGTCTGGTGTCTTGGCGATCTGGTGCAGCACTGGCCGCTCGACGGTGAACAACTCACCCACGTACTCGACGCCGCGCCATCAGCGGTCGCGCGCACCCGCCTGCAAAACCGGCACGAGCGCGCTACTCCGTCACGTGCTCAAGAACACTGACTCTGCGAGCGCCGCCTTCACCGCGCTCTTGACGTCGGTCTTGGACGCTCCCACAGCGACGGCTGCGTGCACCAGCTCGGCCGTCTTGCGCCGCAGGTAGTCACTGCGTTCGTCCTCGGTCATCGGCCGAGTCTGTTGAGCGACAAAGGTCCCTCTCCTCCCCTCCGTCTTCAGTAGCCCGGCCTCCTCCAGATTGCGGTAGGCCCGCGCAACCGTGCCGTTCGCCAGTCCCAGGTCCGCGGCGAGTTGGCGCACCGGCGGCAAACGTTGCCCAACCGGCAGCCTGCCACCGGCGACCTGAGCCAGCAGCTGATCGACCAGCTGGCGATACGGCGGTACGTGGCTCTCGTCGTCGATGCGGACAATCATGGCGAGACTGGGCGGGGTTCCGGCGGCGTCTCGATCGAGCTTCGCGCAACGTCCTCGTTGAGGCCCCATCGCTGTTGCAGCCCATGGAGATGGGCGGCAATCTCCTGTGAAGAACCGCGACGCGCGAGGACGTCAGGGCGCTGCACGAACATGACATGGGCCGTTACGAACATCCCCGTTGCGACACCCGGCAAGAAATCCAGCTGGTCCCAGAGGCCGGCAACCGCGACGACCAGGAACGGACTCGGCATGGAGACTAGCCGGATTCTGGAGGCGCGCAGTTGCTGATCGATGAACGCGCTGATCTCCGGCGGACCCACGAACCGCAGCAGTGGCAGTTGCTGGAGGGCAAAGTGCTCCGCGGCAAGCGTGAGCGCGACGTAGCCGGCACAAAGCAGGGCGACGGCGAGGCGGGCGCCGTCGGCACCAAAGTACCAGGCGCCGCCAAGCAAGAAGGCCCCCAACCCGGCCAGCATCGCGAGGCGCGCTGGATGCGACCAACTGCGCAGGCTCAGATCATCGAGCGCTCTTGGCACGAGAGAGGCAATACGCGAGACATTCCCTTCGCGAATCAACGCCTTCGCCGCAGCGTGGTCGACTAGCACGCCGAGCAGCGACGAGACCGTCAAGGGCATCAACAGTGCTGCCAGGACGTGGCGGCTCGGACCCGGCCACGGCAGTGCGTGAAGTAGCAGACCACTCGACAATCCCGCTGCGAGCGCGAACCAGTTTGCTGCGGTCCGCATTCTCGCCGCTTCGAGCAGGCTCGTCGCTCGCGCCAGTGGTGCTTGGAAACGCTCGCCGGCCGTTGGCTCCTCCGGGAATCCCGTAGCTTTGTCCAGAGCCGCCGCCAACGACAAGTTGAGAAAGTCGGGCATCTTCCAATGTCCGTCCCACACCGCCCGATCGAAGGCGTCGCGCATGCGCCCGTCCGCGTGTTTGGCGGCAAGCGTAAGGCTCGCTCTTCGGTACACGACGAGAATGACCGTCACCACCGCAGCGAGCGCAGCGAACTGCTGGCCCGAGGCCGGCACCGCCGACACCACCACAACATAGGCAGCCAGGTACATCGAACAGGCGGCCAAGGTGAGCCGCGGCTGTGTCCACCACATAGGTCGTCTCTCTTCGCCAACCGAAAACGGAGGTTTGTAGCAAGCACATGCTACAAAGTGTTCTTTTTTGTGTCAATCAGTCGATACAAAACAGACGTACGCCCGCCTTCGCCGCGCGTCGCGATCACGCCTAGCTATACCTGCACCCGAATTCGAATCCAAACCTCTCGAGGCTTCCGAGCGTCTCTTCATGTGCACAGGCCACAGGAAGCTGTTATCGTTCCTGTGGCCATCCCACAGAAACAGGACTCCTGATGAAGAAGCTCGACCTACTCCCCGGAACACTGGACCTCATGGTGCTTCGAACGCTCCAGACGATGGGTTCGCAGCACGGCTACGGCATTGCGCGCCGCATCGAACAGATCAGCGGCAATCAGGTGTTGTTGAATCAGGGAACGATTTACGCCGCCCTGGTGCGGCTGCAGCAGCAGCGCTGGATCGACGCGCAGTGGGGTGTGTCTGACAACAACCGCCGCGCCAAGTTCTACGAGATCACTGACTCCGGACAGAAGAAGCTGACCGAAGACTCCGAGGCATGGTGGCGGCTCGCCAGCGTCATCGAGGCCATGCTCGGTCCGCAGGAGTCCGACCGATGAGGTGGCTGCGGAAGTTATTGGCGGTAGTCCGCAAGCAACAGCTTGATGAAGAACTGCAGGAGGAGCTCGCTGCGCACGTCGACATGCTGACCGACGACAACGTGGCTGCCGGAATGAGCCTGGACGAAGCGCGGCGAAAGGCGCGACTCTCCGTCGGCAACCTGAGCATGGCCCATGAACTACATCGCGATGCGCGCGGCCTGCCGACGCTCGAGAGCGTTCTGCAGGACGTCAAGTACGCGGTGCGAACGCTGCGCCGCGACTACGGCTTCACCATCATCGCAGTCTCGATCCTAGCGCTCGGAATTGGTGCGAACGCGACTGTCTTCAGCGTCGTGGACGCCCTGCTCCTACGCCCGTTGCCCTTTCAAGAACCACATCAGTTGGTCTGGATCGAGAACGGCGATCCGAACTCTCCAGGGTCTACCAACCCGTCGGACACAGCCTCACGTGTCGCTGTCTTCCGCGGCTGGCGCGACAACAGTGGGCTGTTCATCGACATGGGTGCGTACAGCCCTTTCTTCACGCGAGGCAGCTACGCGCTGACAGGGGATGGCGAGCCCGAGCTGTTGATGGGTGTCCGCGTAACCGACAATCTCTTCCGCGTGCTCGGGGTAGATCCCCAGGCCGGTCGCTTCTTCAGTCGAGGGGAGACCGTCACCGGCGGTCCCCCTGTCGTGATCTTGAGTCACAGGCTGTGGCAGAGACGATATGAAGGCGATCCCGGAGTAATCGGCCGCACCATCGAGTTGGACGATCAGGCCACGACCGTCGTGGGGGTCACGTCTGCCGAGTTCGACTTCGCGTCGGTGTTTGCCCCTGGCTACGGCGTCGACCTCTTCGTGCCGGCGGACCTCGATGTCATGGCGAACTGGAGTAACACCCTGAGCGTGGTTGGGCGCCTCGCGCCCGGCGCGTCACTGGCGGCAGCGCAGGTCGAACTCGATATCATCAACGCGCGCCTGCCCGAAGAACAACCCGAGTTGGCGAACAGTAGCTTCGCGGCCTTCCTGAGTCCGCTACAGACGCATGTGAGCAAGACCGTACGAAGCGCGCTCTGGCTGCTGTGGGGTGCCGTGGGAATGGTGCTGCTGATCGTTTGCGCCAACCTGTCGAACCTGATGCTCGTGCGCAGTGTGTCGAGGCGGCGCGAGCTGGCTGTGCGCGCAGCGCTCGGGGCGGGCAAGATGCGGCTTGTCAGGCAATTGCTCACCGAGAGCATCGCACTCGCCGCTCTGGGCGTAGTCGCCGGTCTCGGACTGGCACTTGTTGCGCTGCGGGCGATCGTCACGTCACAGGCGGTTGTCCTGCCGATGCTCGAGCAGATCCGACTCGACACTACCGGGGTCGGACTCGCGGCCGTCATCACCTTGGCCGTCGCGTTGATCATCGGCACCGTGCCGGCCCTGCAGGTCTCCAGGCGCGATCCATTCGCCGAACTGAGCCACTCGAGTCGCGGAGCTGTAGGCGATCGCGCGCAAACCTGGACGCGGTCGGCTCTGGTCGTCGCGGAGATCGCAATCGCCTGCACTCTGCTAGTCGGCGCGGGCCTGCTCATGCGCAGTTTCGGTCAGATCCTCGACGTCCCTCTCGGATTCGAGCCGGCACAGCGAGCGAGCGTGAAGCTCGGAGCAGGGAGCCGTTACGACCAGCCTGAGGCGTTGGACCAGCTCCAACGACAACTCGTTGCGAGCGTTCGGTCGATCCCGGGAATCGAGGGCGCCGCATTTACCGACAGCCTGCCACTGGACGGCAACCGAACATGGGGCCTGTGGCGCTCCGAATTGGAGCCGACGGCGGAGAACGTGAAAACGACTTTCGTGCGTCTGATCAGCGACGGCTACTTCCACACCATGGGAATCTCCGTGCTGACCGGCCGCGAATTCAGCGCCGACGACGGCGCCGACACGGAGCCCGTCATCATCATCAACGAAACCGCTGCGAACACGCTGTGGCCGGGCGAAGATGCGGTGGGCGGCATGGCCGGTATCTTCGATGGCGAGCGCCGAGTCATAGGCGTAGTCAGCGATGTGCGCCACAACCGCATGGACGAGGACCCGGGGCCGGAGATGTACCTCCCTCTCCCGCAGATGACGTCCTCCAACACGAGCCTCGTCGTGGTCGCGAGCGGCGATCCGATAGCTCTGGCCGGTCAGATCCGTGGCGCGGTGCAGGAAATCGATCCACAACTTCCCTTCACGAACTTCCGCCCGATTGCCCAGCTGGTTGATCGCGCCGTCTCGCCGCGGCGGTTCTTCATGAGCATGCTCGGCGGGTTCGCCGGTATCGCGTTGCTCCTCGCCTCGCTCGGCATCTATGGCGTCATCTCGTACTCGGTCGGCCAGCGCCGCGCGGAGATCGGCGTACGACTCGCCCTCGGCGCGCTCCCGAGCAGGGTTCTCCTGGAAGAGGTGCGTCGCGGACTCGGCATGACCCTGGCCGGCCTGGCCATCGGCATGGTGGGCGCTCTGCTGGTTGCCCGTTTGATGGCGTCGCAGTTGTACGGTGTCGGCACAACCGATGCGGCAACCTACGGCGTAATGACAGCGGTGTTGCTCACAGTCGCGCTCGTTGCCGGGTTCCTTCCCGCCCGCCGCGCGGCACGGACCAATCCGGTGACCGCGCTTCGCGACGGCTAGGCGTATCGGCTACCAGGCACCGTCGAGGATGGCAGCTTGCATGAGCAGGTCGAGGTCCCTGCGGTCTAGCCACCGTCCGCCCGCCATGACGCCCGCCGCGGTGCGGAGCACTGCGGGGTCCTCGAGCGGATTGCCGGCCACCAGGAACTCGATCTCGTCGAGGCCCGAGGAGCCTGCGAGAAAGCCCGGATGGTGCGAGTCCGTGCCCAACACGAGGCGCACGCCAGCAGCATGGAAAGCGTAGACGACCTCGCGGACGAGTTCGTCGGGCACGATTTGGCAACCTGCGCCGCCACGTGAGGAAGTCGATCGGCATGCGCGGCATCCCCGATACCGGCCAGAGCCACTTCCAGGATGTGCTCTAACGACGTCATCCCGGAACGCATCACTTCGTCGAACGACAGACCGTCAGTCGTCTCCGGATCGTCGAGGCCGATGTCCGGCAGGTGACCAGCCACTGGCATCCCCTGCGCTTGGGCCTCCTCCATCAAGCCGAGGAACGCGTCGCGCCGCACACGGAACACCTTGATCAGATCGTAACCCTGCTCCTTGAACGAGTGCACCAACGTGCGACCCTCGGCGGCTGTCGTGGGAGCCGGATAGTCCTTGAACGGCGAGTCGAGCATCGTCGGCGACGCGGCTACGACTCTCGCCCCGAGCAACTCGCCCGCGTCAACAAGCTCACGTGCCGCCAGAGTCTTGGACAGGTTGGAGTTCATGTCGCGCACGGTGGTGAATCCGTGGGCGAGATAGAACCGCAATGTGTTGGCGGTGCGCATGTGCACGTGGCCGTCGATCAGGCCGGGCCAGCAGTGAAACGCACGCCAAGCTCCTGAATACCGTGGCCCGCGAAAGTCGCGTGGGATGCCTCATGGCTACCTCAGCTTCAGCTGACGCTGGACGCCGGTATGCAGATCGAGCAGGAAGACCTCTTCCGGCCCGTTGCGCTCAGACGTAAACACGACCTGGCGGCCGTCCGGGGAAACGACCGGTAGGTGATCCGGAGTGTCGTTGTCTGTCAGGTTCCGCGCCCGCCCCGTTGCCAGCGACACGCCGTAAATGTCCTGGTCGCCGTCAGAGTCGTCGTTGTAGTACAGGTCCTCACCGTCAGCACCCCATGCCACGCCGTAGAGTCGGCCTTGAACTGCAAGCACCCTGTGCACCGACTCGGTCGTAAGGTCGAGGATCTCCAGAGCACTGGTCTCATCGTCCAACCAGACGGCGTATGCGAGCCTGCTGCCGTCGGGCGAGAACACGGCGTCGCCTTCGCCCTGACTGGTGTCGGTGATGCGTTCGCGCCGGCCGTCTTCCAGCCACAACCTGTAGAGGTCGCGATTCCCCGACTCGTCTGAAGTGAAAACAACCGATCGTCCGTCGGGCGCAAACCGTGCACCGCCGACCGACGCGCCGTCGCTCTCGAGCAGCCAACTCTCACCTTCCCCGTCGAGACTGGCCATGACCACGCCCGAATGATCGTCGTCGCTACGATCGAAGACGATGTGTCGACCATCGGGCGAGACATCTGCGTAGCCGTCCCAGCCGACATGATCCGTCAATCGCCGCGGACCCGATCCGTCGATACCAATGGAATACAACTCCCAGTCGCCGTCGTGACGGTTGGTCATGACGACGATCGTCTCGCCGTCAGGCAGGAAGACCGGTCGGTGAAAAGCCGCCGGCTCCTGCGCCGATAGGGCCAGACTCAACGGCACGGTCAATGTTGCGAGGACTATTCTGCGCATGCGTTACTCACGGGTCGGGGATGCTTCAGGGGCAAGAACTGGTCGGATGCGCGCACAGTGCCCCACCGCGTCGCGGTTGACCCGGACGACGGGCTGACCTTTCGCTGACCATGCCGGTCAGCGTGGTAGAACAGTCGTGAACCCTGTACCGCGCGTCATCCCCGACACCCGACATGGCACCTGATCTCAGCTCAAAGAAGTTCCGTCTCGGCAAGGTACGGGTACAGCCCTCGCGCCTGATGCTGGAATTCGGCGGCGGCGAACATCGCGTGGAACCGCGCGTGATGGAGATCCTCGTACTGCTTGCCAAGAACGCAGGCCAGACCGTGTCGCGAGAACAACTGCGCGACACGTTGTGGGATGCCTACGTCTCGGACGACGCGATCCACCGGGCAATCTGGAAGCTGCGGCGCAGTCTCGGCGACCACGCCGAGCTGATCGAAACCGTTTCCAAACGCGGCTATCGCCTCACCGTCGAGCCCCAGATCGAGAGCCGCGCACCAGCCGGCGGCACGCCCGTAAACAGCACGGGGGGACGTTATGCAGGAATCGCGGTCACCGCGGTCCTGCTCGCGGGGGTGATGTGGATCGTCACACGCGATGTCCCGACCCCCGCCGCTCCTCCGGCCCCGCCGGATGCCGAGTTCGCCCCGTTCTCTTCCATGTCGGGCTACGAGACCCAGCCCGACATCGATAGCTCGGGGGCCACCGTGGTGTTCGCCAACTACCCGAAGGAAGGCAACGGTGCCCTCCAGTGGGATCTCTGGAGCCGGCCGTTCGGAGGTGGTGCGGCACGGCGGTTGACCAGTACTCCGGAGCACGAGACGTCTCCCGCGATATCGCCCGAGGGTAGCCGTGTCGCCTTCTTGCGAATGACCGACAGCGCATGTGGATTCTTCGTACTTGACCTCGCCGACGGTCAGGAGGCGCCCACGGGACTCGACTGTGGCGTCTCGCGCGGACCGACAGACTGTTGCCGAATGATCGGATGGCGTGACGACGAGACCCTCCTGATGACCCGCCGCGAAGACCGCGCTGGCCCTGTGCGCATCTACGAACTGGACCTGGCATCCGGCGACGTTCGAACGCTGACCGATCCACCAGCACAATCCGACGGCGACGTGGCCTTCGCGGTCTCCCACGACCACCAGCGCGTGGCGATCGGGCGGCGGCGAACGCCTGAGATCGAGGACCTGTTCCTGCTGCACCTCGCCACCGGCGAACTGCGTCAGTTGACGTCTGTCGGGTACCCGATTTCGGGTCTCGCGTGGGGCGCGAGCGACCGCACCGTCATCTTCGGCTGGAACCGTACCGGCACGTCAGCGCTGTGGCAGATCGACGCCGACGGCGGCATGCCCGTGGCTCTTCGGACTGTCGGAATGAACGCCTCCGGACCGGCCGTCCGGGGCGCGGACCTGATCTACGAGGAGTGGAAGAGCGAGATCAATCTGTGGGAACTCGACACGGCGAGCGCAGCCGCGAGCCGGCTCGTTGGCTCGACACGCTGGGACTGGCGCGGGGTCCGCTCGCCCGATGGCGGACATCTGGCGTTCATCTCGAATCGCGGCGGCGACCCTGAGATCTGGCTTGCGGCGGCCGGCGGCAGCGACCCGACCCAGCTCACCCAACTTGGTCGCCAGATTGCGAGCACCCCGGTATGGTCTCCCGACGGCCGTTGGCTGGCTGTGTCGATAGTTGGTGCTTCGGGGCTGGATATCGCCCGCATCAACAGCGCGAACGGCGCGGTCGAATGGGTCGTCACCGATGCGTCCGATGAGCGGGAGCCCTCGTTCTCGGCGGATGGCGCGCGGATCTACTTCTCGTCCAACCGTACGGGAGGGTGGGAAGTCTGGGCCGCGGATCTCGGCAGCAGTCGGATCGAACGATGGACACGCAACGGCGGCGGCACCGCGCGAGCGGCAAACGACGGCGGCATCTGGTTCGCCCGACACGATGCCGCTGGCCTGTGGCACCAACGCAGTGCCGACTCCGAAGCCGAACTCATAGATCCCGTCTTTGCGCCGTCGGCGCTCGCTGACTGGACGGTTGTCCGAACCGATGAAGGAGATCACGTCTACTACGTGCGCTGGGACGAGACGCCCACCGGCTGGCTCAGCCGCCTCGACCCTTTGACCGGAACCACCACGGATCTCATCCGGCTCGAGTCCGACGACGGCGTCAAAGAGCTCTTCGGCGGTGGCGGACTCTGGGTCAGTCCCGATGGCTCCCGAACCATCGTGTCGAGTGTCGACCTGAGCCACTCCGACCTCTGGCTCCGACGCTCTCGACGCTGATCCTGCCAGCACCAGCGCGTCGGGCTCGGACCTTACTTGTCGACTATTCGACCCTTGGTATATTCTAGATCTTATACAGTCTAGCCCTTATAAGATCCTGAAACGAACTGCCCGACACCGCCACAGGAACCTCGATGACCATGGAACGACTTACGTACGCCACCGCCGCCGTCCTGCAGGCCCTCAACGCAGGCCACCGGTACGGGTTCGACATCGCCGACGCCACCGGCGTTCGCCGCGGCACCATCTACCCCATCCTGCGACGCCTCGAGGAAGCGGGCGCTGTCCGTTCGGTCTGGGAAGATCCGCGACTCGGACGGGAACAGGGACGACCATCGCGCAAGTACTACGAGTTGACCACCGCGGCTAGTGATCTACTCGATCGCGCGTCGCAGCGTTATCCGCTCACGGTACCCGCTGCCGATCCGGTGAGCGCCTGATGCTCACGCTACGGCTACTGAGTCTATTGGTCCCTCGCGCACGGCGATCCTCATGGGTCAACGAACGGCACGCGGAGTTCGCACATTTCCGCCTGCAACGCCAGCAGCGACCCGATCTGCGACTTGTGTCCCGAACCAGTCTCTTGCTGAGCGCAACGGAGGACGCGGTCCGTGTTTGCGCGCGAGCCATTGACCCTGGCGGCCTGACTCGGGACATCGGCTTCGCCATGCGCACGCTGCGGTCGACGCCCGGCTTCACCCTGGTGGCCGTGCTCACCTTGGCGCTCGGAATCGGCGCCAACACCGCGATCTTCACGGTGGTCAATGCGCTGCTGCTGCGCCCGCTTGCCTACGGTGACGCTCACCGCATCGTGCAACTCGTCGCCCACGAAGACGGCGAGGAGAGCGCGACGGTCTCGTATCCCGACATTCTTGACTACGCGCAACGCGCAAAGACGCTCGAGGCCGTCGCCTACTCGGCCTGGTGGCAACCAGTCTACCAGGGAGACGAACCCGTTCGCGTGCGCGGCGCCACCGTGTCGTCGACCTACTTTCGGTTGTTCGCCGACGCGCCCGCTCTCGGGCGCTACCTCGACAGCAGCGACGATGACTTCACTGCGGATCCATCGGTGGTGGTCTCCTACAACTTCTGGCAACAGCAGCTCGCTGGCGATCCCGACGCCATCGGGCAACCCATCGAATTCGATGGCACTGCCTACCAACTCGTGGGGGTCACGTCTGAGGCCTTTCGTGACCTGCTCGTGAACGCTGATGCCTGGCGCAACACCCAGCCCTATCTCGCCGGAGCTGGCCGCAACCAGTCGTGGCTCCTGAGCTGGGGACGGGTCGCGGACGGCGTCGAACTGACGACGGCCCAGGCCGAAGCGACCACCATCGCCGCCGCGCTCGAACACGAATACCCCGAGACCAACACGGATCGTCGAATGCGGCTGATTCCGATCCGCGAGCGGATGACACGAGGCGCCGCCCAAACGTCGCTCGTTCTTCTGGCAGCAGTCGGACTCGTGCTCGCGATCGCCTGCTTGAACGTAGCCACCTTGTTGCTCACACGCGCGGCTGCCCGTGGTCTCGAGATCGCCGTGCGCCAATCGCTCGGTGCGGCGCGCTCGCGATTGGTGCGACAGCTGCTCACCGAGAGTCTGGTGCTATCTACTCTGGGAGGGATCGCCGGGATGGGTCTCGCCGCGATCGGACTGCGCGCTCTGTCGGGTCGCGCTGCGGCCGCTCTCCCCTCGTGGGTCGAGCTCGGACTCGATGCTCGAGTGCTGGCGTTCTCGGCGGCCGCCACGGTCGCTACCGGCTTGGTCTTCGGTCTGGCCCCCGCGTGGATGGTCCGCTCGGATGATCTGGTGTCCGCCCTGAAAGAAGGGGGACGCGGTGCCGCACGGGGTCGACAGGGCCAGCGCCTGCGCGGCGGACTCGTGATGGCCGAGCTCGCTTTCTCGACGGTACTTCTGATCCTCGCCGGCCTGATGATACGCTCGGCGAGCAACCTGGCGGAGATGGACACGGGCCTGACCGTGGACCGTGTGCTCACCGTGAGCGTCACCCCGGCGGCCGGCCGTAGTCCGGAAGAGCTCAACGTCTTCTACCGGCAACTGCGCGAGCAACTCGCCGCGATCCCACAGGTGCAAGATGTCGGCACGGTCGACATGCTGCCGCTCACTGGTGTGATGAGTGATTGGGCGTTCGCGGTGGAAGGCGGCGCCCCGATACAACAGGCCGACGACGCCACGGCACAAACGCGCGCGATCTCGCCCGGCTACTTCGAGACCATGGGGATCGCGCTGCGCGCGGGGCGCCTGCCGGCCGCGGTCGACGCTCTCGACCCTGCACCGCAAGTGTGGATCAACGAGACGCTGCAGCAGCGGGTATTCGGCAAAGAGTCGGCAGTTGGCAAGTCAATCGTGCTCTTCGACGCGCCGCACATGATCATCGGCGTCGTTCACGCGGTCCGCCAGGCAGGGCCGGCGACTCCACCCGAGCCCGCAATCTATGCGCTGAGGTCACAGCCGCTCACGCCGATATGGAAGCGGCGCTCAGCCACCGTGACGATCCGAGCAAGCGAGCAGACTCCGGCGCTGGTCACCGCGGTTCGCGACACGATTCGCGAGCTTGATGCGACGGTGCCACTCGACAACATCCGTCCCTTCGCGAGCTTTCTGGACACCTACACGGCCGCTCCTCGACTGCAGGCGACACTGCTCACTGCTTTTGCGGCACTCGCCACGATTCTCGCAACGCTCGGCATCGCGGGTGTAACCGGGCACACCGTCGCAGCGAGAACAGCGGAGATCGGCTTGCGGCGGGCTCTGGGCGCCCAGGACCGCGACGTCGCACGGCTGATGTTCGGCCAGGGCAGCCGACTGGCGTTCCTGGGTACCACCATCGGGCTACTGGGGGCAGCAATGCTGACGCCGCTGGCTGGCGGCGTCCTTTTCGGCATCGATCCCCACGATGTGACGACGTTCGCCTCAGCTGCAGCACTGCTCTCGGGCGTCGCGCTCGTCGCCATCTGGCTACCCACACGTCGAGCCACCAAGATCGACCCCGCGCAGGCCCTGAGCGGTCAGTAATCACGGGCGCGTTCCGAAGGCCGAACCGGGCCTCGCTAGGAGGTGCGCTGCCAGAGCGGCAGCTTGATGCCGATGCCGCGCTCGAGCGCGCGGTCGAAGATCTGGCGCGCCACGACGACATCCTCTACGGCCATTCCTATGTTGTTCACGACGATCAATTCGGCGGCGCTCGTACGTCCCGACTTGATCCCTGCAACGACCTCACCGGTCTCGGCGTGGATCGGCGGCAGGCCCTGCGGGTAGAAACCGTAGTCGTCCAGGATGCGGTGCTGGGCCTCACTGTCGCAGACGTACTTGTCGGCACGGCGAACCGTCGCATCCGCAACCTGCGAGTGGCAGTCGTTGAGCAACAGGGTCTGCCCCGCGCTAACCCACTCGTCTCGTATTCGAGGTTCGGGAGGACGAGCAATCGGAGTGGCGCTGGCTATTACCTGGACTGACTTCACCAGGTCTTCGACACTGGCCGCTTTGCGGATCTTCGCCGCGACGAGCGGCTGGCAGGTGTCGATCAGCTTGGCCATGGCGGACTCGAAAACGTCGTACACGACGATCTCTTCGACGTTCGGTAGCCCGTGGCTGGCCATGCGCACATGCGCCTTGCCCTGAATTCCACAGCCGATCATCCCGAACGTCGTGGCATCGGGGTCGGCAAGATGCTTCGCCGCGACGAAGGACACTGAAGGCGTGCGCACCTCGGTAATCCAGCAGGCGTCCATCAGCGCCAGGGGCAGTCCGGATTCGTGATCGTTCAAGATGAGCACCGCGCTGGTCGCGACGAGATCAGGGAAGCGCTCGGCGTTGGTGGGGAAATTGCCTGCCCACTTGATGCCGCAGGCGAACTCCGATGGAGCGTACGCCGGCATGGCATGCATGAGCGAATCCGGCTGCGGGTGCAGACCGATCTTGGCGGGCATCTCGACCTCTTCCCGCCCGTGCGCGGCCAGCGACCGTTCGGTGAGCTCGAAGATATCTTCCTCGGTAACCCCCGTGGCTCTGCAATCCTCGAACGAGAGATAGAGCCATTCCTGCCCGATCCGCAGATGCTTACCGAGCCAGCTGCGCCGCTCAATGCTGTTCATCCGCCCAGCGTGGGCGCCCATTAGCGAAAGATCAACCATGCTCGAGGTCGGTGAGACATCCCGACCGGGGGTTGGTGCCGCGCGGGGGCGCTGCTTGGTGCGGCGTCAAGATCATTCGGCGCTACTAGCCCCAGTGCCAGAAGAACGTAACGCGAAGCATCAGATCATCGTCCGGGTCGGGGGTGTCATCGACGCTCTCGTAGGCGATGTACTGGAAGTTCGGGATGAGCTGCACACCGGGGGCCAGCTCGTAGTCGATCCCGGCAATCACGAGGGTGGAGCGGGCGTCGCCGCTGAACGGGAGGTAGGCGATACCGGGTCCGAGGGGGTCAGGATCGAACATCCGGTCGACGCGCACCAGCAAACGTAGCCGCTCGCTCAAACGGTGCACTGCGAACAACGACGCCAGCGAGAACCGGTTCGAGTCCGAGCCATCGTCGAGTCGCCGCGTCTGGACGGCGTACTGGCCGCCTACCTGTGTCCGGCCTGCGTTGTACCCGGCAAGAAGCTGCCACGTATGGCGATCGCTCCGATCGTCGATGTCGTTGTAGTCAGCGTAAGCCTCCACAAAGAAACGATCGGTCAGGTCGTAGGACAGAGCCCCGTAGATCGACTTGCCCGGGTTGGTCTCGCTCTTGGTTCCCGAGCCATTACCCAACAACACATGGTATTTGAGCTTGCCGCTGCCGCCGAGCGAACCCTTGACGGCAATCCCCGTGTCGCGCGACCCGACCCATCGGTGCAGGTCGAGCGGTGTCCGTTCGACGGCCCGGTATCCCCATAGGGATTCGAGTCTTGCGAGCGCCGGCGCTGGCGACATGCCGAGCAGCACGCTGGTGTTCTCCCCGCGCCAGCGCAGATACACGTCCTTCACGAACGGTTCGATCTTCGCGGCGGTGACGAAGTCGCCAGGGCTCCTCATCTCCAGGCGAACGCGCGCGTCAAACTGATCGCTGAAGCGATGATCGTAGGTCATGTAGATCCGCCGAAACCACAGACCTGACGAGCCCTGGACATCCTCTTTCAGGTGGTTGGAGGCCATCCAGAAGACATCGCCAAAGACCAGGCCGCTGAAACGTCCCTGGGGTGCAGCGTCAGTCGCGTCTTGGGCCGCCTCGTCCGGCGACTCCTCGACGGTGGCGTCTTCCGGGGCCGACGCCTCCTGGGACTCGGCGGGAGACGGCCCCGCCGTCTGCGCGGCGACCCCGGCGGGTACAGCGAGCAGGAGAACCAGGATCAAGAGTCGAGTTGGGTTGCGAGTCGTCACGGATGTTCCCTCGAGAATCCAGAAAGGAGAGCGAGTCTATAGCCAGCATTGCACTCGGACTTTGTGAAGCCACTATCAAACACGGATTAAGAGGCGATTAAATCTGTCGAGGGCTGTTCACCCGTCGCCGAATCCGGCCACGGGAGCTAATGGCCTACACTCCCACCGTTGGCCCACCCTGTTAGTCGCGCGGCCAGCCCGATCGTTCGTGCGCCCACAACACCGAGGTCCCGATGCGTTTCAAAAGCCCCTTATGTGCCCTGCTCCTGTTTGTACTCGTCGCCGGGGCGCCGGCGTTCGCGCAGGCACCGCAACGCGGAGGTAAGTCCGAGGGCGAGGAGCGACCAATCCCGGCGGAGCAGATGGCAGTTACCGAGCACAGCATAGTGCTCGACGGTGTCACCATTCCCTACGAAGCGACCGCGGCGACGATGCATTTGGTCAACGACGACGGCGATGCCATTGGCAGCCTCTACTACACGGCCTACCGCCGAACGGACGTCGACTCGGAGACGCGGCCGCTGACCTTCATCTTCAACGGTGGCCCCGGCTCCGCATCGGTATGGCTGCACATGGGCGCCTTCGGTCCCAAGCGCGTGCCCGTGAACGACAACGGCCACACGCCTCCGCCGCCGTACGATCTGGTGGACAACCAGGGCAGCCTGATCGATGTTGCCGACATGGTGTTTATCGATCCCATCGGCACAGGCTTCAGCCGCGTGGTCGGCAAAGGTGACGGCACCGATTTCTGGGGCATCGACGAGGACGCAAGTTCCCTCACCCAGTTCATAACTCAATACGTGACGCGCAACCAACGGTGGAACTCGCCCAAGTTCCTGCTCGGCGAGAGCTACGGCACCACCCGTTCGGCCGTGCTGGTAAACCAGTTGCAGAACCGCGCCGGGATGCACTTCTCGGGCGTGTCGCTGATCTCTGCCGTCCTCGACTTCGAGACGCTGCTGTTCGCACCGGGGCACGACACGTCGTACATCGTGTACCTGCCGAGCTACGCCATCACCGCTGCTTACCACAACGCCGTGCCGTGGCCGGACGATCTCGAGGCGTGGCTCGATGAGGTCAGCGAATTCGCTCTTGGCGACTACGCGCACGTGCTCGCGATGGGCGCCTCGGCGCCGGCCGACCAGCGTGCTGCGGTGCGCACGAAGCTAGCCGAGTACACAGGCCTCTCGGAGGAGTACCTCGAGCGGGGCAACCTGCGCGTCAACGCTTCGCAGTTCCGCGCTGAGTTGCAACGAACCTCGGGCATGGTCGCCTCCCGTCTCGACGCCCGCTACAACGGCTTCACCAACGACCTGATGAGCGAGAACGCCCAGTACGATCCGCAGTCGACCGCCATCAGCGGCGCCTACACCGCGGCGGCCAACCGCTACCTGCGCGAAGATCTCGGCTTCGAGACGACCGAGAACTACGTGACCGGTGGCGGCGCGCGCGGCTGGAACTGGAACCGCGCCAACGGCGGTCGAGGCTGGCAGGGCTCAACCTACGTCGCTGGCGATCTCGAGCAGGCCATGATCCGGAATCCGAGCCTGATCGTGCAGGTGGAGAACGGCTACTACGACCTCGCCACACCCTACTTCGCCATGCAGTGGACAACCGACCACATGAATCTGCCGGCCGAACTGCGCGGCAACATCCGCCACAACTACTACGAGGCGGGCCACATGATGTACGTGCAAGAGGACGAGTTGATGAACCTCAAGCGGAACATCGAGGATCTCATCGACACGGCGGCAGCACGCCGCGTGGAGTAGTCACCGGCGGTATACGCCCCGTCGATGACCGAGCTTGAGGATGATCACGATGACCTTCTCGTCGTCGACGCTATAGATCACCCGATACAGGCCGACCCGGATGCGATAGACATCCTGGTAGCCAACGAGCTTGCGGCAACCGAGTGGCCTGGGTTGATCAGCGAGTTCGTCGATCCGACCTCTGAGCCGCTGCTGTACTTCCCTGGGTAGTTTCTTGAGTTGGCGCTCGGCGATCGCTGCCATCTCTAGTCGGTAGGTCAATCGTCTTCGTCGAGCCCCAACTCAGCAACGACCTCCGCGAATGGCCGCGTCGGTTCATGTCGAATTGTCTTCAGGTCCTCGATGTCTTCAAGTTCCTCGAGTCGGTCGATGAGTGCCTCCTGGACGAAGTACCCGATGGCCTCTCCGCTGGACTGGCACCAGTTCTCGACGGCGCTCTTCAAATCCTGGTCAATACGTACGTTGAACTGCACATCGGTCATAGACGGTCACCTCCCCACGGATTCTTGCTGCTAGCAAATGCTAGCACCTGCGCAACGGCTCCGGCGCGGCAATCTGTCGAACATGGCCGTCTCTAGGAGTCACGACCCAGGAACACGTTCGCGTGGGAGGCGAGAAAACGAATGTGTATACTGATGTGTATGAGGACCAACATTGATCTCGATCAGGATCTGGTGCGAGAAGCCCAGCGACTCACGGGCATGGGCACGAAGCGCGCCGTCGTTCACGAGGCGCTGCGCGTACTGATAGAGGTTCGGAAGCGACGCAAGCTCTCGGAGATCGCGGGCAAGATCCGCTTCGCGGAGGACTACGACCACAAAGCGGCCCGCGAAGCCACGTGATCGTCGTTGACACGTCGGTGCTGGTGGACTTCCTGCGCGGCGGTCTCACTCCGGCCACGAAGGCCCTTCATGAACTCGAGGAGCGCGACACTCCATTCGCGATTCCCCTGATCTGCTGTCAGGAAGTACTCCAGGGTGCGCGCGACGAGCGTGAGTGGAAACTTCTGGACGAGTTCCTGTCAACGCAGCGCACTCTGCCTCCCACAGACCGCTGGGAAACTCATCAGGGAGCGGCCAGGATCTTCTTCGATTGTCGGCGCCGTGGAGTCACGGTGCGATCCTCCGTCGACTGCCTGATCGCGCAGCAAGTTCTGGAGGTTGACGGCGTACTGCTCCACGACGACGTCGACTTCGACCGGATCGTGGAAGTCCGTCCGCTGCGCGTCATCCACCTGAAGTGAGCCCACGGCTGGTGGAGCCAGGGATAGAACACGCCGCGTCCGATGCAGCGCGTAGGCGCTACTCGGAGAGCAACTCGGCGCGTACTAGTGTCGGCGGCAGTGAGCCGATGATGAGGAGCTTGTCGTAGAAGTCTCGTGGCTCGGCCGGTTCGCCATACTTGGCGATCCAGTCGGCCCGCATCTCCTCGATCTTCATCGAGCCGATGAGGTAACCGAGGAAATACGTGGGGCGCCCCGTGTACATACCGACCTCGAGTTCGGCGGCCATGCGATCAAACCGCACTTCCTCCACCAAGAAGTTCACTGCTTCATCGAAGGTCATCCTGCCCGTGTGCAGACTGGCTTCGAGGATCACGCGGGCCGCGCGCCACAACCGGTTGCGCAACTGAGTGAGCTTCACGTCATCGCCGTGCAGGAACCCGAGTTCGAACATCAGTTGCTCGGTGAATAGCCCCCACCCTTCCGAGAAGATCGACTCGCGTACATAGTGGCGCAGCCGGCGGGGATTCTCGTAGACCTTCAGCGCCTGCGCATGATGGCCCGGATAGGCCTCGTGCACGGCGATGATGGGGACCCACGCGGTGTGGTGGGCCGAGAGCCGGGCCTCATGTTGCTCGGGCATCAGGCCCTCTTCGATCGGCGTCAGCACCAGGCGTCCCTGCAGGCCGTCCTCGTCCGGACCGACGCTGTCGAAGGTCCCGAAAGGAGATGATCGCCGCTGCGCCAGGGGCGTATCCACCGTGATGACGTTCTCTCCCGCCGGCAGCGTGAGTACGTTGTGCTCGTAGACGAACGCCTGGGCGGCGTCCATCTGTTCCTGGTACGCCTGCTTGAGACCATCCGCGCTCGGATGGTCTTTCTTGAGCTCTTCGTAGACCTCGACCCAGTGCTTGCCCGGCGCGATGCGCTCGGCGACTACCTGCGCCTCGGCCGTAGTCTCTGCAAAGGCCGCCCGACCCAGAGCGATAATGTCATCGGCGTCCTCGTCCATCAGCCAGCGATTCTGCAGGATGTAGTCGTAGTGCTCCTTGCCGATCGCCCAGCTGCCATCGGAGCGCGGCAGGAGCTCCATTTCGAGGAACTCGAGATAGGACTCGAGTGCGGCAGTGGCCACCTCCGCTGCCTCGCCGGCCTCTCCACGCAACTGCGAACGGTTCGCCACCAATCCATCGATCGTAGATCGTGTCTGAAACATCGCCTCACGCGTCGAGCGCTCCGGGGGGCGGCCAAGGCTCGCCTTGCCCTGCTCTAGTGCAGCCGGTACCGCCGCGAGGAGGACGGCTGCCCGCTCCTGGGCTACCTCGCCGCCAACGATCGGGTCAGGAAACAGTCGCCCGATCTGCCGTACCGGTACGTAGAGAAGGGGCTCCATCTCGGTCGCTCGGCGACGCTCCGCGCTGTAGATGTCCGAGCGCAGAAACCCGATCATTGCCGTGCGGTCGGTGATCTCTGCCCCCACGAGCAATTCGATGTCCGTGGCTTCGATGCGGGCGAGCAATTCGCGACGCGGCGACAGGTCCGCCGCAAACCGCGCGGCGGAGAGGTCCGGTGCGCCGTCCGTGCGCAGTCGACCGATGTCCCAGGCGCTCGAGCGCTGGCCAACGAGTTCGATGTAGTCGTTCACGAGGGCATCCAGCTCGGTGCCCGGGGCCTCTATGGGCTCCGGCACGGAACACGCCGACAACGCAGCCACGAGAACGCTGGCAAAAAGCCTCCGGAACAACATTCGTTTACCCCTGGTAGTAATATGGGTTTCTCGTACGTTCCCGCCGCCTGGCGACCATCCCCGCACGAAGCAGCTCCTGTTGCCGCATTCCGCCGACCATCTTCACCGTGCGTTCGTCTGCGCGGCGATCGCCTCCGCAGCGACGATTGTGCCCTGGCAAGTCGCTGATGCCCAGGGGCCCGCCGGGCCGCTGCCAACAGTCGCGCCGACGCGGCTCGAGGAGACTATCCGCGTCGACGGCCTGCTCAACGAGGCCGCGTGGGCAACCGTCGACCCGGTGACCGACTTCCGTCAGTACGAGCCGCTCAACGGCGAGGCCGCGACCGAACGCACCGAGATCCGCGTCGCCTATGACGACGAGTTCCTCTACTTCGGAGTGCGTGCGTTCGACAGCGACCCTGCCAGGATCATCGCGCGCCAGTTCGAGCGCGACTCGTTCATCGATGCCGATGACTCGATCAGCATCGCCATCGACACCCTCAACGACAACCGTACGGCGCTCGCGTTTCAGACCAACGTGCTTGGCACGCAGCTCGACCTGCAACTGTCCGAGGCCGGCTCGTTCAATCTCTCCTGGGACACGATCTGGTACTCGAAAGGCAACATCGACGAGCTCGGCTACACCATCGAGATCGCCATCCCGTGGTTTTCGTTGCGCTTCAAGCCGGCCGACGAGCTGACGATGGGCCTCAATCTCGAACGCATCATCCGGCGCAAGAACGAGAAGGTGAACTGGCCCTATCTGAGTCGCGACTACGCCTTCAGCACGGTGAGCCAGTACGCCGACATGGTGGGCATCCGTGGCGCCAAGCGCGGAGCGAATCTCGAGGTCAAGCCGTACGGGCTGGCCGGGCACAGTCGGCTACTGGACGAGACCTCCAATGAGCTCGACGCTGGGCTCGACGTGAAGTGGGGCGTGACGACCGACGTCACCGCCGACCTCACCTTCAATTCTGACTTCGCCCAGATCGAGAGTGATGACCTGCGCGTCAATCTGTCGCGTTTCGGTCTGTTCTTCCCAGAGAAGCGTGACTTCTTTCTCGAACGTGCCGACCTGTTCCGTTTCGGCCTGGCCCGCGAGGTCGAGGTTTTCTTCAGTCGCCGCATCGGCCTTCGCGACGGCCAGGCGGTGCCGATACTCGCTGGCGCCCGCGCCTACGGCCAGCCCGGCAATACGAACTTCGGACTGATGACGCTGTGGACGAAGGATGTCACCGGGATTCCCGCCGAGCACTTCAGTGTGGCGCGGGTGCAGCAGAACGTCCTCGGCCGCAGTGCGATCGGAGGGATCTACACGCGCCGCAGCGGTGACTCTGCCTTCGAGGACACGACCACCGGCGGCGACGCCCAGTTCCTGTTCGGTACCAACATCCTGGTGCGCGGATCGTTCGCGCACAGTGCGCGCCCGGGAGTCGAGTCTGGCAGTTGGTTCACGTCGGTATCGGCATCGCAGCGGCGCGACCTCTACGACTGGTCGGTGCAGTACGTCGACGTCGGCGACCAGTTCGCCCCAGGGATGGGCTTCGTCCGGCGCTCCGACCAGCGGCGGATCACCACCAACATGCACTACAAGCCGCGCCCTGGCGGCGAGACAGTGCGGCAGCTTACCTTCGGGCTCCGCTACGACCGGGTGGAGAACCAACGGGGTTTGCTCGAGAGCGAGAGCATCCGGCCGGGCTTCCTGATCCTGTTCCAGAGCGAGGATCAAGGGACGCTCCTGTATCGAGACGCGTTCGAGCGCGTGCCCTACGGTTTCGCCATCGCGCCCGGTGTCGAGGTACCTCCGGGTGAGTACGACAACAACCAGGTAACTGTCGACTTCGTCACCAACCCGGCGCGCAGCTGGTCGGTGGGCGCCACGTTTGTCGGCGGCGGTTTCTTCGGTGGCACGATCAAGAGCACGACGCTGAACCTCGGGCTGCGACCCATTCCGCGCATCAACCTGCGCAGCGAGAACCAGTACGACGTCGTCGACGTGCCGGGCGGCTCGTTCGAGAGCCTGGTCACCCGCTTCGCGGCCTCGTACTACTTCAGCCCGGCACTGACCACGCGCGCCGTGGTTCAATACTCGACTCTGTACGACGAATTCGTGGTCAACTTCCGAGCACGCTGGATCTACACCCCCGGCTCCGAGGCCTGGCTGGTGTACGACGAAGGACGCCTCCTCGGCGGCCCGCTAAGCACCCTGCACGACCGCGCCCTCATTCTCAAAGTGGTGCACAACCTACGCTTCTGAGGATCGGGCACGCGGGCCCTCGAGCACCAACATCGCCTCGCACGCCGTTGGCGAGCCGGAGTCGCCGGCTCTACTTTGTCGTTTCCAACACACTCGGACTTGTGTCGCGCTTCGCGAGCGAGCGAGCTGCTGATAGGTTCTCGGCTCTCGACCAAGATCGGAGGTGGAATGGTGCGTCGCGGCAAGATCGGACTGTTTGTCGTCGCAGTTCTTGTGACCGTGCCCGGTCCAACCGCGGCACAAACTGATACCGGCCGCCGCGTGCTCGACTATTGCCTGGCACGGCCGGATCGGTGCGCACTCTCCGTCCGGCACCTTACCGCCGGTTGGGAGCGGCACTGGAACGGAGATCGGCTCGAACCCTCGGGGGTGTCCGACCTCAGGCTCCTGCTAGCTTTCGTCGAGGCGACCCGGGACGGGAGCCTCGACGCGGGTAAGCGCGTGGCGTTGGCCGAGTGGGGGAAGACGTGGGTGGGGCTCGACCGTGGGGCGTTGTATCGCGCCTTCAAGAGGCTCGGCAACCCTGAAGACATCAGCCTCGATGAGCTTGCCTTGGTCATGGTTGCTGATGGGGACCGCGCCGCCCGCGATTTGTTACGCGACCTGATGGGGGCCGCGGGCGAAGGTCGTGCGCGGCGTCTGTGGCCGGGCTTCCATGATCCGGTGGTTCCCTACGCCAGCTCGCGGGCATTGTGGGCTGGAACGCCTGAGGAACCCGTCAGCGCCCGCCGGCTGCTAGGCGACCGATCCGGCGTGGGGGCCCTCGGCTATCGCGATGAAGTCACCGCCATGACCGCAGTCCTGCAGGACCCCGCCCGCGTTGGAGCGATGCGCGAGTTCCTCTGCACGAGTTTGCCCTGGGAGGATGCCCCCGACGCCTGCGTGCCCGGCACTCGAACCTCGCCGCGGCAGAACCATGCACTGGCGCGGTCCTTTGTGCCGGAGACCACGACTCGGGCCTGTTCCGCGGTGATGGCCGCCCTGCTGCAAGGCGTCGGTACCGTTGGCCCGCTGGCCGCCACGGTCAGTCGCCATTTGGAGACGGATCTTCGCGCGAGCTCGCTGCTCCAGGGGACCTTCTCACGGTTGGGTATCGTGCCATGGGACATCGTCCCCGTTGACGCCGGTGACGCGCGCGTGGCGTCCTTCGCGTTCTTCCTACAGGCGACCAGCGGCGGGGCCCAGGTGGCCGGGTGCGTGTCCGCGTCGGAAGCGCCGGGTGCCGTGATCGGCAATCTGTTCGAGTTCGCCGAAGCTGTGCTTCTCGACGCCACGTTTGCCGCTGAGGTCCAGGCCCGGTTGCCCGTCACCACCGCACTTCCCGATCTCGCCCCGCGCGTGGTCAAGATGAAACACCGCGTTCGCCGTAGTGGCGACAAGATCGTCCTCGTTGTCGACGTAGTCAATGGTGGCGCGGCAACAGCCGCGGCTACAACACGAGCGCAGGTGTGGAGCTCGGACGACCGGGCACTGAGCGATGACGACACGATGATCCAGGAGCGGCCGGTGTCACCCATCGGTGCAGGCCTGAAGAAGCGCGTCCGGCTGCGCGGCACGCGATTGCAGGCTCTTCGCGGGCGCTTCCTGATCATCACCGTCGACGCCGACGATCTCGTGGGCGAGGCCGATGAGATCAACAACATTGTCTTTGATCGGGTGCAGCCCTAGTTCACCGTTGCGGGGACCGGCGGCGTCCCGGACAACCGTCTCGACGGGCAACCTTGCGCCAGCTGTCACCCCATGCATACACTGTCGACATGGGTCGACAAAATCTTCTCGGCAGCTTTGAACAGATGGTCCTGCTCGCCGTCCGGCAGGTGGGCGAGGGCGCCTACGCGCCCGCGATCCTCGAGCGTTTGCAGGCGACGATGAACCGAAAGGTGTCGCGCGGCGCTGTGTACGTCACCCTCGACCGGCTGCAGCAGCGTGGCCTGCTGACCTCGTCGAGCGCGCCGGCCGAGCCGGGGCGCGGGGGACGTCCGCGACGTCATGTCCAGGTGACCCCAGAAGGCATCCAACAACTCGAGGAAGTTCGTGCGTACCTGGATTCACTTTGGGACGGCCTCGACGCCGTGCAGGAGGACTGAGGTGGCCAGAACGGGCGCCAGCACCGCACCCGGATGGTGCGTGGGCCTGCTTGCGCGCTGTGTTCCCGGGCGCCTGTCGTGCGAGTCGCTGCTTGGCGATCTCGAGGCACACGCCGACGAGCTCGTTGACCAGCGCGGCGTGTTGGCGGCGCGTGCGTGGCTGCGTTGGGAGACTCTCGCGGTGGCCAGCCGCTACGCGCGTGCACGGCTCAACGGCTCGCTCCGTTCAACCCCTCCCTCTCCACATTCGTCTCATCTCCCCGACCGGCATTCCTTCATGAACACGTTGCTGCAGGACGTCGTCTACGGCATTCGCTCGCTACGCTCCACGCCGGGTACCACCGCGGCGCTGCTGTTCATTTTGGTGCTCGGCATCGGCGCGCTCGTCGCCACCTTCTCGCTCGTGGAAGCGGCCTTGCTGAGCCCGCTTCCCTACCCGGCTCAGGAGCGCCTCGTCTGGGCGGCGACGACGTTCGAGGGGTATCCCAACCCCGTCGGATCGGCGCCCGATTGGGCCGACTATCGCGAACGCAGCAGCAGCTTCTCCGAGTTCGGTGCGGTCACTCCTTTCTTTCTGCCTGTCACAGTGGTGACCGAACGCGAGCCTAGTCGGGTAAAGCACGCTTACGCGACGTGGAACCTCTTCCGGACGCTCGGAGTGGAGCCCGTGCTGGGGCGTTGGTTCACCGAGACGGAAGGCGAACTTGGCACGACGGTTGCGATGGTGAGCTACAGGTTCTGGCAGGAGCAACTCGGTGGCGAAGCCGATGTCATCGGCGAATCCGTTCGCGTCGATGGCGAGGCCCACACTCTCGTGGGTGTGATGCCTCCCGATTTCCACTTCCTGCTAGAGGTCGACGTTTGGCGCCCCATGCAGATGGGCGGCCCGTTCGCCGGAGCCCGACGATTCCACAACTGGCTCATGATCGGCCGCCTGCGCGATGGCGTGAGCCTGGAGCAGGCTCAATCCGACGTCGACGTGATCAGCCGCGACCTGCAGCGCGAGTACCCGGACTCGAACGAGACGAAGGCGCTAGCCCTGACGCCGCTGGCTGAGGCCATCACAGGCAGCGTTGGCCCACAGCTTCTCTTGATGATGGCGACCGCAGGCCTCGTCCTGGTGGTCGCCGGCAGCAACGTGGCCAGCCTGCTTCTCGCCCGCGGCTCGACACGTCAGGCCGAACTTGCGATTCGCGCCGCGCTGGGAGCGAGCCGCAGCCGCATCATTCGACAGCTGACCATAGAGAGCCTCGTACTCGGCATGGTCGCCGGAGTCGGCGGCATAGTGGCCGCCAGCTGGCTGAGTGGAATGATGCTGCGCGTGATCCCACTGTCTGTGCTCGGTATCGAGGACCTGGACATGAGTATTGCCGCCATCCTGTTCGGGCTCGCGGTAACCGTCGTGATCAGCCTGCTCTTCGGAACCGCTCCGGCGCTGCGCGTCATTCCCGATCGTCCCTCGGAAGCGCTCCGGAGCGGCCGCGGAAGCGTCGGTGCCGGCAACCAGCTCCGCTCGGGACTGGTAGTCGCTCAGGTGGCGGTCGCCGTCGTCCTGCTAATCGGGTCTGCGCTGCTGGTACGCAGCTTCATCTCGCTGAGTGGACAGCGGCCTGGTTTCTCACCCCAGCAACTGCTGTCGGCTGAGATCAATCTCAGCGGAAGTCAGCAGGAGTCGACCGACGAACGCCGCGCCTTCTTCGATGAACTCGCCACCAGGCTCGAAGCTCTACCGGGAGTCGAGGCCGTGGCGCTGGCCACTCAACTGCCCATCCGCAACCCCGGCAACAACATCGGGATCTGGGACGCGGACGCCCCGCCCGACACGGTGCAGAAACCGCTCGCCTACCAACGCATCGTTCGGGCCGGGTACTTCGCAGCCCTCCAGATTCCGCTGGTCGCTGGCCGCACGTTCGATGCTGGAGCGGGGCTCGACGGTGAATTCGAGCTGATCATCAGTCGCGATCTGGCCGAGACGCTCTTTCCAGGCGAGGGCGCCGTCGGCAGGCGGCTGATGCCCGACTGGGGCGGAGATCTCGTCGGCCTGGTGGTAGGCGTCGTCGAGGACGTGCGTGTCGGAGCCCTGGCCGATGCTGACGCGCCCACCTTCTACGCCAACTACGTCCGGAGTCCGGAACGCACGATGAATATCGCTATTCGCACACGCGGCGTCCCGAGCGCTATCGTTCCCGAGTTGCGCGCGGTACTTCTCGATCTGGACCCGACCGTCCCGCTGGGCGACATTCGCACGATGGAAGACCTCATCGCGGACTCCATCGGGCAGCCGCGTCTCATGTCGATCGCCATGGGTCTGTTCTCGGCAACGGCGCTCGTTCTCTCGCTCGTTGGCCTTTACGGAATCCTCGCCCAGGCGGTCACGCAACGTCGCCGCGAGTTCGGCCTGCGCGTTGCGCTCGGTGCGGAGCGCAGCAACATAGTCGCCATCGTGTTGCGCAGCGGCATGCTGCGAGTCGGACTGGGACTCGCGGTCGGCATTCCGGCAGCACTGGCGAGTACCCGCCTCCTGGAAGGCTTCCTGTTCGATGTAGCGCCAGTCGACCCAATCGCGTTCGCCTCGGTCGCGGTGTTGCTCGCGGCGGTCGGACTCATCGCCTGCCTAGTTCCGGCCGTGCGCGCTCTACGCGTGGACCCGGTGATCTCGTTGCGAGCGGAGTAGGCGCGACCCGAAGTCTCAGCGTCGTCGATCTGGCCTGAGCAGCCGCGCGAGTTACTCGCTGCGCAGCGCGGCGATGGGATCGATCCGTGTGGCGCGACGGGCCGGAATCCAGCTCGCGGCGAGCACTGCGATCGCCAGAGCGAGCGCGGCCGCCCCGGCGGTCAGCAACTCGAGCTGCGCCACTCCCGGGAGCAGACGAGCTAGAGCCTGACTCAATCCGTACGCGACGATTCCTCCCAGCCCGCACCCGATGGCTGCGAGGCTCAGGGCCTCACGAAGCACCCTGGCGCGAACCGATCGCGTGGAGGCGCCGAGCGCAACGCGAATGCCGATCTCGCGTCCTCGTCGCGAGACCGAATACGACATGAGCCCGTACACGCCGCTCAACGCGAGCACCAGGGCGAGAAGCCCAAAGCGTGTGAACGCTCCGCTGAGGAAGCGCACCGGGGCAAGGCCTGCCGCGTGCGCATCGCGCAGCAACTGCAACTCGTCGAGGGCGATGTCCGCGTCGACGCCCGCCATCAGGCGCCGGATCTCCGGAATAACCGCAGCGGGATCGCCGCTGGATCGCACAATGACTGCCAACTGGCGTCTGGGCGATTGCGAACGCGGCACCAAAACAAGCGGCGTCCGAGTCTCGCCTGCGATTCCGTTGAACTGGATGTCGTCCATGACACCAACGACGGTGCGCAACAGGTTCTCGTCGTAGACCGATCGAATCCGCCTGCCGATGATCGGTTTCCCGGGCGACATCTGCTGGGCCATCTCACTGTTCACGATGGCGACCAGTTCGGTGTCGGCCGCATCGGCATCGGTGAACGGCCGCCCGGCAGTCGGCCTAATGCCGAGCGTGCCGAAGTACGAAGCGTCGACCTCGACCCAGTCGGCGTCGAACGTCTCGCCGTCCGGAGGTTCCGGTGCACCATCGAAGATAAAGGCACGCCGGAGGCCTAACCCACCGGCCCCGAGAGGAAGTCGCGACGTCGCGGTCGCGGCTGCGATGCCGGAATGGCGCTCGAGCGCGGCGAGCGCCTGTCGGTGGTACTCGCCGACCTCAACGGATGTCTCGTATCGAGCCGCCGGTAGCCGCACGGTGAATGACAGTAGGTCGTCCGTTTCGAAACCCGGATCGCCAGCGATCTGCCCCTGGAAACCTTGAATCGCGAGGCCCGCGGCCAACAACAACGCCAGCGTCAGCGCCAGTTCGATGACCACCAGGTTGCGGCGCAGCCGACTGTCACGGCGGCCCTCACCCACCTGTGCTCCGCCATCTTTGATCGCCTCCGCGACCGATATTCGCCCGGCCCTCAGAGCGGGAACGAGGCCCGCCAGCAAGGCGGCCAACAAGCTGATCACGAACGCCGCGAGAAGGACCGACCAATTCAGTTGCACCTGCAGCAGGCGGTCCAGGCCACCCGGTGCCGACCGCAGCACTTCGCGCAGCCCGAGGTACGCGACGATCAGGCCCGTAGCACCACCCGCCACCGCCAGGAGCGTGCTTTCGCCTAGCAGCATCCAAACGAGCCGGACGCGACTGGCGCCCAGAGTCGCCCGCAGGGAGATTTCCCGCACGCGCAGTGACGCACGCGACAGCAGTAATCCGGAGGCGTTCACGCACGCGACGAGCAGCACGAGAAGAACGGCTACGCCCATCACTCCGAACCCAGCGACGGCTTCGTCGGGCGTACGGGACGGCCCCAGCCCCATCACCAGTGCCTCGAACCCGGCGTCACGTTCGTCGATGTCGTCGGCTGCGTAGATCTGCCGCGCCATGTCTCGTACCTGGACCGACGCATCGCCGATTCGGACACCTGGCTGCACTCGAGCGATGACGTTCCAGCTGTGGTTCGATCTGCGTCGGTCCGCCGCGGGCACCTGCCCGCCCCAGAGAAGGGGGGTCCACGCCTGAGCGTCGACGGGCCACGCGGAGTCTCGTGCAACGATGCCTATCACCGTGTGCGGGGTACCATCGAGACGGATCGTCTGCCCGATCAGGTTTACATCGCCCGCGAAGCGCCGGTTCCAGAAGTCCTCGGCGAGGACGAGCGTAGCGACCGCTGTGGGGTCGTGATCATCCTGCGTGAACACGCGGCCGACTACCGGCGGCGTCCCGAGCGTCTGGAAGAAGTCGTCGTGCACCCAGGTAACCGCGATCCGCTCGGCATCCTCACCGTCCGAAACGTCGCGGCCTCCACTCCTGTAAAAACTCGCGGATTCGAACAGGCCCGTCCGCGAGGTGAAGTCCTCGAAGTCCGGGTAAGAGACGCTGAAGCGGTTGCCGTCCTTCGTGGTGTAAATGCGAACCAGCCGTTCGCCGTCTTCCATGGGAAGCGGCCGCAACAACGCCGCCTCGGCCAGACTGAAGATCGCGGCAGGTGCTCCGATTCCGATCGCGAACGTCATGATCGTGAGCAGCGTGAATCCGGGGCTCTGGGTTAGCGCTCGCGCCGAATGCCTGAGGTCTCCCGCCCACCCGCGCACCGTCAACTCTTCTCGCCGCAGGAAGGCGGCATGAGACAACGAACCGAGAGCGAAGCGGAACGTGCCTCGAGGCCGAGCGCTCTGCGAACACCGATGCTCGAGTTCAGCTGTCCACTGTCGGCGCCATGCGCGGCGCGCGTAGCCAGGCACGAGCAGCGCGGCGATCGCAATCGTCCACCGGGCCGCGTGCGGCACTCGGTCCGTCATGTCCGGTCAACGCCTTGCGGATGCGCCACGCCATCGATGGTGAGCGGCGCCAGCGCTTTGTAGCGCTCAAGACCGCGAATGAGTTCTTCCTTACCCGCGCTGGTGATCTCAAAGTAGCGGCGGGAGGGACGCTTGGCCTGGTGCGCCACCTCGGCGTCTTCCCAACGCGACCGCGCCAGGCCGACACTCTCGAGTCGTTCGAGCGCGGGGTAGACGGTTCCGCTGGTCAGGCCTGTTTGCTCGAGCACGTCGAAACCGTACTGGTGCCCGCGCGCGAGCGCGTGCAGCACCATGACCGTTCCGATCGGGAGGTTCTTCGGCGCCATCGCGGGGTTCCACCTTGACAAGATATATTGACAGCCAACCTATATTGAGTACAATAATAGCCAAGGTGGTCCGTGTGCGCAAGGGCACCCCACCCCCACCGCGCGGGTCACATGTTCGGCCTCCGGAATTCGGCCGCGGCCTAGTGGCGTTGTTGAGGTTCCCGGTAGCGGATCTCGCCCTGCATCTCTCGGATGTAGCGCTCGATCTCCGGCACTATGGCACCGACCGACGAAATATCGCGCAACGTGACCTCGCGCTGCCAGCGCACCTCGCCGGTCTCGACCGCAACCGCCTGGAGGGTGCCGTCGAGCTGCCGTGGCGAACGCTCGCCGATAGTGTCGAGGGTGAGCTGCACGTACACCGTGGCGTTGCCAGGGTCGAGCGTCAGCCCGAGGTAAGGAGCTCGCTGAATGGCGAGTCTCATCTGACGATGCAACTCGAGCAATTCGGGGGCCGCTTCCTGTAGCCGGAACGACCCCTGGATCGCGTCGGGTCGCTGGCTGATCCGGTTCTCCTCTACCTGCGGATTGCGGTTGTAGGGCAGTTCCGCGTTGCCTTCGATCTCGTCGGTGTTGAACGGTGCGACGAACACGCGCGGGGCGCCGAGTCGATCGAGAATGTCCTCGGGAACCTGAGCTACGGCGGTTAGCCTGGGAAACTGCTCGCTCATGTCGAGGCCCGCAAGTTCTGCGCTGATCGCTTGCTCCCAGGCGGTGCCGTAGTCCTCGAGCTCGAGTGCCGCCAGCCAGGCGAGGTAGTGGCCATGCGCGAATCCAGGGTTGAGCGTCACCGCCCACACCAGGGCATCGCGCGCCTCCTGCATTCGGCCCATGAGCGCTAGGGCGCGCCCGCGCTGGTAATGGGCCTCCCAGTACTCGGCACTCCTGTCGATGATCCGGTCGAGTTGCTCGAGTGCCTCCGCGAGCCGGTCCTCCTGGATCAGCTTGGCGGCCTGGTCGGTGCCAACGACCGCGTTGCTGGACTGTGCCAGCGCCGCATCTGCGGCGATCAGCAGTAGGGCCGCCGACAGGGCCAGACTGAGGCCGGCTGCAACTCGTCGGTGCCACACGCTCTTCGCCGCTCCGGGTGCCATCCTGTTCCGATTCGTTTTCACTACTCATTCTCCCTGAGACGCCGCAGTAGCGCTGCGATGGGGGGCTGCTGCGGGTCCAGGCGCAGCGAGTGCTCGAACAACTCTCGGGCCCGCCCGTCATTGCCGTCGGCCAGATAGACGCTGGCAAGACCGTTCAACAGTGCCGGGGTTTCGAGTGCACCGCCTAGGCGCGCACGCTCGTAGAAGCGTATCGCGTCGTAGCCATTGGAACGTCGGGCCTCGACCTCGGCCAGCGCCAGCAAAGCGTCGACATCGTCGGGCTGATCGATCACGCGCGCGCCGAGCAGCGTGGCGAGATCATCGAGGCGACCGGCCTCGGACAGCAGCTCTGCCTGAAGCTCTGTCGCGGTGTGGTGGTCGGGTTCTCGGGCAAGCAACGCGTGCAGCTGCTCAATGGCCTCATCGGTGCGTCCGAGCGTGCGCAGTTGCAGAGCGCGCGTAAGCAATTCGCCGCTGTCGTTGGCCGGTGGCTGTTGGCTCGCGTGCGGCACCGGCGGCACGAGGGTCTCAGCAGGCACGACTCGAAGCGGTAATTCATGGAGCGGTCGATCGTCGATGTCGATGTCCACCTGAAGCGTGTACTCACCCGGCGCGACTCCTGCGAGGTCTAGCCCGGCCAACTGGCTCAGGACGCCGAACTCGTCTTTGGCAGCCAGGTTCAGCGACGACTCCTTGGAGGCCACCTCGGTGCCGCTACGATCAACAAGAGCGTAACTGGCGATCCCGGGCCCCGTGGCATCGGCTGGTGCCATGAGCTGGTGAAATACCCAGACGGTGTCATCCGTCGCAACCGTTCCGTCGGGCACCGGCATCATGAGATGAGCGCCGATCTGGAACGGGAAGTGACCGCCGTAGGGGTCGTAGTCGTCGCCCAGGGCATCGTATCCACTCATCAGAAACGGATCGCTCGAGGTCACCGCGGCGGGATGGGAAGGCTCCGAGCGCAGAACCACTTCGCCACGCCCGAACTGATGGGTAACGTTGTTCTCCACGGTGACATCGAGGTGGAAGCGCCCGGTGGGAATGGGCAACCGTCCCAGATGCACGAGCCCACTGGAGCGCAGCTCGCGGGTGTTGTCGGCGCTGAGCAACAGCTCCACCGTGCGCGTCTCGGGCACCACCGGAAAACGCAATTGATCGTCGCGCACCGCGAGCGTCAACTCGTAGGTTGCGTAGTGGCGCTCCTCATACGCGCCGAAGTTGATGCGCTTGCCGGGGATGCGGATAGCGTAGTGCAGGTAGGGAACACCGGACGGGTCCATCAACGGCGCGGCCATGATCTGAATCGGCAGAGTTTCGAAACGCACGGCAGCGTCGACAGTACCCACCAGCAAGCGCGACGCCCAGGTGGGGTCGGGCATCATGCGATCGGGCACGTCCTCGATGCGAATGAGCAGATCCTCCGAGCGCAGCGGCGCGATGCCGATCGTCGCCGGATCCCCCGGGATCAGACTGAGCGACACGTCCGCGAGGACGAGATCGACGGTGCGGAGAACATCCAGCACGCTGGCAAGATCCCCGAACCCCGTAGCGCGGGTAGTGCGACCGCGGATGCTCTGCGCGCTGCGGTTCGCGGCCTCGCCCTGACCGGCGGGGTTGAGCAATCGCTCGGGCCCATCGGCCAGCGGGCTGTACAACCGATGCTCGCCAATGCCGCGCTCGCGAAAGAACACCAGCGAAAAGAACGGCGGAACCCCTAGCACTGGGTCGACCGCATAGGACCACACCTCGAGGGGTACGGTGACAGGACTGCCGGGGAAGCGGTCGACCGCCCGCGGCGCACCGAATAACACCACCGCTCGGCCGCGATCGGTAAGCCGTCCCGCGCGGCCGGTTTCGCGACCGTACTCGCGGTCGGCGTACGCTAGCCGTTGGTCGTGGAGTTCGCGGAATTCGTTGCGCGCGGTCCCTGGCGTCGGGTCGCGGTGGATCCAGAATTGGCGCATGAACTCGTCGCGCTGCGCATCCGACGGCAGGCGCATGAAGGTCTCGCGCTCGCCGTCGACAATGATCCACATCACCTCCCGCTCGAGCCAAGCGCGATGCTCGGCGCTCAGTTGGTCGAGCTCCAGCGCCGGAAACGCGTCCAGGTCGATGACCTGGGCGTGGGCCCCTAGCGGCAGGGCACCGAGCAGCACCATGCCCAAGGTGGCGGCGGCGACCAATGGCAGGGTTGGCGGTCGCCGTCGTGTACGGCTCCTCACGCTGCTCAACAGATGGATTCCTGGACGGCTTAGTGGTGTTCCGGAGGGGCGAACACCGACTTCGCGGTGGTGATCACCAGGTCGAGGTTTTCCTGCCAGTGCTGCTGCAGTTCGGCGCGGGCACGCGGGCGGTCGCCGCCTTCGAACGCAGCGAGGATCTTCTCGTGCCTCGCGATCTGGCATGCCCGTTCGGGACGGTCGAACGTGTGGCAGACGTACTCGTAGCGGAACGTGCGAGCTCGCAGCCGCTCCAGCATCCGCATTAGCTGCTGATTGCCGCACCCCTCCAGCAGCAGCCGATGCCACTCCTGATTGTCGAGGATTGTGGCTTCGCCACCCGGTTCCGGGTTCTCCTTGATGCGGTCGTTCAGACATCGGAGTTCGGCCACCCGATTCGGGCAGAGGAAAGGTGTGTCGCGAAGACCGAGATCCTCCAGTGCTGCGCCAATGGGATAGAGCTCGGCAACCTCGCGCTGGCTGAGCGGCAGAACATGGAAGCCACGGTTGGGTTGCTGTTCCAAGAACCCCTCGGCGACCAGTTGGACCAACCCCTCGCGGATTGGCGTCGGGCTGATACCGAGTTCTTCGGCGATACGGCTAATCGAGACGTGCGAATCACCGCCGAACGCTCCGGAGGCAACTGCCCGGCGAACATAGTTCTTGGCACTCTGGGACAGGAGCGAGCGCTCAATACGCGCCATCGGGGGGCCCCTCCGGTTATGCGAGCCCGCCTTCGAGCGGCGGACGGCTGATGATGCTGCATCGGGTCGAAGTTGGTTGCGCAGAATACTAGCCCACGATCGGGGCCGTGCATTTCACATGAACAGGCTGTGTATTTCATATACACAATATGATATATAAAATGAACTCACGCTGATTAGTGAGGCTCCTTCGATGTCGTGCCTCCCCGCGCTCGGAACTCGCCTCGCCCCCCCGGCAGCAGCCAACAGGACCGTTCCGACCCCCGGAGGAGACACGACATGCGACGGATCGCACTTCTTGCAATCACGCTTGGCCTCGCCCTGGCGCTCGCCACGCCGGCGTACGGGCAGGCCGCCCGAGCCCGCCTGATCGGCACCGCCACTGACCCCGATGGGGCGCCGCTGCCTGGCGTCACCGTTACCGTGACCAACGAAGCCAACGGGCAGGTTCGCACCACGGTGACCGGTACCACGGGGCGTTACACGTTCAATGGCCTGCCGGCTTCCACCTACACGGTGACGTTCGAGTTGCAAGGGTTCCAGACCGACGAGATGACCGGCTTGCGGGTGCTCGTCGGTTCGGTACCGGAGCTGAACTCGACGATGCAGATCAGCGGCGTGGCGGAGACCGTCACGGTCACCGGCACCGCGCCGATTATCGAAACCACCTCCAAACAGGTCGGCGGTAACGTCACGGCCGAGCTCTTCACAACGCTGCCGACCCAGAACCGCAGCTTCGTGATGTTCGCTACGTTGATGCCTGGCGTCGTGGGCAACCCCAGCAGCGAGTCCACCGCGTCCGATTCCCTGTTCATCAACGGGCAGGACGACAACAACAACTCCTTCAACGTCGATGGCGCCGACAACAGCGACGATGTGATCGGCGCGCGCGCCGGCGCGCAGACGCGCACGGCGATCGAGGCGATTCAAGAGTTCCAGATCATCACCACGCAGTTCGACGCCGAGTTCGGGCGCACCCAGGGCGGCGTACTCAACGCCATTACCAAGAGCGGCGGCAACAGCTTCCGCGGTTCCGGCTTCTTCTACTACCAGGACTCGTCGCTCAACTCCAAGAACTTCTTCACCGAGCGGCAGGGCGCTGAGCAGCCCGACTTCACAGTGTCCTCGCTGGGCGGCACTCTCGGCGGACCGATCCTCAAGGACAGGTTGTTCTTCTTCGGCAGCATCGAGCGCACCAAGCCGAACGAGGGGGTGGCGCGAGCGTTCGAGGCCCGGCCTGAGCTCAACTTCGCCACGACCGAAGACAACCTGCTCGAGAACATCCTGGTGAAGGCCGACTGGCAGGTCGCCGATGACCATAAGTTCGCCTTCCGCTACCTGCGCGAGTACTCACCCCAGGTGAACCAGATCATCGGGAGCAGGACGACCCTCGAGGCCTCCCGCGAGGAGGACGACACGGACACCGGCTGGGTCGCCACGCTCGACAGCGTGATCGGCGACTCAGCGTTCAACAACCTGCGCGTCTCGAACACGCGCGAGGACGTGTCGTTCGCGAACCCCGGCTACAACAACAACGGCCAGACCTTCGCAGCCCAGCGCGCCCTGGCAGTCTCGCAGTCGCGCCCGTCGGTGCTCGAGGGGGCCAACACGGTGGCGCAGTCGCGCATCAACGATTCGTTGCAGTTCGACAACACCTTCTCCTACTTCCTGCCGAACTGGGGCGGCGACCACAACTTCCGAATTGGCGCGCAGTATTCACGGCGCAAGGAGGAGTTCTTCAACTCCGGTACCGCCAACGGTCAATTTATCTTCGACACCGACGCACCATTCGTAGCCTCCGACCTGTCCACCTATCCGGAGAGCTTCTCGGCGCGGATCAACGGTGAGACCACCGCCCACATTCCCTCTAACAAGGTGTTCGGGGCGTTCTTCCAGGACGACTGGACGATCTCGCGCAAACTCACGCTGAACCTCGGCCTGCGGTACGACCGCGAGACGATCATGCCAGGCGACAACAACAACCTGGCGCCGCGGCTCGGGTTCGCGTGGGATCCGCGCGGCGACGGCAGGACCGTCGTTCGCGGTGGTTGGGGCCGTTTCTACGAGCGCTTCCAGCTTGGCGGCTTCGCCAACTACTTCCTCGACGGGATCAGCGACACCGGCGGTTTCGTGACGCGCGTGCCGGGCTCGGGATCCGACCAGGCCTTGTTCTGGGATATCGCGCAGGCGAACGGGATCACCACCATCCAGCAGTTGGCTGACTATCTCATCGGCGACCTGGAGGGCGCCGGCGCGGGCCTCAACGACCGTCCGACGGTGCAGAATCCTGATCTGCGCAGCGCGTTCGCCGACACGCTCAGCATCGGCGCGGAGCACCAGATCACGAATGACGTGGCAATCGGTGTCGACTTCATTCACACCGAGAACAAGAACACGCATATCTTCGTCGACCTGAACCCGTTCTCGAGCTCGCAGGGCGGTCGGCCCAACATCAGCGTATTCAACGGTGAGCAAGTCACGTTGGGTAGCGTCGGCAGCCTGATGAACGCAGGTGACACGACGTATAACGGTTTGCAGTTCAGCATTCGACGGCGGTTCACGGACTCGGCCATCGGTCGCTTCCAGGGGCAGATCTCGTATACCTACGCGAAGCAGAACGGCAACGCGCCGGCGGGCCAGGGCGGATCTCGTTTCCAGACCCGCACCGAGACCGGCTACAACTTCGACACCGGGCAGTTCATCGGCGAGACACCGCAGCTGAACCTCAACGTGCCGCAGAACATCGACCAACCGTCGTCGTGGCACCGTAACAACAACCTGGTGGTGAACTGGTCCTGGTACGTACCGGGAACCACCTGGGGTTCGCGCTCGAACGGGCTGATGTTCTCGGGCGTCTTCCGCTACATGGATGGCAGCCGCTACACGCTGCTGGAACGCGATCGCCTCGACAACAACCAACGCCAGATCGCGGCGGCGGGAACTCACTCGCCCAATACCCCCTCGGACATAGCGGGTGATCCGATCGACTTCAACGGGCGGACGAATGGGGCGGAGCTTCCCAACTTCACCCGCCTCGATCTGTCGCTACGGTACCGGATTCCGATCCGGGGTCTCTCGACGACGATCAGCTTCGACGCGTTCAACGTGACCAATCGAGCGAACTTCGCCAACGCCGGCAGCAGCTTCGTCACCGACGCGACCTTCTTGATTCCGAGCCAGGCATTCCAGCCGCGGGAAATCCAGCTCGGCATACGCGCCGACTTCTAACCTAACCCCCTGCGCCATCGACCGGCTGGTGTCCCTGGACACCGGCCGGTCTTTGTCGTGGTGGGGCCGCCCTACTTCTACGCCCCGCTAGCTCTCGCCGGCACCGGGCAACGGACCGGGCCTCTTCAGGTCGGTCGATCTCCGGGGGCAGACGACCAGCAGTGGCCTTCCGGACTGCTCACCGCAAGAGCCTCAGCTGTCGCGTAGAGCCACGACCGGATCGACCGCGGCGGCACGGCGAGCTGGCCAGAGGCAGGCGGCCATGGCCGCCAAGGCGACGAGGACCGCCACCGCGACCAGCACAATAGGGTCGTTCGCCTCGATTCCCACGCCGAGCGCCCCCACGAAGCCACGCAGCGCGAGGGACGCCGCGATACCGAGCACCAGCCCGGCGCCGGCCAGTGCCAGCCCGCGCCCGACAACGCGCGCGAACACGGAACGAGCCGTCTCGCCAAGCGCCACGCGGATGCCGATCTCGCGCGTTCGACCCGCCACGATGTACGCGATCAGCGCGTAGAGACCAACGACCGCGAGTAGCGTTCCGGCGGCTGCCAGCAGCGCTACGATGGTCAACTGGAAACGCAACGGCGCGAACCAGGTCCTGACGTACTGATCGAACGGGAACATGGCCTGCACGGGAACCTCGGGGTCGAGCGCCGCCGCGATCTCGCGCGCGTCGTCCACCGAGAACCCCTGACCCGGTTGTACGAGGATGTGCCCCAGCAGCCAGGTGTCCTGGGCAAGCGGCACGTACATCTCCGGCGGTGGCGCCTGATCCGGGCCGAAGTGGTGGACGCTGCCCACGACGCCCACGATCTCGCGCGTCGTGCCGACCACCGTGATCTCGCGACCGACGGCATCGCCGTCGTAGTGCGCGCTGGCGAGCGCCTCACTGATGATGACCACCGGTGCTGTATCCGCACGATCGCGGGCGTTGAAGCTGCGGCCACTCAGCAACGGGATGCTCAGTACTTCGAAGTAGCGCTCCGATACGGTGTGGTACTGGCCGTAGTGCGGATCGGCCTCACCGTCACCGGGACGATAGCCGAAGCGCATGTTGCCGCCAGCGACCGGAGGGCTCACGCCGACTGCAGCGACCTGCCCGCGTCGCTCGAGCCCCTCGATGACCGATTCGAAGAACTGCAGCCGAATCGCTTTTTCCTCATAGCTGTTCGCGTTCATGATGACGGGCGCGACCATAACTCCGTCGGCGTCGAAGCCAGGATCGAGGCGAGCGAGTTGGACGAAGTGGTTCGCCAGCGCCGCGCCGGCGGCTAACAAGAGCGTGGTGAGCCCGACCTGCAGAACGGTGAGCATCGCGCGGCCGGCGGCGTGCGGTGAAACCGTGCGGCCCGTGCCGCGACCGGATCTGCGCACTCCTGATGCCAGGAGGTTGCCAACCACGGCCACTGCGACGGAGGCCAGAAAGATCAGGGCGGTCAGCGTACCGACCACGACCGGATCGAGGCGAATGTCGGCAATACGCGGCACGTCGCTCGGCGCCAGTCGCTGCAGTGGCGCGAGCACCCAAGCAGCGAGCACGGCGGCGACGATGGCTCCGCCAAGTGATAGCCACAGCATCTCTGCGACCTCGTGCCGCATCAGACGCCAGCGCGATGCCCCCAGGGCGAGCCGCAGGCCGCGCTCACCAGAATCCCGTGCCCGCCGCGCGGCGACGATGCCCGCAACGTTCGAGCAGGCGATCAACAGGAACATCGCGGCGCCGGCAAGAAGAACCTGCAGGATCCCGATGAAAGGCCGGATCATGTCCTGCCGCAGCAACACCGCGGCCGCTCCCCAGCCCAGGTGATTCGGATGATCCTCGCCCAGGCTGCGCACGAACGCATCGAGTTCGGCGTTGGCCTCGGCCAAGGTTGAGCCTGGCCGGAGCCGCCCGACGACATCCAGATACCGCGCCCCTCGCATTCCCTCTACGAGTTGGTCCTCCGATGGATCGGATGGCACCCACACATCTCCCGCCGAGTCCGGATATGGCAGCCCGTCGGCGACAACCCCGACGATCAGGTAGGAGTCGCCATCGAGAATCATCGTGTCGCTTCCCAGGGCATCGCCGTCAGCGCCGAACGAGGCGCGCCAGAGGCTCTCCGACAGGACGACCTCGCGGACGCCGGGATCCGGAACAAAGAAGCGGCCTGCAACGGGCCGCAACTGCAACACGTCGAACACGCTGCGCGACGCGGTGACGCCCGAGAGCCTGCGCGAGTCACCGTTGTCCTGTTGCCAATCGACCGCGAGTCCCGCAACGGAAGCAAGGTGTGACAGGGCCACCCAGTCGCGATTGCGCATGTCGTCGAGTAACGGCGGCGACAGCCGCGAGCGTCGCTCCACATCTACCGCAAGTGCGGCGGGTCGGATAGGAGCGTCGCCGGCGCCGCTTCTCTCGTCGTTGAGATCCACCTCATAGACCCGAATCAGCGCCGCCGAATCGCCGAACGGAAGGGGCTTCAGCCAGACGCCGTAGGCCACGCTCAAGACCGCGGCGGCCGCCCCGAATCCGAGTCCCAACGTGCCGACGACCGCGCCCGTGTAGCCGGGCCGTCGCCGCAGCAGGCGAAGAGCCGCTCGGGAGTCGGTCAGCGCACCGAGCAGCCAGCCCTCGCTGTCACCGATCCTCGTCACCGCGCGAGAGGCACCCCGCCCCGGCAGCCGTTCCATCAAGTAGGACCGTGCCAGCGACAAAACAGCGCGGTCGTATTCGAGTCGCCCGGCCTGCCTTCCGTCGCGTCCGGCCTCCTCGTGAAGATCTCCGAGCAAGCCCTGGTAGGCCTCGACGTCGCGGATAACGAGGCGAAGCAAGAACTCGCTGAGTCGTGTCCGACGCTTCATTCCTCGACGGCCTCCTCCAGGCCGGTCCACAGGCTCACGAAAGCATCGCGAGCCTCCTTGAGCGCCTCGCGCCCAGGATTCGTGACTGTGAAGTACCGTCGCGGCCGGCCGGCCCGGTTAGCATCGGCATCAGCGAGACGCGAATCGAGGTACCCCTTCTTCACCAGCCGGTCGAGCGTCGTGTACACCGCGCCGCGCGCCACCGCCCGCCCTGCACGAGCTTCGAGCTGATCGCGCACCGCTAGTCCGTAGGCGCCGTCATCGAGCCGCAGCACCGACCACAGGATCATCTGTTCGAGTTCACCGAGATACGTGATTCTGTTCATAGCCTACATAATTATCATTATGACTACATAATTGTCAATCGATCCGGCGCGCTGCTCTGCTTCCACGCGGACCCGGCCGACCGAATTATCGTCGCTAGCGCGCTGCAGGAAGGTGCCACGCTGTGCACGGCCGACCGCCGGATCCTTGACTGGTCCGGACATCTGAAGCGTCGTGACGCCTCCCAGTAGCTCCGTTCGGTGGCAAACGAAACTTTTCGCGCGCTTGTTCGTCTAACGTTGTTAGTGAGCCGGGCTGATGGCACAATTCGGATCCACCTAACAACGCTAGTGCAACGGAGACGGCAAGATGGGACGCGACGTACTCGGCGGTTTCGAACATCAAATCTTGCTGTCGATTCTGCGGCTCGGCGACGACACCTACACGGTGCCGATCGTGCTCGAACTCGAAGCACAGACAGGGCGTGAGGCAGCTCCGGCGGCCGTGTACATCGCGCTGCGACGCCTCGAGAAGAAGGGCCTGGTCTCTTCACGCCTCGATGAGGCTGCCGGCACGCGCGGGGCGCGCAAGCGACGCGTCGTGAGCATCACGCCCGCGGGTGTCGACACGCTGAGCGAGTCACGCAAGGCGCTGGTCACGCTCTGGGATGGCGTCGAAGAACGCCTGGACGCGACGAAATGAGCACGGGCTCCGCGCCACCCCGGCTGCTTGCCGGCGTCCTGCGTCTGGCGCTGCCGCGCCGCGATCGCGACGTCCTACTCGCTGATTTCGCCGAGTTGTTTCTTTATCGCGCACGACGCGACGGCAGGATTCGCGCGACCGCCTGGTACGCACGCCAGGTTCTCGTTGCGCCGGCGCGTCTTCTCGTAGCCCGCGATTCGCGAAATGTCGTTGCTTCTCTCCGAGAGCCCGCCCTGAGACGGCGGATCGTGAACGCTCCCCGAGACATGTTCGTGCTGGAAACGCTCTGGCAAGACATGCGCTTCGCGGCACGGACGCTCGGTCGCAGCCCGATGTACGTCGCCGTGGTGGTAGTCACTCTGACCATCGGCGTCGGCATCAACGCGACGATCTTCACGCTCGTCAACTCGCTGCTGCTACGTCCGCTGCCCGTCCTGGCGCCCGAAGAACTGGTCGAGATCTACTCGTTCGATGGAGAAATCGGAATCCCGATTACGAGTTCCTACCCGGACTACCTGAGCATCCGTGAGTCAGCCACGACGATCAGCGGCATCGTCGGCCATTCCCTGCTCTCCGCGAACCTCACGTCGAACGGAAGCGCCGAGATGATTTACGGCGAGTTCGTCACTGGCGAGTACTTCAACCTCCTGGGCATCGCCCCACACCTGGGGCGACTGATCGGTGCTGATGACGATCGCGTGCCGGGCGGCCACCCGGTGGTGGTGCTCGGGCACGGATTCTGGCGCGACCGGTACGCTGGCAACGAGTCGATCCTCGGCGAGGCGCTGATCCTCAACGGCCGCCCGTACACCGTAATCGGAATCGCACCGCCACAGTTCAGCGGTCTGGTTCACGTCTTCGATTCCCAGCTCTGGATCCCGGCCACGATGGCCGACGGGATCGACCCCCTGGGCATCCAGAGCCGACAGGACTCGCCCGGCGACACGCGTCCCGAGCGTCGCGGCTCGCGCTGGCTGATGCTCAAGGGCCGGCTCGCCGAGGGCATGGGAGTCGCGCAGGTACAGGCCGAGATGGACGCGATCTTCTCGCGGCTTGCCGCCGAGTACCCCGCAGCCAACGAGGGGTGGGGGTCCCGAGTCCTGCCTGCCACGAGCGTGCGAGTGCACCCGCTCGCGGACGGGTACCTGGCCCCCGTCGCTGCGCTCCTGCTCGGCATGGTCGGCCTGGTGCTCATCAGCGCCTGCACCAATATCGCCGCGATGACCCTGTCGCGCGCGTCGGCCCGCAGCCGCGAGATCGCGGTTCGCCTCGCCCTTGGCGCTGGCAAAGCCCGTCTGGTGCGCCAGCTGCTGACGGAGAGCCTGGCGCTCGCTCTTGTCGGCGGACTCGGCGGTGTAGGCCTCACCTTGTGGCTGCGTGGTCTGCTGATTCGCTTCCAGCCCCCGACCGAGCTCCCTACGACCTGGAGCCTACCCGTAGACGGGAGAGTCATCGCGTTCACGTTCGCCCTGTCGTTGGCCGCCGGTTTGGTCTTCGGCCTCGCTCCGGCTCTTCGCGGTTCGCGAACCAACCTCGTCGCCGCGCTGAAGGAAGGCGCACGCGGCACCGAGGGATCCGGCCGCAGGCTTGGAGTTCGGGGCGGGCTGGTCGTAGTGCAGGTCGCGGTCTGTGTCGTGCTTCTCGTGGGTGCGGCCCTGATGGTACGCAGTGCGCGGTCCGCAACCGACGTCGACCTTGGGTTCGATCCGAACGGTCTGCTCACCTACACGCTCGACATGGACCTGCTCGATTACTCGCCCGAGGACGCTGGTGATTTCTTCGATGCGGCGTCCACCCGTATCAGCGCCATGCCCGGGGTCCGGTCCGTAGGGCGCGCTAGCCGAATGCCGCTAAGCATGGGCTTCAACACCATGAACATCTACATCGAGGGGCTGCAGGTGACCTCGGGCGATCCGGGGACCCAGATCGACGCGGCGACCGTCGATGGGCTCTACTTCGAGACCCTCGGTGTACCACTGCTGCGCGGCCGCACGTTCGGGACGCAGGACACGCCGGAATCGATCGGCGTCGCCGTCGTCTCTCTGGCTCTGGCGCAGAGTCACTTCCCGAACGGCGCCGTCGGCAAACGGTTTAGCACCGGCGGACTCGACGGTGCCCCATACGAGATCGTCGGGGTCGTCGGCGACACGAAAATTCGCACGGTCGGTGAAGCGCCTCGCCCGTACGTCTACTACGCGTACGAAAGGTCGACTCCGTCGAGCGCCACGCTGGCTGTGCGGCTCGACCGCGACACGCCGCAGCTGCGGGCCGCCGTGCGTCAGGAACTGCTCGGCCTCGAGCCGGAACTCGTTTTCCTGGACGACAGCGACATGCTAGGGATCCTGAGCATGGCCCTTTTCCCCGTGCGTTTCGGCGCGGCGATGCTCATCGGCGCCGGCACGATCGCACTCTTGCTGGTCTCGGTTGGTCTTTATGGGGTGATTGCCTATTCGGTGGCGCGACGCTCTCGGGAAATCGGTGTACGTATGGCGCTCGGAGCCGCCCACGCCGACGTCCTCCAACTCGTACTGCGACGTGGCTTGGGATTGGTCGCGATCGGCGCGGCAGTCGGAGGGGTGGCCGCGGGGCTGCTTTCTCGCGCGCTCGGCTCCGTTCTCTACGGGGTTGACGCACTCGATCCGCTGGCCTTCGGAGCCGCGTTCCTGATCCTGCTGCTCGTCGCCGGCCTGGCCAACTGGTTGCCGGCTCGTCGTGCAGCGCGGCTCGATCCTGTTCAGGCGCTGCGTGCAGAATGAGTGATCGTGTCGTCCCGCCTCGGTTTCTAGCCGGCGTCTTGCGCCGCGTACTACCGCGACACGATCGCGACGTTCTGCTCGCTGACCTCGCAGAGCTCTACCGCTTCCGTTTGGCGCGCGACGGCAAGCTACGCGCCGCCGCCTGGTACGCGCGCCATGTGCTCGGCACGCCACTTCGCATGATCGCCGCGCGCCGTAGTCATCGCCCTTCCGTTGCTATCAAGAACGCACACCCGACTCCCCGTCGAGAGAAATTCGCCATGGAATCCATCTGGCAAGACATCCGCTTCGCGATTCGAACGCTCGCGCGTGCTCCGATGTACGTGGCCGTAGTCGTACTCACCCTGACCATCGGCGTGGGCATCAACGCCACGATCTTCACGATGGTCAACGCCTTGCTGTTTCGACCGCTGCCGGTGGTCGCGCCCGAAGAGCTCGTCGAGATCTACTCGTACAACGCCGAGCTCGACGCCCCGCTGACGACCTCCCATCCCGACTACGTGAGTATCAGTGAATCCACGACCACGCTGAGCGGCGTCGCCGGCCACTCGCTCCTCGTAGCCAGGATGACGAACGACGGTGACGCCGAACTGGTGTTCGGAGAATTCGTGACCGGAGGGTTCTTCGATCTCCTGGGGATCAAGCCCCACATGGGGCGGCTCATCGGCCCGGACGACGACCGTGTACCCGGTGGCCACCCCGTAGTCGTCCTCGGACACGGATTCTGGCGCGACCGCTTTGCGGCCGACGAGACGATCCTCGGGCAAGTGCTGACCCTCAACGGTCGACCCTACACGGTGATCGGCATCGCGCCAGAGGAGTTCAACGGGCTCGTCCACGTGATCGATGCTCAGATGTGGTTGCCCGCGACGATGGCCGACACGATTGACCCCATCGGGGCCATCAGCATGACGGAGTCACCTGGAGATACCCGCCCCGAGCAACGCGGTGCCCGCTGGATGATGATGAAGGGACGCCTGGCTGAGGGCATGGGCGTGGCGCAGGTACAGGCCGAACTCGACGCGATCTATGCCCGGCTCAGGGCCGCGTACCCGGATTCCAACGAGGACTGGAGCCCTCGTGTTCTCCCTGCCACCAGCGTACGCGTCCACCCGATGGCTGATGGCTACCTGGCCCCGGTCTCGGCCGTCATGCTCGGCATGGTCGGCCTCGTGCTGATCAGTGCATGCACCAACATCGCCGCGATGACACTGTCGCGGGCGTCCGCACGCAGCAAGGAAATCGCCGTCCGTCTCGCGCTCGGCGCTGGCAAGGCTCGCCTGATGCGCCAGTTGCTCACCGAAAGCCTAGGCCTAGCGTTCATGGGCGGGCTCGGCGGCGTCGGGCTGACGTTCTGGCTGCGCGGGTTATTACTGCGCTTCCAGCCACCGAACTCAATCCCGATGAGCTGGAATCTACCGGTGGACGGGCGCGTCATCGCCTTCGCGTTTGGTCTGGCTCTGGCCGCGGGCCTCGTCTTCGGGCTCGCCCCCGCCCTGCGCGGCTCGCGAACCGATCTGGTTGCTGCCCTGAAGGACGGCGGACGTAGCACCGAAGGATCTGGTCGCAAACTGGGCCTCCGCGGCGCTCTGGTCGTCGCTCAGGTCGCGGTCTGCATCATCCTCCTGGTCGGCGCGGCGCTCCTCGTGCGCAGCGCTCGATCTGCGGCCGACATGGATCTTGGTTTCGATCCCGCCGCTCTGCTGACCTACAACATCGACATGGGCTTCCTTGACTACTCCCCCGAGGAGTCTCAGCAGTTCTTCGACGATGCCTCGGCTCGGATCGCAGCGTTGCCGGGAGTGACCGGTGTCGGTCTCGCCAGTCGCATGCCGCTGAGCATGCAGCTCAACGGCACTCCCATCTACATCGAAGGGCTGCAGCTGACCGAAGATGACCCCGGAAGCCAGGTCGACGCGACAACCGTCAGCGGTACCTACTTCGAAACGCTCGGAGTGCCGTTGCTGCGCGGCCGCACCTTTGGACCGCAGGATACGGCGGACTCACTCGCCGTCGCGATGGTCTCGCAGGCGCTCGCACGGCAGTACTACCCGGACGGCGCCGTGGGGCAACGGTTCCATACCGGTGACCTCAACGGTCCCGAGGTGGAAATCGTGGGCGTCGTCGCCGACACCAAGGTGCGCACCGTAGGTGAGGATCCGCGTCCGTACCTTTACCTTGCCGACGAACAGGCAACCACCTCGCGGGCAACGCTCGCCGTCCGCCTCGATCGCGACACGCCCGAAGTACGGGCTTCAGTGCGGCGGCAACTACTCGCCCTCGAGCCCGAAATGCGCTCGCTGACCGACGCCGACATGCTCGGACTCCTGGGAGTGGCGCTCTTCCCGGTACGTTTTGGCGCGGCAATGCTCATCGGCGCCGGGGTGATCGCCCTGCTGCTCGTATCCATCGGCCTGTACGGGGTCATAGCCTACTCCGTGGCTCGACGCTCCAAGGAGATCGGCGTTCGTATGGCCCTCGGCGCCGCTAGCGGCGACGTTCTGCAGATGGTGCTGCGGCGCGGCCTCGGTCTGGTGGCCATCGGCGCGGTAATCGGCGGCCTGGGTGCCGCGCTGCTATCGCGCGCCCTCACCTCCGTTCTGTACGGTGTGGGAGCCCTCGACCCGCTGGCGTTCGGCGCTGCGTTCCTGATCCTGCTGCTGGTCTCGGGATTGGCCAACTGGCTTCCGGCTCGCCGTGCGGCCCGGCTCGATCCGGTCCAGGCACTACGCGCCGACTGACATCCGCAACGCGCCGGGCGGCGTCCGTATGAAAATATCGCGCCGCGATCTGTGCGTGGCGGTCCCTATCACTGGCTCATAGCAGCCGAGCGCTCCTGAGCGATCCACCAACCGACGTGATCCTGCAGAACGACCAGTGGCAATGAACCGGTGGTCAGCACGGCGTCGTGGAAGCGGCGCACGTCGAAGGCCTCGCCCATTTCGTTCTCAGCGCGCTGGCGCAACTGCAGCCAGGTCTGCCGGCCCATGCGGTAGGCCAGAGCCTGGGCCGGACTGCGCACCGAGTACCGGATGGTCTCGGAGTCGATCTGGGTGACCGACTCCATGGTGTGTTCGCGCATGTAGAGCATCGCCTTCGGCCGCGACCAGCCGTAGTAGTTCATGCCGGTATCGACGACGAGACGCACGGCGAAGAACATATCGAAGACCAGCCGGCCGTAGAGGTCGTACGGATCGTCGTACATGCCCATCTCGCGGGCGACGACCGAGCTCGAATACTCGCCCCAGCCCTCACCGTAGCCGGAGAAGTACGCGCTCTTGCGGAACTCTGGCAGTTCGTCGTTCTCGCGGGCCAGGTTGATCTGAAAATGGTGCCCGGGAACGAGTTCGTGATACGCGAGCCCGGCGCCCGAGAGCAGTGAGCGCTCGGACAGCTTCGAGCCGTTGTAGTTGTAATACCCGCTCGGGTCGCTGTCAGAGGGTCCGTTGTAGAAGCCGTAGGTGAGAGTGGCCTCCATGGCTGGATTCACGCGCCGTACGCCGTAGGGCGCCTCCGGCTCCCGCAGGAAGTAGTCGAATACGTGCGGGCGGATCTTGGCGTCGTAGGCCATCAGCGCCGCCCCGAAGTCCTCGGGAGCATCGACGTAGAATCGCGGGTCGTTGCGCAGTTGCTCGTGGAACTCTGCCTTGCTACCGGTGAAACCGAGCTGTGCTCGAATTTCGGCCATCTGTCGATTGATGTCCGCGACCCCTTCGCGGCCGGCCTGATGCACTTCCTCGGGAGTGATCTCGAGGGTCGTCATCAAGCGGGTAGCAATTCGGTAGGCGCGCTTGCCGCCGGGGTATTGCCCCATGCCCACGACGTGGGGAGCGCGCTCCACCAGCGTCGTCTCCATGTAGCTGACGATTCTCCGCGCAGCCGGCGCGACCTTCCGTTCGATCGCATCGATCATCTGACCTTCGAATGACTCCCTGTCGCCACCATCCAGCGACGCGTACCGCGCTGCTCCTAGGTATGCCGGGTTGTCGGGTTCGCTGCTTGCGAACAATCGCCAGAAGGGCAGGACGCGATCGATCTGCTCGTCCGGCAGCACGATGCCGCGTGCCGCGCGACCGCGCGTCTTGACCAGCACCTCGCCGAAGGCGGTGGCGAGCTCATCCAGGTACTGCAGATACGCGTCCGTCTGCTCCTCGTCGCCGACGCTCATCAGCGGCAAGGCCGACATGACACCTCGGACGGGCGAGCTCGCCGGCATCAGCGGCGACAGGTACCAGTACAACTCGAGTTCGTCGGCCAGCGCCGCGGCCTGCCAGCGCAGTACCGCCCAGGTGAGATCCTCCTGGTGCGTGAGTGCGCTGCGCTCGATTGCATCGAGCCGATCGACAATGGAGAGCGCGTAGGCCGCTTCGGATTCGGCGAACTCCAGCGAGACGTCCGCGACCCGCCGGCTCGTGCGCGACTCGACCCATTCCTCGGCCAGCGCCGCTAGCTTGTCGGCCGAGGTCGATTGCTGCCCGGCGACGTGAGGCGTCGCCACCACGAGTACGACGATCGTCAGGAGCCCGCGTTTCGTCAGGTCGCGCCAGTGCATCGCTGTGCCTCGTGTCAGTACGCCACCGCGGCGCTGTTGTTGCGGTTGTGTGACGCGGCGCGGAGCTCGCCGGTTTCCGGGTCGCGGCTGATTGCTACCCAGATGCCCTCGCCGGCGAACCGCACGTTGGCCGGGTCGATTTCCTGGTAGCCATAGCCGGTGCCCTCGAGTACGTCGCTCGGGAAGCCGCCCACGATCACCCGGAAGGTCGACTGGAACGTCGCCGGGTCGGTCAGCGGGTAGAAAAAGTCCGGCGCGTTGACTGCTTCGTCCACCGTCATGCCGTACTGCGTGACGTTCATCAGGCCCTGGAAGGTGCGCTGGTGCAGCCCGGACCCCATCGACGCGAAGCCGAGCACGGCCTGGCCGTCCTTGAAGAGGATCCCGGTTTCGGTGGGCGAGGCCAGGCGTTGGCCCGCCCCGGCTGCTGCAATCGCCGCCTGCTGGAACGAGCCCGGATCGCCGATGCTGATGCCGTCCACGACGATCGCAGTCTTGCCCCACAGCACGCAGTTAATGCTCTGCGTGATGGCGGCGATGTTGCCCTCCGAGTCGATCACCACGACATCGTCGGAGTGCTTTGGCCCTTGCGGAGTCCACTGCGACAGCTTCGCCCCGGCCTCCATGCGCCTCCACATCTCGGCAGCGTATGTCTGCGTCACGCGGGACTCGGCTGTGATCTCCAGGCCGGGGAAGAACTGTTCCAGCATCTCCGCCGGCACGTACTTGATGAAGCCCATTTGCGTCACGTCGAGCGCCTTGCGCAAAGCGTCCGCCGACTCGGTCCAGTGACCGTCTGCCACCATGCCCGACGTCAACGCCAGGTTGTACGCCTCGATCATCGCGACCCCGCCGTCGTTCGGCGGCGGATTGCTATGGAGCTCGTACTCGCCCAGCGGCGCGACCAGCGGTGCATCCCAACGGACCTCGTAGCCGGCCAGGTCCTCGAGCGTCATCTTGCCGCCCTCGGCCTGGATCGCCGCGACGGCCCGCTCGGCCCACGGGCCGTTGTACATGTAATCGGTGCCGTTCTGGGCCACGGCGCGGAGCGTGGCGGCCAACGCCGGCTGCTTCAGCACGTCGCCTTCAGCGTAGGCGGAGCCGTCGGGCTTGACCAGGGTCGCGCGGGTCTCCGGCAGTCGACTCAGGTCGTCGTGGCGCGCCTCGAAGTAGCCGGCGGTCTTGGCCGAGATCGGCATGCCCCGCTCGGCGATGTAGATGGACGGCTCGAAGATCTGAGGCCAGGGCAGCCGACCGAAGCGCTCGTGCGCCGCGCCCACTCCCTTCATGAAGCCACCGACCAGCGCCGTGCGCCCGCTCACGGCGGTGCCGTAGATGCCCTCTTCCGAGGTCAGGTCGATGCCGCCAGGAATCGACATCGGATCGTCTTCGCCAAGCACCGTGTTCCACTCGGCATTCATGGTGTGCACCTCGCCCGTGGCGGCCTCGTAGTACACCAGCGACATGATGCCGAAGTAGCTGATCGGCGCCCCTGCGGTCAGCGTGACCTGGGCCATGGCCGCGGTCATCGCCGCGTCGATCGCGTTGCCGCCTTGCTTGAGTGCTTCGAGGCCGGCGCGCGCCGCCAATCCGTTGTACGCCACGGTCACGGCACCATTCGTCCCGGTGGCCACACCCGCCGAGGTTCGATCAACCAACTGCGCCTGCATGTAGCGGTCGTAATCGGCCCGCCAGGCAGCAGGCGACAGGTCGGGGACAGGCGCAGGAGGTATCGGCGCAGTACAGCCGACTGCCAGAACCACGCTCAGCACCAGGAGCCTGGGCAGCAAGCGTCGTTTCATCTCTCCACTCCCTTGACCACCTGGCCGGACTTCATGACGAAGCCCACCGCGGTTTCCAGCAGGGTCACGTCATCGAGCGGGTTACCGTCGATTGCCACGATATCGGCAAGCTTGCCGGGCTCGAGCGTGCCGATCTCGCTGCCGAGATCCAGCAGTTCAGCCGCGTTGATCGTGCCCGCCTTGATCGACTCCATCGGCGAGAGTCCGAGCCGCACCATCTGCACGAATTCGCGCGCCGCCTGCTCGACCGGGAAGATCGTGTCCGACCCCATGACCATCTTGACGCCGGCTTCGACGGCAGCACGGATGCGGTCATCTCGAACCTCCATCAACTCAGCACCCTTGGCCACGGATCCAGGCGGATAGCCGATCGATGGCCCCACCTCGACGACGTAGTTGAGAACGTAGATCGTCGGCACCAACACGGTGCCGCGATCGAGCATCAGATCGATGCCTTCCTGGTCGATGAGGATGGCGTGTTCCACCGAGTCGACGCCCGCCCGGACCGCCTGCTTGATGCCCTCGGTGCCGATGGCGTGCACGGTGATCTTCTTGAAGTGCCGATGGGTCTCGTCTACTGCGGCCTGAAGCTCCTCGTCGGTGAACGCGGTGGCGTTCGGATTGTCGCCATGCGACATGACCCCGCCGGTTGCCGCCAACTTGATCCAATCGGCACCGAACTTGATCTCCTTGCGAATCGCGAGCCGCATGGCGTCGGCACCGTCGACGACCATGCCGGGTATCTCGATGTCGAGGTCCGCGGGCAGGTTGTTGATATCGCAGTGGCCGCCGGTCGCCGAGATACAGTGCGGCGCCTGCAGGATGCGTGGGCCGACAAACATGCCAGCCTTGATCGCGTCGCGCACGTTCGAGAGCGAGTAGTAGCGGTCAAACTCACCGGTGCTGCGCACGGTCGTGAACCCGTTATCGAGCATCGTCTGCGCGTTGCGCAGCGCGATCAGGCCCTTGGTTGCACTCGACGCGCCCCCCGCGGCGACTCCGGCGAAATCGCCGGCGGCAATCGTCAGGTGAACGTGGGTATCGATCATCCCGGGCATGCACGTGGCTTCGCTGAGATCGATGACCCGCGCGTCGGCAGGCGCTTCCTCGCCCCAGTCGCCGATCGAAGCAATGCGTCCGTCCCTCACGACTATCTGTCGGTTCCGAGAGACTGCCGCCCCGCGTCCGTCGATGACCTGGCCGCAGCGCAGAACGAACGCGTCAGGGGCGTCCTGGGTCACGCTGGCCCGCGCAGAGCTTGGGCCCCCGCCGGCGAGCAAGGCGACGAGGGCCATCGCCATCGCCGCTCTCTGAGTTCTGTGCACGATCACGCTAGGCCTCCTCTGCCATGGCGCAGCGGCGCGGATCACCGCAGGCCGAGCGCATACCGGTGTCGGGATCGATGTAGATGGCCTCGAAGGAACCCATGCCCCAGTTCCACTGGTTGACGACGCCAACACCGAGTCCACGCGCGTTGGCGGCGTCGCGTGTGGCCGATGGAAAGTCGACCTCGACGGCCGGGAACATCGCCCCGCCGGCGGCATAGGCATTGCCGAACCGAGGTCGCAGAGTCGACTCGTGAATCGGCACGTCGAAGTCGAGCATGTTGGTGTAGTTCTGCGCGATGTTCTGCAGAAGACTGCCGCTCGGCGAACCCGATGCGATCACCGGGCGACCGTTCTTCAGAACCATGTTCGGGGCCACGTAGGTCGTCGCACGCTCGCCCGGCCCGGGCATGACGCGGAAGAAGTGCGCGCCCGAGGCGACGATGGTGCAGCCGCCAGCGAAGAGTCCATTGCTCCAGGGCAGCGACATGCACGAGTGCAGGATCGTGGCGACGTTGCCGTCCGTGTCTACAGCCGTGATGTGGCAACTGCCGGGCGGCGGCTGCGGGCCCGTCTCGATCGGCGCGTCCATCTGCAGCAGGTCGAAACGAGTCTTGGCGTACTCCTTCGAGGTGATCATCTCCGAGGGCACCTCGTGGTACTTCGGATCGCGGTGCTTGCCACCGTCGGTGAACACTTGCGTGGCGATCCGCGACATCTGCCAGAGCAGTTCAGCGGAGTCGGTGACCGGCCCCAGCTTCTGCACATCGAGGAACTCGAGCATCTGCATGATCTCGATGATGTGCATGCCGCCGTGATCGGGCGCGGGTGAACCGATCAACTCGTAGCCGCGATAGCTCCCGCGCGCTGGCGCCTGAACTCGTACGTCGTAGCGGGCGAAATCGTCGCGCGTCATCACGCCGCCCGCCGCCTGCACCACCTCGCAGTATTCCCTGGCGAAGTCGCCGAAGTAGAAGTAGTCGTTGCCCTCCTCGGCGAGCCGCTCGAGGGTGTCCGCAGCACGCTTCTGGTAAAGCATCTCGCCCGGGTTGAGCAGGGCGCCCTCAGGCAGGAAGATCTCGCGGCCTTGGTCGCTGATGCCGAACATGTGCGAGGTAACGAACATCTCCCCCCACAAGAAGGGGTGGATCTCGAAGCCATCGCGGGCGTAGGCGATGGCCGCTGCGCACAGGTCCTTCGAAGACATCGTTCCGTGGTGTTCGCGCGACGCTTCGTACCCTGCCCAGAACCCCGGCACGGCCGCGCCGAGACCCGTCGACAACGCCGCGGCTCCCCACCCGGTGAGCTCGGCCATCGGCCGATTCATGCCGCCGCTGATGTAGTCAGTGGAGCCGGTGGCCGCATCGTAGTAGAGCATTCCCAGCACGCCCGTAATGCCGGTCATGTGCGGCTCGACCACGCACTGCGTGACCGCGGTCGCCAGCGCCGCATCGGCGGCATTGCCACCAGCGCGCAGAATGTCGGTGCCCGCGCGTGTCGCCAGCGGCTGGGCGCAGATCACCATGCCGCCATCGCCATCAGCTCGATCCTTGGGACCGAAAACCGCCTTGGCAATCAGGCGCCGCCGCTCCTCCGGATCGACCGACCCGGGTGTTCCGCCGTCCGGCAGGCGGGAGGGAGCGATCGCTGGCGCCGATGCACCCACAGCTGCCCGCGCCGGTTCGGGGCCCAGAACGCCGGCCGCGACCGCGCCCGTCGTGGCGAGCTTGAGGAAGTCTCTGCGATCGGTGGTCATCGGCGGTTCTCCCGGGGCGCGATCAGACGCGCTCGGCATAGGGCAAGAGGAAGTCGGGGGTCCGGCGCAGCCGAGCCCGGCCGCTTTCGCGTTCCCAGATCTGCTCCAGGAAGCTCATGTGCTCGTCCATGGCGATGTCGACCGGCTCGGGGTCGCCGCTGAGGATGGCGGCGAGCGTTCGTTCGTGAATGGCGATGGCGTGGCTCGACTCGGACTCGTCCCGCAGGGACATGTCGCGGGCGATCTCCAGCTGCCCGAGCAGGTGGGCCATCATGTCGACCAGCGTGCTGTTGTGCGTAGCACGGGCGATCTGCAGGTGGAACCGCATGTCGAGTTGCAGCGCCTGCTCACGTTCATCACCAGCCTGCCGTTGCGCCTCGATCGTCTGAGCAAGCGCGTCGAAGTCCTCGCTGCTGCCGCGCAGGGCGGCCAGTTGCGCGACGCGTGGCTCGAACAGGCGGCGCGCCTCGAGCACCCCGGCGACTTCGGCCAGACGCAGATCGGATTGTTCAGCGACCAGGTTCCGTGGAACCACATCGGAGGCAACGAACGAGCCACCACGCTTTCCGGGCCGCACCTCGATCACGCCCGACTCGGACAGGAGCTTGATGGCCTCACGAACGGTCGGGCGACTGATCTGCATCAACGTCGCGAGTTCGCGTTCCGAGGGGAGCTTGTCCCCGGCTTCCAGGTCCCCGGCACGAATGGCGCGGGTGATCTGCTGGACCGCATCCTCGAAGGATCGGCGCGTTTTGATTCTGGTAAACATAGTTGACGCCTTTGGTAAGGTCGCCTAGCCTATAGCGGCTAAACATCCATGGCAAGAGGAATAGACGCAGGCCCGCCCTAACTGGACCGGCGCCACGAAGGAGCAACTCGAATGTCGAAGGACTACGACGTCATCGTGATCGGCGCCGGCATCATCGGGGCCTGCACGGCTTTCGAGCTAGCCAAGAAAGGGCAACGCACCCTCGTCCTCGACAAACTGTCAGCGGCCGGCTTCGGCTCGACCTCCAACACCTGCGCCGTGATCCGGCTGCACTATTCGACCCCCGACGGCGTGGCGATGGCGCGCGAGGGCTATTTCTACTGGATCGACTGGCCTCGCTATCTGGGCGTCCCCGACGAGCTCGGCACTGCTCTGTACATCAACAGCGGTTGCATGTTGATGAAGACCGAGAAGAACCACTATCTCAAGAACGTCATGGCGAGCCTCGATGAGCTGGCCGTCGTCTATCAGGAGCTCGAGCCCGACGGGATCACAAAGAGACTCCCGTTCATGAACACACGCGGCTACGGCCCCCCGGTGCTACCCAGCGACGAGCGCTTCGGAACCCCCACCCAGGACAGCATTGCCGGAGCGATCTATATCCCGGAGTCGGGCTACATCGACGACCCGCAGCTTTCAGTGCACAACGTTCAGCGCGCCGCCGAAGCACAGGGTGCCGAGTTTCGCTTCCACGCCGAGGTTGCCGAGGTCCTGCAGCAGGACGGCCGCGCCTCGGGCATCAAGCTTGCCGACGGCAGCGAGTTCCACGCCCCCGTTGTGGTGAATGTCGCCGGACCGCACTCGTTCATCATCAACAGAATGGCCGGCGTCGAGGAGGAAATGGCCCTCACCACGCGGCCACTCAAGCAGGAGGTCTGCTACGTCCCGGCGCCTGAGGGCATCGACTACAACCTGCAGGGCACACTCGTGTCGGACGGCGATGTCGGCTGCTACTCGCGGCCGGCGATCGGTAACCAGGTGCTCATCGGGTCGGAGGACCCGCCGTGTGACGTGCTCGACTGGGTTGAAGACCCCGACGACTACGACCAGAGCTTCACGGAGCAGTGGCGAACGCAGGTGCTGCGCGAAGCGCAACGCATCGAGGACCTGCCGGTCCCGCACACACCGAGAGGGCTCGTCGATCTGTACGACTGCACCCCCGACTGGATTCCGATCTACGACAAGTCGAGCCTGCCGGGCTTCTACATGGCGGTCGGCACCTCCGGCAACCAGTACAAGAACGCTCCGGTGGTGGGTGCGCTGATGGCGGAACTCATCGAGAAGGTCGAGTCGGGACAGGACCACGACAACGACCCGGTGAAGTTCACGATGCAGTACACGCAACGCGAGTGCGACATTGGCTTTTTCAGCCGGCTGCGCGAGATCCACGCCGACTCCTCCTTCTCCGTTCTCGGCTGAGGCCACCGCACGAGCCCCGAACACAACGAGGAAGCCCTTGTTCCTGCTGCCCAGCACGCCGCTCTGGGACACAAGCCCGCCGCTGAAGTCGAGCTACGACGCAGTGCTCATCGGCGGTGGCCTGCACAGCCTGGCCACGGCCTACTACCTGGCTCGCGATCACGGCATGACCAATGTCGCGATCCTCGAGAGACGCTTCATCGGCTACGGCGGCGCCGGGCGCAACACCGCCATCGTGCGCGCCAACCAGCGCACCCAGGAGAACGTGCCGCTCTACCAGGAAGCGCTCGACCTGTGGCCCGTGCTGACTCGCGAGCTCGATTACAACCTGATGTTCTACAACTGCGGCAACCTGAATCTCTGCCATAGCGAGGCGGCGGTCACCGCGGCACGCATGAACATCGCCTCGGCCCAGTTCCAGGGAGTGGGCAGCGAGTTTCTGGCGCCGGCGGACGTCAAGAGGATGGTGCCGGCGCTCGATGTCTCGGACCGCCCGCGCCATCCGATCCACGGCGCCATGTTCCACCCGCCAGGCGGCATCGTGCGCCACGACGCCGTTGTCTGGGGACTCGCCAAGGGCGCCTCGGAGCAAGGCATCCACATCCATCAACAGACCGAGGTCACGGGGATCCGCGCCGTCGACGGCAAGATCCAGGGCGTAGAAACCTCACGCGGCACAATCAACTCGCCGCGCGTGTTGCTTTCGGCCGGCGGCTACTCCGCCGGCCTGTCGCATCGCTTCCTGGGCGTTCGCCTGCCGATCAGCCCGCTGACCATCCAGGCCATGGTCACGCAGCCGCTCAAGCCGTTGCTGAACCACGTCGTCTCCTCGGGCGCGTACCACGTGTACTGCAACCAGACGCTCAAGGGAGAGATCGCCACCGGTGCCCACATGGATCCGTGGCCCAACTACACGACGCAGACCACGGCGCATTACCTCAAGCACCAGGCCGAGGCGCTAACCGACATCCTGCCGTGCCTGCGTGGAGTGCGGTTCATGCGCCACTGGGCCGGGCTCGCCGACATGACGCCCGATATGGCTCCGATCATCGATGGCAACGATCCGGTCGAGGGCTACTACCTGAACTGCGGCTGGGGTTACTTCGGCTTCAAGTCGTGTACTTCGACTGGCAAGTACGTCGCCCAGTACCTGGCCACCGGAGAGCGTCCCGAGATCCTCGAACCCTTCAGACTGAGCCGCTACAAGCAGCATCGCCTGATGGGCGAGACCGCCGGCGCAATCAGCTACACCCCGTGGAACTAGCAGCCGAGAACTGAGCACCCATGTCCTTTCTCATCACGTGTCCGACATGCGGCCCACGCAAGGGCTACGAGTTCCGCTATGGCGGAGAGGACAAGGGTCCGCGCCCGGACGAGGCGGGCCTGACGCCGGAGGAATGGGTCGAGTACGTACACATGAACCGCTGTGTGGCCGGGGTGAGCAAGGAGTGGTGGTTCCACCGCGACGGTTGTTCCGCCTGGTTCACGATCTGGCGTGACACGAGGACCAACCTGCAGGTCCAGGTCTCGAACGATGGGCCGGAGGAACAGTCGTGACGCGTCTCAGCGAGCTACCGACCCTGCGCATAGACCCGTACGAGGAACTTCGCTTCGAATACGACGGGCGTCCGCTGACCGGCGTCGCTGGCGATTCGGTAGCGACCGCGATGTTCGCCAGCGGCGTTCGGGTATTCAGTCGCAGCCTCAAGTACCACCGGCCCCGCGGCCTTTACAGTCTCGACGGCGAATGCGCCAACGCCATGATGGCCGTCGACGGCGTTCCCAACGCGGCGGCCGAGACGACTCCGCTTGCGGCCGGCATGCGCGTTGGGCCGCAGAACGTCAGAGGTTCCGCCGATCACGACCGGCTCGGCTTTCTCGACATGTTCGACTGGGCCATGCCCGCCGGTTTCTACTACCGCCTCATGCACAAGCCCGCGGCGATGTGGCCAATCGCCGCCGAGCAGATTCGCAAGATGGCGGGTCTCGGCGAGATGGAGCCCGACCACCGCACCGTGGGTCGCTACACGGAGACGTATCTCAACGCGGAGGTATGCGTCGTGGGTGGCGGTCCTGCGGGCATGCGCGCGGCCCTCGCTGCCGCGCAATATGGAGCACGGGTGGTGCTTCTCGAGCGCCGCCCCTGGCTCGGCGGTTCCTTCGAGCATCGGCTCCGGTCGCTTGACGACGGAACGCCGGCTTATCAGCGGGCGCGAGATCTGGCCGCCGCGGTGAAGGCGGCTGACAACATCCGCGTGTTCGCCCGCACCGCGTTGATCGGTACCTACAACGACAACCTGATCACCGCGGTCCAGCGCGGCGCTAACGGCGACGATTTCGACGAACGCTACGTGGAGATTCGCGCAGCAAGCATCGTCGTGGCCACCGGATGTATCGAGCGGCCGCTGCTATTCGAGAACAACGAGAGGCCGGGAGTGATGCAGATCGGTTGTGCGCATCGTCTGGCGCACACGTACGGGTTGTTGCCCGGACGCACCGCCGTCTTCAGCGTTGGCAGCGACGGCGGCCTCGAATGCGCCGCTGATCTGGCCGACCATGGCGTGGCGATCACCTGCGTCGCCGACTGCCGCCCTGAGGGACACGACCCCGAGCTTGTAGAAGCTCTGCGGCAGCGGAACGTGCCGTTCCTGGCTGGCTGGGTGGCAACCGCCGCCCACGGGCGCAAGAAGGTACGGGGCGTGTCGCTTACCGCGCTCGACGGAACCGGCACGCGCGACGACTCCTGCGATGTCCTGGTCGCCTCGGCCGGTAGGACACCTCTGGCCGGCCCTGTGACAATGGCGCAGGGCAAGCTCGCGTACGACTCCCACACGGGCTGCTTCCTGCCGGCCAGCCTTCCCGCCCGACTCCACGTAGCCGGGCGCCTGACTGGACTCGAAGACCCAGCCGCCATCGAGACATCGGGGCACGGTGCCGGCCTCGCCGCCGCAGCCGACTGTGGTCGCGCGGTGGAGACCGAGCTGCGCGAGTGCGACGAGCGGCTGGGCCAGTTGCCAGGTCCGGCCGCCGGCAGCGGGTTGGTGCGTTCGCCGACTCACGGACGCAAGGCCTTCGTCTGTTTCGACGAGGACGCGACGGTCAAGAACGTGCGCCAAGCCATCGACCAGGGCTTCGACGTGCCCGAACTGATCAAACGCTTCGCCTCAGTCGGCACCGGGCCGGGCCAGGGCGGGCTCCCCGGGCATAACCTGCCGATGCTGGTCGCTGAACTTCGCGGGATGCCCCCGGAGAGCGCGTCGCCGACCACCATGCGGGCGCCGATGGTTCCCGTGTCGATGGCCACGCTCGCCGGCTCCAGCCATGACATGTGCAAGCGCACCCCGGTGCACGACTCGCAGAAACTCCCCGGTGCGATCATGCGCCGCATCGGCGCCTGGCGGCGAGTTCGCTACTTCTCCGATGACCTCCTCTGCCGCGCCGAGGTTCGCAACGTGCGCACCAACGTCGGCATGCTCGACGGCTCGTCGCTCGGCAAGTTCCGCCTGTGGGGCCCGGATGCGCTGAACGCACTGCAACGGATCTACGTGTCGGATATGGCGAAGCTGCGGCCGGGCCGGGTGAAGTACTCCGCCATGTGCAACGACGACGGTTGCGTCGTTGACGACGGCATCGTGATCAAGCGTGCCGACAACGAGTACTACCTGACCACTTCCAGCGGGCGCGCCGGACAGACTGTGGAGTGGTTCCGCTACCATACGCGCTACGACGGCTGGGACTTCAAGATGGTCAACCTCACCGATGCACTCGGGGTGATCAACCTGTCCGGCCCCAACGCTCGCACGGTGCTCGAACGAGTCGCCGATGCCCGTGTATCAAACGACGCCTTCCCTTTCTCCGGCTACCGTGAATTCACCCTGTTGGGTCGCGTGCCGGCGCGAGTGATGCGGCTCGGGTTCGTGGGCGAGTTGTCGTACGAATTGCACGTTCCCTCTTCCTACATGCGCGCGGTCTGGGATGGCGTGGCTGCCGCTGGAACTGATCTGGGCATCGCCAACTTCGGCGTCGAAGCGCAGAACATCATGCGCATGGAGAAGGGGCACCTGATCGTTGGCTCGGAGTCGGAGCAGCGCACCACGCTCAACGATCTCGGTCTCGGTTTTCTCTGGTCGCGCAACAAGCCCGAGGCTCGCACGGTGGGATCGGTGGCGCTGGCGCAGACACTCGAACAGCCTGACCGACTCAAACTGGTGGGCTTCCGTATGGACGATCCCGAGCACACTCCGCGCGACGGCTCCATCGTGGTCGACGAGCGAATCCGCGGCTGGGTCTGCGTCGCGCGTAACTCGGACGCATTGAGCCAGGCGGTCGGCATGGCGCTGGTCGACGAACCTCTATCGGGGGAAGGCACGACGCTGCAGATCTACGAGGACGGCTGCGGCGGCAATCTGGCGACCGCGCGCGTCGTGCCCATGCCCTTCTACGATCCCGGCGGCGCTCGGATCAGGATGTGAGAGGACGATCATGGACACGCTGACGAGGCAGTCGCCTGTGAAGTTCGAGGCGGACGCGCTGCGCACAGTGGTACGCGACAACTGGCCGATCGTCATCGAGTACGCCGAGCAAGGCGACGGCCCGCACCTTGTCGACCTCAGTCATTGCCCGC
>JAJCXT010000031.1 GCA_029263295.1 Acidobacteriota bacterium | reverse complement strand
GCCAAGAAGAAGGCGACGAAGAAGAAGGCGACCAAGAAAAAGGCCGCGCGCCGCAAGCGCTAGGGGTCTTCAGACACCTCCAGGGTCGAGAGGAGCGGGCATGTCGCCCGCTCCTTTCTTTTGTGCGCACCTGAACGGGCTCGGAGTTCTCGATGCCGGAATTGCCTGAAGTCGAGACCGTCAGACGCGCGCTACGGGCCAGCTTGCCTGGTCTCGAGGTGCTGGAGACGGCTGTCCGGGAGACCCGGTTGCGCCGCCCGGTGCGGTCGTCCTCGCTGCGGTTGATCGAGGGGCAGCGTTTCGTTGACGTGGAGCGGCGAGCCAAGTACCTCCTGCTCTGGACCGACGCCGCGCAGGCTCTTGTGATTCATCTCGGCATGACCGGCAGGGTCGACCTGTTCACTGCCCGCGATGCTCCCCTGCGGCCCCACGATCACATCCAGTGGCATCTGGGGGGTGCGGCCGGTGCTCGGCTGGAGATGCGCTACCACGACCCGCGACGGTTCGGTCTGGTCGTTCGTTTACAGGGGCGCTCGCTCGCCAGGCACCCTCTCTTCGCTCGGCTCGGCCCAGAACCGCTCGATGGTGAGTTCGACGGTGCGTATCTGCGGCGCCGCGTTCGCCGCTCCAGGCGCCCTATCAAGAACACGATCATGGACGCCCACGTCGTCGTTGGAGTTGGCAACATCTACGCGACTGAAGCCCTATGGCGTGCGCGCGTGAACCCCAAGATCGTGGCCGGGCGTCTAGGGGAAGCGCGCTGCCAACGTCTGTGTGACGAGATCGTGGCGGTTCTGCGCGCGGCGATCGAGCGGGGCGGGACTACCCTCAATGATTACCGGGACCCAGCTGGCAATACCGGGTACTTTCAGGTTCGGCTGCACGCCTACGGTCGCGAGGGGCGAGAGTGCTGCCGTTGCGGCGGCACCATTCGTCGCATCGTGCAGTCGGGGCGTTCGACGTTCTACTGTCCAGGTTGCCAGCACTGAGACCGCATAACACCGTTCAGTCCGCTCAGACTGTCGGCTGCACGAGTTCTCGCAGTTGCGCGAGGATCGCGTCCTCATCCGGGAAGGTAGCGGTCTGCAGTTTTGAGTAGATCGTCTCGCCGTCGACGACGATCTCGAAGCGGCCCCCGTCCGATGGGACCAGCGTGAGCGCACTCATCTGTTGCTTGAACGCAGCGAGGATCTTTGCCGCCAAACTGACGGCTTGAGGCTCGTAATTTCAAGCAGCGCAGTAGGTGAGTTCTACCTGCATTCGGGCCCTCCGGTGGAAGCGTGAGCGCCGGATTATAGCGCGTTGCGACTGGCCGCTAGTAGCGCAATTCGTCGTCGATCTCGTCAATCCAGGCGCGAAGATGGCGGCGGATCACATCAGGCTCGACGTTGAGAACCATGCACACAGCGTCGAAGCCCGTGTTGGTCCCGAAGAACCAGTACTCAGGGTCGCAACCGTCGGCGAGGATCGAGCGCAGCGTCTTTGCCGAAACCGGATTGGCTTCTGGGTCACTTCGGTGGGCCGTGTAGACCTTGAAGTCATCGATGGCTCGCAGCAGAACCTCGCCCCAGAGGACGGATTCCGGCGTGCCTGTCAAGTACTGGGCGGCGTGGATCGGACCGTCCGCGGCGGGTTCGCGCTCGAGACGCGTGTTGGAGCGGCGCATCTTGGCTTGGCTTGGGTGGGCCATCGAAGAGTCTCCCTGTCTTTAAGTGGTTAACGATGGCTTTAGAAATACTTTGAAGTGCTTATGGTGTCAATAGAGTGTGAATAAAAAGTCATAGATGGCTAATGATGACTAGAAGTGACTCCTGTGTACAATCTGTTGAAATTAAAGAGCTTATTGGCCGGCTTCGCTCTGTATGGACGCGTAAAAGGCGAAAATAAGGCGGAAAGGTTGATGAACTTTCGCCAGGGCCGGACCCTAGATACCCTTAGGCGGGGTACGGCACGCGATACCCGAGCAATCATGAGAGCGCCGTTGGCGCGAGGAGATGGTGATGGGCTGGTTCGACCAGGAAACGAAGGACGGGGGCGCTGCGCCAGCCACCGCGCCTCAGACTCGGCAGCGCACAGCGACTCCGCCGCCTGCCGATTCGGGTCGGGGGAGTTCGACGATCGGGCAGCGTGTGCAGATCAACGGCACGGTCGTGTCCGACGAAGATCTCGAGATCGTCGGCAAGGTCGAGGGAACGATTCACACCCGCAAAGGACTGAGGGTTGCGCGCGAGGCTGACGTGAAGGCTGTGATCAACGGGACCGAGGTGCTCGTGGAGGGCACCGTGAAAGGCGACATCAACGCCAGCCAGAAGTTGGTGCTCGGCGCTACCGCGGTGCTGACCGGCAACATCAAGACGCCGTCTCTGGAGATTCGTGACGGTGCTTTCTTCCGCGGTCAGGTTGTCATGCAGATGCCGGAGAAGGCCGCTGCCAAGCCTCGGGCCGAGGCGAAGGTAGAGACCAAGCCAACGGCCCCGGCGCCGTCGGTGCCGAACGCGTCGGGCGACCCGGCGAAGCCCGAAGGGGAAGGCCGCAAAGGGACCGCGCCGTCCGCGAAGCCCGTCGACGCTTCCAAACCGGCCGGCGTGACCGGCGCCTGATGCGGTCGTCGGATCGACCCAGAGAACTGGCATAGCCACCGGTGCTCGAAGCCGCTGACTACCGTTCCGCACTGTTCGAGAGGTTCGTCCAGAACGTCGAACGTCTCGGGACGTCGACCCGCGTCCTCGATCTGGGCCCGGCAACACCAGCGGGGCTGAATTTCTGGACCGGCCGCGGTTTCAGCGTGAGCGTTCACGATCTCGTAACCCGCACTGATCACGACGCTGACTTCGAGTTCGGGCCCGCCGACCTAGGTGGTGTGCTGTGCTGGAACGCACTCACCGTGCTGTCGCGTGAGCGGGCTGCGGAACTCGTCGCCGCCGTGCGACCCCGGCTGGTCCCTGGCGGGATGTTGTTCGCGATCTTCGATGGTGATGGGCGGACCGTGCCTCCACCGCTGCTGTACCGGGTTAGCGACGCCACACGGCTTCGCCTGGAGCCTTCCGCGAGGGATCATCACCCACGTGCCGTTTCCACGGCGGAGATCGACAGGCTGCTGGCTTCGTTCAGACCTACGCGGGTTACGGTGATGCGGCACGGCTCTCGCGAAGCCCTCGGCCACGTGCCGAGCCAGCCACGTCCGGCGTCGGACTGATCAACGAGACTACGGGCGGTTCAGAATCGCGGGACCGCTGGGAGATGAGAACCGCGTCGTTATCTCCGATCGGATCCTCGAGGCCGACAATTCCAGGTGTCGGCAAATCTCCTCAAACCACGGACTCTCGAAGAACTCCACGGGCGTATCGAGTTCGTAGATACGCTGCAGCTTCTCGCGCTCGCTAGGCGTGAGTTGGCGCTGTGTGTCTTTGGAACAGGCGTAGGCCATGTCCTTCATGGCCTTGTGGATTACCGCCACCCACAGGCTCCTGCAAGCCGTGTCGTCGCGGTCCTTGCCTTCGAGAAACTCGATCGCATCGCCCGCATTCTTCACGCGAACGGATATGTTGGTTGCCAAATATGCCTCCCAGCCTTGGCTGGCGGCAACTATATCGACGAACTTGACACCTGTCCATCGAGCGGGCCGAGAGAGCCATCGGTCCCGCTGGTGGAGGCGGAGAGATTATGGCTGACACAAAGTTCCGTCCTGGTGCCGGGTCTCAGGCGGTCGAAGCGTTACGCGACGTGAGAGTCATCGACCTTACGCGGATCCTCGCTGGCCCCTACGCGACGATGATTCTCGGCGACCTTGGCGCGGACGTCGTGAAGGTCGAGCGCCCTGGGCACGGCGACGACACGCGGCATTGGGGGCCGCCCTTCATCGGTGAAACAGCCAGCTACTACACGGCCGTCAATCGCAACAAACGAAGCATTGCGATTGATCTCAAACACGAAGAGGGTCGCGAACTCGTGTACCGGATGCTCGGGGATGCGGATCTGGTGGTGTCCAACTTCAGGCCCGGAGTCATGGATCGGCTCGGCTTTGGCGAGGCACAGCTGGCGGAGACGTTCCCGGGACTCATTCGCTGCTCGATCACGGGGCACGCGCCCGATGACCCGCGCGCGCAGCTGCCCAGTTTCGATCTGGTCATCCAGGCCGAGACCGGTCTGATGGACCTCACGGGGCAAGCCGATGGACCACCGACGAAGGTCGGCATTTCGATTGCCGATGAACTGGCCGGCCTCTACCTGGTGCAAGGAGTGCTGGCTGCTCTGTACCATCGCGAGCGCACTGGCGAGGGGCGTGCGGTCAATGTTGCGCTCAACGAGGCGATGCTCTCGGCCTTCACTTACCAGGCACAAAAGCACCTGGTTGGCGGGGGCGCGCCCCGCCGAATGGGCAACGATCACCCGAGCCTAGTTCCGTATCGCTCGTATCGGGCCGCGGACGGGGACTTGGTCGTGGGAGTAGCGAACGAGGGGCAGTGGGGACGGTTCTGCGTTGCCATCGGTCGATCGGAGCTGGCGGACGACGAGCGCTTTGCGACCAACACGGTTCGAGTGGAGAATCGGGTCCAGCTCGAAACGGTGCTGGAGGCGCGATTGGCTGAGCGCTCGCGCGAAGACTGGATCACCGCGCTGAGCGAGGCGAACGTTCCGTGCGGGCTGGTACAGACCACCGGCGAGGCCATCGACGCCGAGATCGCGCTCGAGACGGGGCTCGTTGTTACCGGAAGAAACGGTGTGCGGATGATTGGCTCGCCGATTCAGATCGGCGGGGCACGGGCTCCGGTTGGCCGGCCGTCGCCCGACTTGGGCGAGCATACCGACGAGATTCTCGCAGAGATCGGGCTGTCGACGGAACAGACCGCCGCACTACGTACGCGTGGCGTTGTCGCGTAGCCTGCAAATAGCGAATGGCGGCGGTCCCGTCGATTGGTTAACCTCGGACGTCCGTGCTCGAGTCCATGCCGAAGGGGGCCTGGCGATGAACCCGCTGCTCAGAATCTCGTTGTTGCTGGTGGTTGCCGGCTTGTCGATCCCGGTTGCCGGCCTGACTACGCAGATTCTTCGCCCTGAAGGCGATGCCAATGCCGAGATCCTGGAGATCGAACGCGTGGTGCGCATGCGGCTGGCCCTGCCGGTTGATCGCGAGACCGCGTTCGATGCCTGGACCGTGTCGACCAACCTCGTCGAATGGCTACCCCATTGGGTGGAGATGCAGGTCGCCGAGGGGGAGGGCTTTAGCATGGGATGGGACGGGTACGAGGGCGTCTGGACCGGCACCTATCTGGAGGTCGATCGTCCAGCGCGGCTCGTCTTTACGTGGGTGGCACCAGAGGGGGTCTTCCCTTCCGGTTCCTATGAGACGGTAGTCACGCTGACCTTCGAGGAGGTCGAAGAGGGCCGCACGTCGCTCGTGCTCGAGCACGGTGGCTTCAAGGACCCGGAGGAGCTCGAGTCACAGCTTCAGGCGTGGCGCGGCTATATGTTCGCGCTGCGCGCCCATCTGCTCAGGCCGGCTGCGGACTAGTAGATCGGTCCGCATCTAATTTCTCCGGGGGATGTCCTGCTTCGTTCGTACGCGTACCTGTTTACCCGCTATCGCTGGAGCTATGTGCTCGGGATGTCGGCGTTGGTGTTGACCAACGCTCTTTCCATGGCGATTCCGCGGGTCTTCGGGGCGGCGGTGGATGCTTTCACGCAGGGCGCCGACCGTCGCAGGGTGACCATGTTTGCCTTGGCCATCGTCGCTATTGCCGTGGCGCAGGCGGTCTCCCGCGTGATCTCGCGGATCGTCGTCCTGGGCACGTCCCGGCGCGTGGAGTATGACCTGAAGGGAATGCTGCACGACAAGCTCGCGCAGTTGGCTCCGAGTTTCTACGACGCGTTCAGCACGGGTGACCTGATGTCCCGCATGACCAATGACGTCATGCTGGTCAGGGCGCTCGGCGGCCCGGGCATCCTCTATTTTACGAACGCCATGCTCGTGTATCTCCTCGGCACCGCGTTCATGGTGAGCTTGAGCTGGCAGCTCACGATCGTCGTGCTCGCGCCGCTCCCCCTGATGGCCTGGCTCGTACGGGGTACGGTTCACAAGGTACGGGCGTTCGCGCTGTCTTCGCGTGAGGCTCTGAGTGACCTGAATACTGTGGTTCAGGAGAACCTCGCAGGGGCGGGTGTCGTGCGCTCGTTCGCGCTCGAGGAAGCCCAGATGCGGCGCTTCGATGAGCGTTCCACCGCCTATCTCGACTGGGGGCTCAAGGAGTCGCGCGCGCGCGCGCAGATGATCCCGATGATTGGTCTCGCGGGGGGGCTCTCATACGCCGCGGTACTCGCACTCGGCGGACCCATGGCGGCGGCGGGGGCAGTCAGTATTGGCGATCTCGTCGCGTTCGTTGGCTACATCGGAATGATGATCTTCCCCACGGTGGCCCTGGGTTGGATTCTGAGCCTGATGCAACGCGGAACGGCCGCCCTGGAGCGCCTCGACAAGATCCTGCAAGCGCCGGTCACGATCAGTTCGGGTGCGGGTGCGCTGGCCCTGAGCGAGTTGCGTACCGACGTGACGGTTTCCGACTACACCTTTCGCTACCATGACGCGCTCGACGCGTACACGCACCTCCAGGACGGAGACGCCGCGCACGAGCGGCCGCCGGCGCTACGCGGTGTTTCTCTGCGTGTGGAGGCCGGTACGTTCGTGGCGTTGGTCGGGCGTGTCGGGTCGGGCAAGACCACCCTACTGAAGTCGTTACTGCGGTTGGTCGAGGTGCCACCCGGCGCCATCGCATTGGATGGCGCCGACATCAACGACTATGACGTCGCGGATGTCCGGCGGGCGGTCGCCTACGTGCCACAGGATGATTTCCTCTTTTCGGACTCCGTTGCGGCGAACATTCGCTTCGGGGCGCCGGACGCAGATGACGCCACGGTGGTCGCCGTGGCCGAATTGGCAGGCATTGATCTCTCGTCAGAGGGGCTGGCGAACGGTTTGGAGACCGAGGTTGGCGAGCGCGGTGCGAACCTCTCGGGCGGCCAGCGTCAGCGGGTGGCCCTGGCGCGGGCTCTTCTGCGCGACGCGCCGATTCTCGTGCTGGACAACGCTCTGTCCAATGTGGACACGGACACCGAGCGCCGCATTCTCGCCGGCCTGTCGGCGCAGCGCTCGGGCCGCACAGTCATCGCGGCGTCGAATCGCATCACAGCCGTTCAGGATGCCGAGTGCATCTACGTCTTCGACAGCGGCGAGATCGTTGACTCAGGGCGGCACGATGAACTGGCCGCGAGGCCCGGACTCTACGCGAGCATGCGCGAGCAACAGCAACTCTCAGCCAGGCTGGAGGAGTTGCCGTGACGCCGCCGAAGAGGTCCAAAGTGGCTAGCCTGGGCGTTCTGCGGCGTCTGCGGCCGTTCGTAGCTGCTCACAGCAAGCTCCTGATGGTGGCCGGCATTACGTTGCCGTTTCTTGCCGGCGCACAGCTTGTCGCGCCGTATCTGCTGCGCGTGGCGATCGATCGCCACATCACGCCCGCGGCCAACGGCCAGGCCGGGGCGCTGGACGGCCTCTGGACACTGATCCTGGTGTTGCTCGCCGTCCTGGTGGCCGAGGTGGCATTGCGTTTCGCGCAGCTATACCTGATGCAGATAGCGGGCCAGCGGATCATGCACGATCTGCGGATGGCCGTGTTCGGACATGTCCAGAAACTCTCCATGTCGTACTTCGATCGCCATCCGGTTGGGCAGGTGATGACGCGAGTGACGAGCGACGTGGAGACGCTCAACGACCTGATGTCGCAGGGTCTGGTGGCGATGGTGCGCGACGTAGTCACGCTGGTCGGCATCGTCATCGTGATGACCTGGATCGACTGGCGGCTCACAGTGGCGTCATTCGTCGTCTTTCCATTCCTCGCGGTGATCCTCGGGGCGCTGCGTGTGCGGTTGCGCCGCACGTACGATCGCTCACGAACCCTGGTGGCGCGGCTGAACGCGTTCTTGCAGGAGTCCATTACGGGGATGGGCGTCATCCAGGCTTTCGACGAGCAGGAGCGCAACGTCGACGAGTTCAGGCGACATCGCGACAATCTGCTGGAGATCGACCTGCGCGGCGTGGGGTTGTCTTCGTTCCTTTCAGCATCGGTGCAGTCCGCGACTACCGTGTCGACAGCGCTGGTGCTCGCATACGGTGGTTTCGGCGTGATCGGCGGGACCGTAACCATCGGCATCCTTGTCCAGTTCATGGAGTACCTCGGGCGCTTCTATCGCCCGCTCGAGGACCTGTCGGACAAGTACGATTCGCTGCAGCGCGCTGCAGCCGCGAGCAACAAGATTTTCGCGTTGCTCGATGAGGATCCCGCGATCAAGGTCGCCGATGACGTGCGGCCGATGCCCGACTTCGAGGATGCGATTCGGTTCGAGGGCGTTACGTTCGCCTACGGTGAGGGCGATACCCCGGTGCTTTCCAAACTCGACCTGACGTTGCGTCGCGGCGAGAAGGTTGCGCTTGTGGGCTCGACCGGAGCCGGCAAGTCATCGATTGTCAAAGTGATGCAGCGGCTGTACGAACATCAGGAGGGCCGCGTCACGATTGATGGCGTGGACACGCGCGAGTTGGACCCTCGTACGTTGCGCCGGTTCTTCGGCACCGTACCCCAGGATGTTTTCCTGTTTACTGACTCGATCGCGGCGAACATCGCCCTGGACGAGGATGCCGTTTCCATGGACGAAGTGGCCCGCGCGGCCGAACTCGTTGAGGCCTCGGAGTTCATCGGAACGCTGCCCGGAGCATATGAAGCCCGCCTGGGGGAGCGCGGCGCGAATCTCTCGTTCGGCGAGCGCCAGCTGTTGGCCTTCGCCCGCGCGCTGGCCAGTGACCCGCAGGTGCTAATCCTCGACGAGGCGACCTCGAGTGTCGATTCGGAGACCGAGTCCCGGATCCAACGCGCGCTGCACAACCTCGTCGCCGATCGCACGGCCCTGATCATTGCGCACCGGCTCTCCACGATTCGCGAAGTCGACCGTATCGTCGTACTGCACCACGGAGAGATTCGCGAGCAGGGTTCCCATCGAGAGTTGATGGCGCTCGGTGGCATCTACGCAACTCTGTACCGTCTTCAGTACGACCAGGACACAGGAACCGCCGCCTAGCAGGCCGTGCTGGCAGTCCGGTGGATCAGTGGTCAGCCCGCGTGATGGCGGCGAGGAGGTCCATTTCCTCCCAGGTTTCGAGTCCCCCGAGGAGTGCCGCGATCAGGCCGTCGGGCCCGACGACAGCGACACCAAGCGTCTGGGCGTGGCCACCGCCGGTCACGGGCCAGGTCAGCACGCCGAAGCGCGCGGCAAGGTCGATCACGACGTCGGCATCACCACTCAACACTCGCCAGCCATCACGTTCCGCGAACTGCGCCTCGTCGTCGGTCGCGGGCAGAGTCACCAAGTAACGCCTGACGCTGATAGCGTCGGCCCCAAGGCGGTCGTACACGTCGTCGATACGACGCAGGAAGGGGGCCGGCTGAGTGGCGTCCGGCGTTACGAACGTCAGGGTGGTGACCTTCCCAAGGAACGCTGTCGGCGTCACCGCCTTGCCCGTGGAGTCTCTCAGCAGGAATTCCGGAAGCCGGTCACCGGGAGCGAGTCTGGTCGAGGTCGGGTCCGGACTCTCCGCGGACGGCGCGGGGATCGGTTCGCAGGCCGCACAGGAAACCACGAACAGCACCACTGCGGCGCATGCGCACGTTTGCCTCACTGACCAGCGAGACCGATGGCGTCGGGGGTGAGAGGGGCCTGTCCTTCGACGTATCGCCGTACGGTCGTCGCGTCGACCAGACCGGTCAGGATCGTCCGCACCGCTGCGGAATCCAGCGGCTCGACGCCGTCGTAAGCGGACGCGAGGGCATCCCAGAGGGCCCTCTCGAACGGCCGGTCGGGATTCGCCTGGTGCCACTCTCGCTCGAGGAGTCGAAACACGAGCTCGCCGCGGAGGTAGAGGAGATTGCGTTGACTTTCATGGCCGGTGCTCGCCGCCGGTAGGCTGCCAGCCCGATAGCCGCCGATATCCAGGTAGCGCCGGTAGGAGAGGGCCAGCCGGCGCGTGCCGGCGGCTTCGTCGAGCCACCCGGTTGCCACAGCCGCGTACCGTCCCATGTGCATTGCCCAACCCTCCGAGAGCCAGGACAGCTCGCGCGTTACCTGCACGCTAGTGGGTACCCATAGATGGAAGAGCTCATGTCCTAGGAAGACGGCCATGGCCTCGGCAATGTCGGGGTGATTCGCCGGTACGAGCGGCGCTTTGGAAGCATAAACAACCAGAGTCTGGCCCCGGACCATGCCTGCCGTGCGCAGCCCGCTCCGCGGCGACAGGGACTCAGGTAATGGGCTTAGAAGGGCAAGAGCGCGGATGTTGTCCGGGGGCGCGAGCATCTCGCGGTGGCTCATCATGAGATCATCCACCATCTCGTCGACCTGCTCGGGCATGATGTTCCAGTCGCGGTGCCGTGCGATGCGGAGCCCCGCCGCCTCGGGCAGTTGGATGGTCTCGAATGGGCCCAGCGCGAAGACACTGCCCACAGGGTGCTGGCGCATGGCAAATGTATTGGCCGCCTCCTCCCAGGCCGTCGAGACGACCCTCCACTCAGAATCCGGACCCGGAAGTTCGAATCGCGCTGTCGCACCCGAGACAGGGCCAGGTGGTCTGGCCTCCGGCGGTCGCGTGAGAGGCGTGGGATCCGAATAGAAGCGGGCCCAGGCATCAGAGCCGACCAGGACGAGGTAGTCCTTGCCGCGAGTGCTCGCGCGATAAAACGAGGGGTCTTCGGCACCCGCGCGGAGACTGAGTCGGTACGAGAGCTTCCAGGGCTCGCCGTTGGTTTCGATCTGGTAGCCGCCGCGACCCACAGCGGTGACCTCGAGAACTTCACCGGCGGCAGAGTAAGCCGCCATCGCCTCGATCTGATCGACGAGTTCAGGAGGGGTTCCAGGCCCTACGCCGAACCCGACCCACGCAGTCGTCGGACCACCGTGGACGTCCGCGACGATTTCGACGCCCTGGTCGTTCGGACGCACTGTGAAGTCCACCCAATAGGGGTCGGGCGCTTGCCCACAGGCGGCTACGAGAGCGAGTCCGAACAGGGGCCAGCAGAGCTTGTGCATTGACAACTTGGGGGTGCCGGGGACAAGGAGGTCCGGTCGATCGTAGCAATCTCGACCGGCGTTCCGAAGAACGTTCTCACCGTTTCGGAGTGTCGCTTACAGCGGAGAGCGTTGCCGGCGGTGGCTGCTACACTGTGGCCGCCTCTGCCCGGGGGAACGATCCCTCGTATCCGTTACGGGCGAGCGGAGGAATGTTGCACCTTTAGCGCGAGTTCGGGGAGGCCCCGTGTCCACGGCATCTGCGCCACCAGCGGTCGGTATCGAGACGCTAGCCGTCAACACAATTCGAATCCTGTCTGCCGAGGCCGTCCAGGAGGCCAACTCGGGGCATCCTGGGATGCCGATGGGCTGTGCGCCCATGGCCTACGCCTTGTGGCGTCGGCACCTACGGTTCAATCCCTCCAATCCCGATTGGGCGAACCGAGATCGCTTCGTGCTCTCGGCCGGGCACGGATCGGCGTTGCTGTATTCGCTGCTGCATCTGACGGGATACGACCTGTCGCTCGAGGACATCCGCGACTTCCGCCAATGGGGAAGTGCGACGCCCGGCCATCCCGAGTACGGGCACACGCCCGGAGTCGAGACGACCACGGGGCCGCTAGGCCAGGGCTTCGGGAATGCTGTGGGCATGGCCCTGGCGGAAACACGTCTCGCGGCGGAGTTCAACACCGATGATCACCAACCGGTGGATCACTACACGTACGCGATAGCCGGTGACGGCGACCTCATGGAGGGTGTCCAGGCGGAGGCAGCTTCGCTCGCCGGGCATCTGGGTCTGGGCAAGCTGATCGTGCTGTATGACGACAACAGCATCACAATCGACGGTTCCACCGATATCGCGTTCAGTGAAGATGTACGGGCCCGGTTCGACGCCTACGGTTGGGATACGTCGCTGGTTGAAGATGGCACTGACGTTGATGCCATCGACCACGCGATTACAGCGGCGAAGGCCGCGTCGGGGCAGCCCTCGCTGATTGCCATTCGCACTCACATCGGACATGGCAGCCCGAATCGTGCCAACACATCGAAGGCTCACGGCGAACCGCTCGGCGACGATGAACTCGCGCTCACGAAGGCAAATCTCGGCTGGACGGCGGAGGAGCGGTTTCATATTCCGGCAAAGGTGCTCGCGCATTTCCGCGAGGCGCTCGACACCGGTCGCGGCGCTGAGGACGAGTGGCAGATGCGATGGGAGGAGTACGCAGCGGCCCATGCGGAGCTGTCCGGCGAATTCCAGCGCCGGATCGCTGGTGAATTGCCGACCTCGTGGGACGAGGACCTACCTCGATTCACCGCGGAGGACGGGCAGATCGCGACGCGTGCCGCCTCCGGGAAAGTGCTCAACGCCATTGCGGCCCGAGTGCCGGAACTCATGGGCGGCTCGGCAGATCTGGCCGGTTCCAACAAGACGAGAGTAGAAGGCGGCGCCGATTTTTCATGTGAGAATCGTGGCGGTCGCAACCTCCACTTCGGTATCCGAGAGCATGCGATGGGCGCGGTCATGAATGGCATGGCCCTGCATTGCGGGCTGCGGCCCTACGGCGCCACGTTCCTCATCTTCTCCGACTACATGCGGCCCGCGGTTCGTCTTGCGGCACTCATGCAGGTGCCCTCGATCTACGTTTATACGCATGACAGCATCGCTGTCGGTGAGGATGGCCCGACACACCAGCCCATCGAGCAGATCGCCTCGCTTCGAGCGATCCCCGACTTGATGGTCATCAGACCGTCCGATGCCAACGAGACGCGAGAGGCATGGGCGGTAGCGATGCGCGAGCCAGGCCCAGTGGCATTGATGCTGACACGCCAGAAGGTGCCGGTGCTCGCAGGTGACGGCGGGGCGCTGCCTCGCGGCGCGTATGTCCTGCAAGACGGTTCGGGCGACGGGGCGATCGATGTCATTCTGATCGCCACGGGCTCAGAGGTGCATGTTGCGGCCGCCGCCGCCGATGTTCTCGGCGCCGAGGGCGTGCGTGCTCGAGTTGTCAGCATGCCGAGTTGGGAACTGTTCGAGCGTCAGGAGCAGGAATATCGAGATCAGGTGCTGCCGCCGGGAGTGACGGCGCGAGTGTCGGTTGAGGCCGGCGTGACTTTCGGCTGGTGCCAATATGTGGGCGATGCCGGAACGTCGATCGGTATCGATCGCTTCGGTGCTTCAGCTCCAGGCTCGGAAAACCTGCGGCAATTTGGTTTCACAGTTGAGAACGTTGTCGACAAGGCCCGTGCAGTGTGCGGACGATGATGCCGCGCCAGGAAGAGGAACGACATGGTTGCTGATTCGAATGGCGGGGATCGCCTGAGAATCGCGTTGGGATCCGATCACGAGGGCGAGTCGTTGAAAGACAAGCTGATCGGCCATCTCCGCGAGGAGCGTCTCAGTGTGAAGGACTGTGGTTTGCACAATGCGGACCCGGCCAGTGCAGCGGAGGTCGTGGGCCTGGTGGCGCAGACGCTTGCCGCCGGCGAGGCCGATCTAGGCATCGTGGTGTCCAACTCGGGAGCCGTCGCCAGCATGGCGGCGAACAAGATTCCCGGCGTTCGTTCGTGCCACTGCCAGGATACGTTCAGCGCGCGCCAGGCACGCCGCACGGCGGCCGCCGACATGTTGTGTCTGGGTGCTCGCGTGCTGGGCGACGATCTCGCCGCGGAAATCGCCGACGCGTTTGTCGGCGAAGCTCCCTCCGACGACCAGCGACACGAGCTCCTGCGTCGTGGGATTCAGGAACTCGAGGAGAGTTTCGAAACGCGTCGGATCGAGATGCCGCAAGCGCAGGTTAGCGAGTCGGACGGCTAACGGGCGGCCAGGACCCATGCACGAGGCTGCAGAGCGAAGCTCTCTCGGCCCGCTCGCGGAGAGCGTCCGGGTAACGCTGGGTGAGTTCGACACGATTGGCCTGGCGGGCAGGCTGGCCAACGCCGATAGCACGCTATGGTCCCGTGACTCCAACGTATCGGCACGCATTGCGAAGCGGCTCGGTTGGATCGGGTCGAGGCTGGCCGCGCCAGTGGGCGGCGTTCCTGCCGCAGCCGGCCGCATCATGCTGCTTGGCATGGGCGGGAGTAGTCTTGGCGCCGAGGCCTGTGCGCGCGCGTTCGGTGCTACCGAACGTCTGCGAATCCTCGATTCCACCGTCCCTGCTGCGGTATCAGCTGCCGATGCATGGCTAGCGGAGGTCACGGATGTGGTCGTCGCGAGCAAATCCGGCGGCACCGTCGAGACGCTAGCTTTGGCGGACTACTTCGAGGCCCATTGTGGCGACGACGTGCGATTCCATGCGGTCACTGACCCCGGGTCGAAACTCGCGTCCCGCGCGGCTGCCCATGGCTACGCCTCGTGTCATCTCAACGCCGCCGATATCGGCGGCCGTTTCTCGGTGTTGTCGCTCTTCGGGTCGGTGCCGCTGGAACTCGCGGCGGTGGATGTGGGCGGTATTCGGCTGCGGGCTGCTGTGATGGTTCAGCAGTGCGCAGAGGCAATCGCGGCGGGAAACCCCGGACTGTGGCTGGGTGCCGTGCTGGTTTCCGCCGCTGCTACGGGGCACGACAAACTGATGCTCCAGGCCGCGCCGGGTCTAGAGGGGCTGGCGGACTGGATTGAGCAACTGGTGGCGGAGAGCACGGGCAAGGATGGCGTGGGCCTCGTGCCTGTGACCCACGTAGCTCAGGATGGCGGCCTCGGGACATCCGCAGACCGAACCGTCATATGTCTGGAATGGCGAGAATCGAGCACCAGGCACAAGCGGCAGGTTGCCGACCTGGTGGAGGCAGGGATCCCCGTGGTGCGGCTGGCGCTACGCGAGCCGCAGGACATCGGCGCCGAGTTCTACCGCTGGCAGGCGGCCGTGGCAGCCGCTGGCGTGGCGCTGGGGATCAATCCGTTCGATGAGCCAGACGTCGCTTCCGCCAAGCATCGGACTGGCGAGGTGCTGCGGGCGGCGCAAGACGAGGGCGGTCTGTCCGTGCCTGTCGCGGACTTCAGCGGGGATAGGGTGCAGTTGTTCACGTCCGGGGAATCCGGCGGGGCGGCTAGCGAGATCCTTGCGCCGGTCGTGGAGCCGGTCATGGGTGGCTACCTCGGCCTACTGGCCTTCCTGCCCCGGAATTCGGCGATCGAAGCACTGCTGACGAGTGTCAGGGAGGTGCTAGGTGACGCCAATCCCATGACCCTGGGGTGGGGGCCACGGTACCTTCACTCCAGTGGGCAGCTGCACAAAGGCGGCCCGCCGACGGGTAGGTTCCTCATGCTGACCGCCGCAGCTGGCGACGACATTGAGATCCCTGGACGGCCATGGACCTTTGGGACCCTCGCCCTGGCACAGGCTCTGGGCGACGCGCTTGCCCTCGAGGAGAAGGGGCGCACGGTCGTCCGTGCCCATCTGAGTGGCTCACTCGAGCTGGCGATCGCCGAGTTGGTCGGGCTCTTGAAGCAACCACAGTAGACACGAACTCAGGAAGGAATACGAATGAGCAAGCCCGGCGATTCACCTAGCCACAGGATCGCGTTCGAGGACCTCGAGTTTCTCGGGCGGCCAGAGGTGCGCAGCTATCGCCTCGCGCTCGAGTACGTGAAGCCGCAACTGGTGCAGCGCGACATGAACGTGCACTCCACCATCGTTGTGTTCGGCAGTGCGCGCATCCCGTCGCCAGAGAGCTCCACCGCCGAGCTGGCAGCAGCCGAGGCGGCGCTGGATGCCCGGCCGGATGACGCCGACGCTCAGGCGGAGCTCCGCCGAGTACAGCAACTGGCGGCGATGGTGCCGTTCTATCAGGAGGCCCGCAAGTTCGCGGCGATGGCAGAGCGTTACCAAAAACCGGGCGAGCCCTACGACTTCGTCGTCACTACCGGCGGCGGTCCGGGAATCATGGAAGCCGCGAACCGGGGAGCAGCTGAGGCGGGGCTGAAGACGATGGCACTCAACATCGTGATCGAGCACGAGCAGGAGCCGAATCCGTACATCACGCCGGAGCTTTGCTTCAACTTCCAGTATTTTGCGATTCGGAAGATGCATTTCATGCTGAGGGCCAAGGCGCTGGCCGCCTTTCCTGGTGGCTACGGCACCATGGACGAATTATTCGAGGCTCTGACTCTGATTCAGACCGGCAAGATGGCGGCGATCCCGATCGTCCTCTTTGGTCGCGAGTGGTGGAAGCGCTTCATGCGAATCGACTCGTTGGTGGAGGCGGGGACCATCGGCCTGAATGATCCCAACCTGTTTAGCTGTGTGGATACGGCTGAAGAGGGCTGGGCCGCCATAAGCGATTTCTACGCTGACGAGCCGGACGCGCTGTGAGTTCCGTGCTCGATCTGCAGCACCAGTTCGAGTTGGGGGATCGTGTGTACCTGGACGGCGCGGCACACGGCCCTATGCCGCGGCGGTCTCTCGAAGCCGCGCGCGCCGCCCTTGACTGGAAACGTGACCCGTCGACGCTGGAGGACGCGGAGTACTTCCGGCTGCCCGATCGCGTTCGCGCGGCCTCTGCCGAGCTATTGCACTGCGCGCCGGAAAGTGTCGCCGTCGCGACGGGCGCCAGCCATGGCATCAGTCTTGTCGCCTGTGGCCTCGACTTCGATCCAGGCGACCACGTTGTGGTGCTTCGCGATGGCTTTCCGGCGATCGCCTTGCCGTGGCGTGATCTTGCACGGCGCGGCGTTGACGTCGAGTTCGTGGATGCCGATGCTGTGGTTGACGCGATCCGCGCGAACACGCGAGTAGTGGCTGTAGATCACGTGAACTTCGCCACTGGACGCCAACTCGACCTCGACCTGATCGGCGCCCGCTGCCGTGCGGTGGGAGCCGTGTTTGTTGTCGACGCATCGCAGTCTCTCGGCGTTGTTCCCCTCGACGCGATTCGGTGCGGCGCGGCAGTCGTGGCAGTGGCTGGGTATAAGTGGCTGCTCTCCCCATACGGCACAGGGGTGACGTATGTGCACCCGGATTGGGTCGAGAGGTTCCGGCTTCCGACCTTCAACTGGGCGACGATTATCGGAGCGGACGATTTCAACAAACTCGTCGATCTCGAGCCGCGACAACGTCCCGGCGCGATTCGCTTTGATGTCCCCGAGACGGCGGCGTTCATTCATGGGCGGGCGTTGGCGGAGTCACTCGAGTTTCTCGCCGAGGTTGGCGTGGAGCGGATCAACGCTCACGTGATCGCGCTACTCGATCGGATGGTCGAGGGACTGCCGCGCACGGTGAGGGTCGAGTCCTCGCTAGAATCCGCCGAGCGGTCCGCGATCATTCGTCTTGTGCCTGACAGCGACGTGCGTGCGATGTACGAACGCCTGTATGCCGCTGGGATCAAGGTCAGCCTACGGGAGGGCGGGCTGCGCGTGGCCCCCGGAGTCTGGAACACGGCTGCGGATATCGATCGGCTGCTCGCCGGACTCAGCGAATGATCGCGCGCCCCACGAGGCTCTAGCCAAGGGCTGCTAGGTCTGCTCGGCAGAGATAGGCACGTGAACGGCGCGGGCCGGCGGTAGATTCAGCATCACGAGCCGACTCCACGTGTTGCCGGAGCGGAAGGCTGACTTCAGTTCCTGCACGGCGTTGATTCGCTCGCGTTCGCTGCTGGCCGCGGTGGCGCTGTGAAGACGCGGGAGCAGGACGTACTCGAAGTAGGTGAACCAGCCCTGCCCCGCGAGCACACGTCGGCCCGCCCCGAGAATCTCGCGGACTGCATTGCCGGGGAGGTTGTTGAGCGGAACGCTGCAGATCACGAAGTCGGCCGGCGCGTTGATCTCTGCGTGGCTGGCGTCGCCGGTATGGACCCTGATCTGGTCTCGACGGGCATCGAAAGCGGGGTCCGAGGCGATCAACTGTGTCAGGTAGTCGGCGAAGTCCGGGTTCAGTTCGAAGCAGTCGAGTTCGTCGTCCGGCCGCATGGCCTTGACGATGCCGCGCGTGACCGCGCCAGTGCCAGGCCCCATCTCGACGATACGCACTCCTCCTGCGGGTCGCCGATCGCGCAGGGGCTCCGTCATGGCGCGGGCGAGGAAGCGCGACGACGGTTGAATGGCCCCAGTCGATGCGAAGTGATCTTGGAACTGGCGCAAGAACGCCAGCCTCTCCTGTAATCGCACCGGGCGAGGATACCCCGGTGCTCAACTGGCCGTCTGGGCGGCCCACCCCCGCCGACTGTTGACGCACAGGCGGATCCAGTTCATAAGAAGGGCGGTGTGGGTTCCGAACCTGGGGTTCGTTCGTCTTAGATTCGCCTTTCTAAGCGAAGTTAAGGTGAAGAGAGAGGGCATTGCCAGCCGTGGCCAAGAAAAAGACTGCCAAGACGAAGACCAGCCGCAAGAAGGCGATCAAGAAACGGGTTGCCAAGAAGAAGGGTGCGGTCAAGAAGAAGGTGGCCGGCAAGAAGAAGGCTGTGAAGAAGAAGGTCGCCGCCAGGAAGAAGGCTGCGGTCAAGAAGAAGGTGGGCAAGAAGAAGGTGGCCAAGAAGAAGACAGTCAAGAAGAAGACAGTCAAGAAGAAGGTGGCTAAGAAGAAGACAGTCAAGAAGAAGCCCGCGATCAAGAAGGCGGCAGTCAAGAAGAAGCCTGCGCCCAAGAAGGCGGCAGTCAAGAAGAAGCCTGCGGCCAAGAAGAAGGCTGTGAAGAAGAAGGTCGCCGCCAGGAAGAAGGCCGTGGTCAAGAAGAAGGCGGTCAAGAAGAAGGCCGCGGCCAAGAAGACGCTTGCCGGCAAGCGGGTCGTCGCTGCCGAGAAGAAGGTGCCTACCAAGAAGAAGCCGGCGAAGCGCCGCGGCCGGGTCACGAGGATGACCGCTACGGAGGTCATGATCTCGGTGGTCACTCTGACCGACCAGTGGGAGGATCTGCCCTGGCTAGAAGCCCTCTATCTGTACGGCAACAACCTCACTTCGGCGGCAGGCCATCGCGAGTTGCGGTTCATGGTGATCTACAAAGGGCTGCGTCAGGTCACCCAGCAGCGCGCCGCTGACAAAGAACTGGACAAGATCCTGAAGCCGGCGATCCCGGTGCGCCGACGACTGGACTTCCTCGACGACCTCGAGATTATTCGGTGGGTCGAACAGGACAATCCGGCGTTCCTGGCCGCCTTCGGGCAGGCCATCCCCATCTACGTCCGCCACCCGAGCTGACCCGGACCATTGCGCGGAGTACCGATTACTCCTCGACGTGTGTTCGGCGTCCACGTGGGAGGCCTGATCGATGGCGCCCATGACATCTGGGTCTGTCGGGCTCACCCGGGTGTGGACGGAATCCGGGTCGAGAGCATCGAGCGGTTGGCGGATCTTCCGGGAGGCGTGCCGGATGCGACGGGTGCTGCCCTCACGTTGGTCAGCAAGATCCGCGAGGCGCCGCGCTCTGTCTGGGGATTCAGCGCGCCGTTTGGCGATGCCCTAGAGAATTCGGGCGGCGAGGAGGGCCTGCGTCGCACCGAGACGGAGCGTGGTGTCGGCGTCGCGTCGTCGGGGCAGGGGACGTGGATGCAGGATCAACTTCTCTCTGCGCTCGCCGAGGTCTCGCAGGTGTGCGTTCTGCCGCAGGCGGCGCCGCCGCTGATAGTCGCTGGAATGCCGCCGGCGATGATCTCCACCGTGGCGAGCACCTATCTGCTCGAGGTCGCGCCCGCCGCCCTGGTCAAAGTGCTCCGAGCAGAGGGTCTCGAGTTGCCTGACGCCGATGAAGCTGCACGCAAGCGCGGCCTGCGAGAACTGTCGACCGGTGGTTTCGTTCGGCCGATGGCGCGGGCGTTGCGCGACAGGGCCGCATCTGACGCGGGCGCCAGCGGCCTGGGCGCGCTCTACTGCGCGCTGGCGGCCTGGCGCGGGTACCGCGAATACGATCACGCGGACCTGCACGGAGACGCGGACTATGCCCGCGAGGGGTTCATCTATTGCTAGCGGTCCCCGGGCTGCCAGGACGCTAGAGGTGGCTGAAGGAGCCGTTCGGGTAGTCATGCAAGCGCCGGCCTGGGGGCCCAGTGGCGAGTATCTCGAGCGTACGTTGACGCCGTTGTTGTCGGGCCTCCGAGTGCACCACTACGCGGTGCGCAATACGCCGGGGGGCGAAGAGGCGAGCGAGCCCGACTCACAGGCGGCCCGGAGCTTGGCGGCCGATCTGGACGCTGAGCGAGTGGCCCTGGGGGCCGAGAGCCTCGCGATCACCGCTCACTCGCAGGGCACGGTGACCGCCCTGGCCTACGCGGTGCGGTATCCAGAGCGCGTCGCGGCGCTGGTACTGCTCGGACCGAGTCTCGTACCCCCGAGCTCCACGCTGATGGCGGCGGAGTTGCTCCACCGATTCGCGCAAGACCCCGACCGCAGGGCGGCCGTGGAGTGGCTGGAGAGTCACCCGCGTAGCCGGGAGTCCATTGTCGACGACAGGTCGCTGGCCCGCTGGATGCGGGCCACAGCGCCGCTGAGTTTCTTCGACCTCGGGGCCATGCGGCGGTTTCAGCGGGCGCTGAGAGACATGCCGCCGCCCCGCGCGCACGCGTTTCACCGAACTCCTGAGGCGGCCGAGGAGTGGATCCGCCGGGGACTCTCGTCGGTCGTGACGCCGACCCTGGCGATCGCCGGTCGCTACGACTTCGTGACCGCGATCGACGCGGCCGAAGAGGCCATCGCCGAAATCCGTGGTGCACGTCTGCTCGTCGTCGACCGCGCGGGTCACAATCCATGGATCGAACGACCGGGAGCGGTCAGTACGGCGATCCGCGGTTTTCTCGCCGATTTCCTGTAGGCGGCTCGCAGTGTCTCCCTACTGTCGGGGTCGCTGCGGGGCTATAATCCGCTCTTGTTCGGGCCTGGGGCCACGTGAAGGACATGCGCCGATGCTCCGAGGGAAACTGGCCCGCCGCGCGCTGCTGATCGCGACCAGCGCGACTATTGCCACGCTGGCGGTCACCGCTACTGGCGCTCCCGTCCGTCGCTATCCGGCCGGAACCGTCGTCTATCGCGTTCCGGTGTCCGAACCCGTGGTCGCGTTGACGTTCGATGATGGCCCGCGGCCGCCGTTCACGGGCGCCATCCTGGATGTCCTTCGTGACCAGGGGATCGTTGCGACGTTCTTTTTGGTGGGTGAGAACGCCGAACGGTACCCGGAGTTAGCGCGGCGCATCGTCCGCGAGGGGCACGCTGTTGGCAACCACGGCTGGGCGCATCGGGCGCTCGACGCGCTGTCGACCTCCGCGGCACACGACGAGATCGGCCGCGGCGCGCGTGCGATTCGCGAAGCGACGGGGGTGCAACCACGCATTCTGAGACCTCCATTCGGCGCCCTCGATGACAGAATCCGAGGTCGCCGAGGAATCGCGGCTGATCACGGCCAGACCCTGGTGATGTGGTCGGTGGAAACGCGTGATTGGGCGATACGATCGCCTCGCGAAGTAGCGGTGGGGACTCTGCGTCAGGTAGAACCGGGCGCGGTAGTTCTGTTGCACGATGGTGGCGGCAACCGAGAACACGTCGTGACCGCCACACGCTGGATGGTCGGCCACCTCGCCCGGCAGGGGTACCGCTTTGTCACGGTGCCGCAGCTTCTCGAGTTGGCCGAGTCGGGTCGCCGGCGCTGAACGCGGAGCGTTTGTCAGTGACAGGCCGTCACACTCTTGCCAAGGACTGCTAGGTGCAGCTCTTCTACACGGATACCTTCGAACTTCCGCTGCCGGCAGAGCATCGCTTCCCGATGGCCAAATACCGGCTCCTCCGTGAGCGGTTGCTGGCAGATGGCACCGTGTCGCCGGAGAGCTTGAATATTCCCGAGGCGGCCACGGATCAGGAACTGCTGCGGGTCCACTCGTCCGTTTACCTGAAGCGAGTCGTGACCGGAAAACTGGATCGGGCGGCTGTCCGCCGAATGGGATTCCCGTGGTCGGTTCAGCTTGTCGAGAGGTCGCGGCGGTCGGCGGGAGCCACACTGGCGGCATGTCGCGCCGCGCTTGCCGAGGGGGTTGCGGTGAACCTGGCAGGCGGGACTCATCACGCGTTCGCAGACCGCGGGGAGGGCTATTGTGTGTTCAACGACGCGGCGGTCGCCGCGCGGGCGATGCAGGCTGAGGGTCGCGCCGAGCGTATCCTCATCGTGGACTGTGACGTTCACCAGGGCGACGGGACCGCGGCTATCTTCGCGGGTGATCCGGCAGTCGTTACGTTCTCGATCCACGGCCAGAGTAACTACCCCTTTCGCAAGCAGAAGAGCGATATCGACGTTCCGCTACCCGACGGCACCGGAGACGCCGTTTATCTCGAAGCGCTCGGCGACGGACTTGCACGCGCGCTGTCGTGCAGGGCTCCAGACCTGGCCATCTATGTGGCGGGCGCCGACCCCTATCGGGGCGATCGTCTAGGGCGACTGGCGGTCAGTCGGCGCGGTCTGCGCTCGCGTGACCGAGCCGTGTTCGAACTGCTCGCCCGGCGTGAGGTGCCCGTTGCGGTCGTAATGGCCGGCGGCTACTCGCAGCTTGACGACGTCGTGGCGATTCATGCCGCCACCGTCGCCGCGGCGCTCGAGTCTTTCACAACGCGCGCAGATGGCGCTGCCGCGCTAAGGTAAAGCGGATTTCTGTTCGGCAACCTGAGGCAATGATGCTATGAGTTCTTCGCTTCGCTTCACGCGTGTCCGCTCGTTCTCTCTGGTCGTCTTGGCGTTGACGCTTGGCGTCGCCGCTCCGGCGTACGCGCAGCGCGACGGCGTGATTGCGGGCAGGGTCACGGACGTTGACGGTAACGCGATCGCTGGCGCAACGGTGACGGTGCGGTCGATCGAGCGTGGCGACTCGCGGACGTTCGAGACCGATGAGGCGGGCGACTACTACGGGCGCGGCTACCGCACCGATCGCTACCTGGTGACTATGGCAGCGGAGGGATTTCAGAGCCAGCAGCAGGAAGTGAAGGTCAACTTCGGCATGAACACGGTTGACGGCAGGCTACCTGTCGCCATGGCGCCGTCGGATGTCAGCTACGAGGAGATCAATGCCCTCTATCAGGCGGGCTTCGCCGCGTACGAAGGGCAGGATTGGCCCGCCGCCCGCGATGCCATGGCCCCCCTTCTCGATGCCCTGGTGGGGATGTCGGGTGACGAGGCGGACACGATGAGAACGAGTGGCCTCGAGGTACTCGGCCGTGCCCAATTCGAACTCGGCGACATGGACGCGGCGATTGCTACCTATGCGCATCTACTGGAACTCGTGCCCGACTCGATTCCGGCGCACGCATGGAAGTCGCAGGCCCATGTCCGCCAGCAGGACCTCGAGGGCGCCTTGCCGCACGTGCGTCGCGCCGCGGAACTGGCGCCGGACGACGCCGCGATGCAGTACAACGCGGCCGTCATATTCCTGCAGATCGAGGCCGTCGAGGACGGTATCGCCGCCATGGAACGGGCGGTCGAGTTGCGTCCCGATTTCCCGATGGCCAAGAAGCAACTCGGCTACGCCTACCTGCGCCTAGGCGGCCAGGATCCGACCTACTACGAGAAGGCCCTGGTCCAGCTGCGCGAGTATCTGGAGCTCGCGCCCGATGCCGAGGACCGGGCTGACGTGGAGGGGATGATCGCGGCCCTCGAGGCGCAGATTCAGGGATAGCCTCGCGGCTACTGCTGTTCGATGGGAGCCCAGTCCCAGGTGACTTCCACTTGCTGGTTGAACTTGACCAGCAACTGGCTTCCCTCGGGCAGCGTGACCTCCTTGCCGCGTCCCGCCACCATCCCGCCGCCGGCACCTACGGCCAGTCCGATGAGCAGGCCGGTGGAGCCGCCGACGATCGCGCCCAGTACGCCTCCAACCGCGCCGCCGATGCCCGCGTTCTTCGCGGTGTTGTCTTTACCCTCGGTCTGAGTTCCCTCGACCAGGCCGGTCACGGTGGCTGGCGAGGCAGCGGAGCGTCCGTCCCCCGACACCAGCTTGTCGAAAATCAGGGTGAGTTCACCGCCGCGGCTGCGTGCCTTGGCGGTCTGCACGGCGGCCACACGTCCGACGAAAATGGCCCCTGCCGGCACAACGAGTTGCCCTTCGACGCTGATGTCGTTCACGAGCCATGCCTCGAACGTGTCGCCAACGTGGGCGTCTTGCGAACTGAGCCAGCCCTTGAGCGCCAGGGTCGCGCGCGTGCCCGGCGGGATCAGGCTCGGATTGGAAGCAGCACTGAGGCCCGGTGCGCCAAGGATGGCGAAAGCGGCGGCGAGTGCAATGCAACGGCGAACGCGCATGTTTTCTCCAAATAGACGTTGTTGCTGCGTTGCGCCCCCACAACGCGGCTCTTTCCTGCCCCCCAGGTGACGAGAGTATTTATACGTCGGGGTGCTCATCCGCGTCTATGGCCGGGGCCGGCGGCCGCCGCCACTGCATGGCCCGCACAGTGAGCCAGATCACTAGCACGGTAATGAAGGGGCTACCCAGCAGCAGCCAGATTGGATGGCTGAAAAGCCCCCACACGAGAAAGGGCACCGCCAGCACCAACACCATTCCCAACGCCCACTGCGGATGAGCAAACTGCGAGCGCTTGAGCCCGAGCAGTTCCTCTCCCGAAGGTCGGTGCTCTTCACTCATCCGGATGTTTCATCCGCACGACGAGGCGGCGCGCCGCCGAGTCGGTCGCACAACTGGTCGAAGATGCCCGAGACGATTTCCACGCGAGTGGGGTGGTAGTACTCGGTCGAGGCACCATCGTGAACCGTGTGCTCGTGGTCGATCAGATAGGCGGGCAAGTGGATGAGGTTGCTCGCGTCGTCGCACAGGAGGCCGGCACCCAGCAGCTGGTGCGACTCGGTGTCGGCGATGAACTCGCCGAATCCGTGGTCATCGCCGGCGAGGTGGAGTTTGCCAATCAGACGAGACTCCTTGCGACCCGCGACGGTCTTGTGCCCCTTCTCCTCGGCTTCCGTCGGGGTCATGCCGGTGTACGCGAATTCGGGATCGGAGAA
>JAJCXT010000030.1 GCA_029263295.1 Acidobacteriota bacterium | reverse complement strand
TCTTGTTGCGGGGCCACATCTCTTGTGTCGCGCTCTGTGGGTTCCCCCGGGGCGGGGTATACCACCGTTTGGTTTCTTCGCCGACGGCCGGTCCCTCGTCGCGGGTGGACTGCGCGTCCGCTAGTCGCGACGTGAAAACTCGGATGCGACTCCGAAGTTGTGGGCGGACGCCCAGGCGGTCAGACCCGTCGGGATTGCCCAGAACAGCACCTGCTCGTACCACCTCAGGTCTCGACCGATCTCCTGCTCGACGGTGTTCTCGATCGTGCGCAGCAGCGACCATCCGACCATCTTCACGGCGGTCATCTTCAGCGCTGTGGGATTGCTGCCCATGAGCGGGTTGATTTCCTGGGCACCGGCAGCCAGCGCCCTCTGAGTGGAGACCACATCCAGCGTCGAGACAGCTAGGAATCCAGCGTGGCCTACGCTCGGGCGCGGTGCCAGGGAGGCGCAACCGATGCCCGAGATCGCCAGCGCTGCGCATAGTGACGCCGCGACGAGGCGATGGACGGCACGGCCGACTTGCCAGGGACCAGCCGTGCGCAGTCCTGTCGCCTCATCGCAGCATTGCGGTAGTGGTGCAATGCTTTTACCCAAAAAAAAGCCCCTCGGGTTCGTCTGCTGCATCGTTCAGCCTTCCGGTGGGTCTCTTGGAACGGCTATTAGCCAGAAAAGATCAGTAGATCATTGAGATGCGCAGTAATGAACATCCCGGCGCTTGTATGATCTGCCAATCACTATGCAGCATAGCGTTGCACACTTGGTGCAGCATTGCAACGGGAGGGTCATCCGATGCCCTTCCTTTCGGGCTTCCCCTGACGCGGCGCTCTCCTGTACCGTTCCGGTATGGTCAGTCGTTCGCGTAAAGCCACCTATCGCTCGCGTTTCCTCGGCCGCCAGCTCGAAGCGGCGGTTCGACGCCTGCTCGGCGAGGGTAAATTCTCGTCGGAAGCTGAGGTGGCACGTTCGCTCGAGCGGGATCCCAGCACATTCAACCGCTGGGTCAATGGCTTTTCGCACCCGAGGTCGGACGAGGATTGGCGCATGCTGACGCGGCTCGGTGTGAATTCCGGGTTCCTTCGACGTCTGGAATTGCTCGATAAGCTGGATGCCTGGCGTGAGGACATGCGGATGACCGTTGAAGAGCTCGTTACTCTGGCCGTGCAGGTCCAGAACAAGGAGCACGGCGGTGTGATCTTCCGCGTCGATGCCGGGCGCCGCGAGGGCGGCGACGAGGACCGGCGACAGGACATCGCCTAGCGGGCTGCGAGTCGGCGTAGAAGCCAGATTGCCGCGACGACGTAGGCGAGTGCGAGCGCCAGAAGCGGTTCGATTAGCCACGGAAACGCCTCGACCAGGCCGGAGGCGGCGTAGGCCTGAACCCAGCACAACGGCGCCATGCCAGCGGCCGTGCCGATGATCAGGTGGCGCAGTCGGATCGAACTGAGCCCGGCGGCGTAGGAGACCAGATCACTCGACGTCAACGGATTGACGCGCAGCAGGAACACGACCCAGGTCCCACGCGCGGCTAGCCTGCGTTCAGCGGCAGCGAGCGCGCTCGACTCCAGATAGCGCGACGCTGCTTCGGCTCCGAGAGCGCGGGCCAGTCCGAAAGCGATGCCGGCGCCGAGAACGTTGCCGATCAACGAGAGAAGGCCGCCCCAGAATCCGCCGAAGATCAATCCACCGGGCGCGTACAACGCTAGTCCGGGTAACGGTGCGACGACGACCTCTACGGTAACTGCGGCAACGTACGCGACGGGGGCGAGTACGCCGAAGCCGTCGAAGACGTGGCGCACGTGCTCCAGCTTCGCGCTGTTGGTGACATCGCGATCCAGGAGGACGCCGACGATCCCGCCACTGATCCAGGACCAGGCGACCAGCGCCAGCAAGGTCGCTACCAGGACCACCGCCAGTCGTCGCGTCCACGTGTGCACGGTTGCTCGGCTCATCCGACCATCCTACGGGACGAGAGCCGTCACGAGGGCTACCAGGGCAAGGTCGGGGGAGGGGGCCGCGGTATATTCAAAGGATGGCCTCCCAACGTGTTCTGATCATCGCTTTCGTCCTGTTGCTCGTCGTGGCCTTGGCCGGCGCGTTCCTGGGGGCGCGGCATGTCCGCCAGCTGGAAGAACGTGGCGCCGAATTGTCTGCCCAGGCCGGCGAGGCGGACGATCGCGCTGCTGCGGCGGCGGCACGGGCGCTGCAGGCGGAAGAGGCGGCCAAGTCGGCCGATCGCGACGCGAGCCTGGCGCTGCGTCAAGCGGAGGAGGACCAGGCGGCGCGGCTCGAAGCTGAAGACGCGAGGTTGGTGGCGGAAGGTGACGCCGACATGGCGCGCACGGCGGCCGAACTCGCGCAGCGCGCCGCTGATGAGGCTCGTGCGGACACCGAGCGCATGCGGGCCGAGCGGGACAGCGAGATGCGGCGCTTGCAGGAGGCGTTGGGCAATATCGCGGAGACGCAGCGTACGGCTCTAGGCCTGGTCATGAACCTCGGCGAGGACACGATCAACTTCGACACCGACAAGGCCGAGCTCAAGCCGGCGGATCGCGAAGTGCTGGCGCGGATCGCCGGCGTATTGCTGACCTCGACGGGCTTTCGAATCCAGGTGTTCGGCCACACCGACGATGTCGGCACGGTGGAGCACAACCAGGGCCTGTCGGAGAGACGGGCGCAATCGGTGCGGGACTACCTGATTGGCGCCGGCCTCGAAGAGGCTATCGTCACGACGAAGGGGTTCGGCAAGGCGAAACCGCTGATGCCGGGTACCAGCGATGCCGCGCGGGCGCGTAACCGTCGTGTCGAGATCGGTATCATCGACACGACGGTCCGGTACTCCGAAGAGGCGCGCCAGGAGTAACGAGCCTGGGCCGGCCCTACTCGCGGGCTCGTGGAGTCAGTGTTGTCGTGATGGTCTCGCCGTCGCGAATGTAGGTGACCTCGAGGGGCTCATCGATACGGGCCGACTCCAGCGCGAACGTGAAGTCGTAGATATCGCCGATCTCCTGTTCGCCGAACTTGATGATCACGTCACCACCGCGAAGCCCGGCTTCTTCCGCCGGCCCGCCCTCGATCACTCCTCCGAGCAGCAGTCCTTTGATGTCCGAGGCGTAGTCCGGGATCGTGCCGGTGAAGACACGGGAGCCACCGCGGCCAGCGCTGCGCACCTCCGACTGGTAGGCCACGAACGCCGGCGCTTCGTCAGCGTTGGCCAGCCGATACGCCATTACCGCTCCGAGCTGCGCCGCACGTGCAAGTTCGTCGTAGTGGATCAGGTCGGCATCGTCGGTGGGCTTGTGATACTCGGAGTGGCTGCCGGTGAAGAAGGCCACTGAGGGCACCTCTGCCAGGTTGAACGCCGTCGAGTCGGTCGGCAGGTTCGGATCCTCGGTCAACGAGAGATCGAAGCCAACCGGCACGTTGCTGCGCTCGATCAAGGGCCGCCAGGCTTCACTCGAC
>JAJCXT010000029.1 GCA_029263295.1 Acidobacteriota bacterium | reverse complement strand
GGGGGTGTGGGGGGGGGGGCCCGGGGTTATGGGGGCCCCCCCGCCGATGCTGCACTCTACCGTGGGTCAGTGAGAAGAAACTCGGCGGCGTCCGCCCACAGGTCGTCGCGGCCCAGAGCGAACTGGGCGATCCGAGTGGCGTCGGCTGGCCGCCCGACGTCCAGGTACATCCGCGCCAGGTAGTAGACGGCCGCGCTACGGAAGCTGTCCCAAGACTCGGGACGCTCTACAGCGTTCACAGCGGGGCCGAGGAAGTCCTCGAAAACGGTCATCGCCTCGTCTGTGCGGCCTGCGTAGAAGAAGCTCGCGCCGAGCAACTCAATGCCGAACGCTGGCAGATTCCGATCGCTGGCCAGGTGCGCCGCGGCCAAGTCAAAGTCGCCGGCTTCGAACGCGTCGAGTGCTCTCGGTATACTCCCGGTCACGCCGGAGGTCGTAGCAGTGGTGGTGGGGAACCAGAAACGCCCCGCCGCCACAATCTCGCCCCTAATCCCGTCGTCTGTTCTCGTCAACTGCTGGCGCAACGTCAGTTCGATCGGGCTTTCGCCTTGCTGGCTGGAAGCCAGATCTTCGTTCGTGCGGAACCCGGAGCGCAGGGCGTAAGCGGTCAGGCCCACAGTCAGCAACGCGGTGGCAGCGATTCCGATGTACTTGGTCCGCGGTGCGATCAATCGGCCTTTGGCATTGACGAATCCTCCATCGCGAACTCGCCCGAGAAGCAAGGAGGTGGCCAGGGCGTCGCGACAGTCGGCGCACGTCTGGCAGTGTTCCTCGATGATTGTCCGTTCTGGATCCGGCAGTTCGCCGAGCGCGCACTCGATGATCGCCTCGGGATCAGGATGCATCGTCGTCCTTCCGAAGTTCAGCCGCAAGCTGTCTGAAACCGCTCTGGACCCGGCTGTGGATAGTGGATACAGCTTTGCCCTCGATCATCGCGATCTCGCGCAGCTTCATTCGCGGGACGTGAAAGAAGCGCATCCTGATCACGCGTCGGTTTTCCTCGGGCAGCGTGTCCACCGCCGTCATCAGGCGCTTCGCCAAGCCCCTGTGCGTCTGGTGGGCACTTGCCGTGAGCATCTGCTGAAGGGGATCAGCCCCGTCGTCCAGGATGTCGCCGTCAAGCTCCGTCGTCTTGGAGGCCCGCCGCCAACCCGAGGTCGCTGTCGTGCGGATCGCCTGCCTTACGTACGCGTTCGCATCGGTCAGATTCTCGAGGGTCGGATCCGCCGCGATCGTCCTCGTGACGGCATCCTGCACGATCTCCTGGGCCTTGTCGGGATCTCGCGTGAGCTGCGTCGCATAGGCGACCCAGCGTCCGACGTACGTCTTCCACGCTTCCGCCAGCATGTCCTGCACTCGTGCCGTTCTCTCATCGGACTGGAGGGGACCCCAAAGGATGTGCGATTGCCCAAGACTATAGCGGGTGGTTGCGCTCATTGAGTAGTTCATGCTCTCGCTGCTCTCCCAGTAGCCCGGTTTACAACACCGTACTTTGTGAGGTAGTGGCGAAGGGTGCTTCGTGGGAGCTTGAGTAGCCGCGCTGCTTTCGTGAGGTTGCCGCCACTGACATCGATCGCAAGGGCGAGGTGCCCGCGCACATGTTCAGCGTACGGCACTAGGTCAGCTTCGGACCCGACCCCGTCGGGCGAGAGTCGTGAGGCACACGCGGCCTCGACGTGCTTGCGGCACAGAGCGTCTCCGGCGCACGAGGCGTGCGCCTGCAGCAAGAGATGTCTCAGCTCACGGGCGTTGCCGCGTAGCGGCAAGCGGCAGATCGAATTCTGGGCTCCCACGCTGAGGTTCGTTGGCGCGCCGTAGAGGACGGCAATCTCGTCCAGGAAGTGCTCGGCGAGCAGTCGCGTGTCGGCGGTGCGCTCGCGCAGCGGCGGAATACTGACAACAAAGGCCGAGAGTCGCTGCAGGAGATCAAACCGAAACGTTCCGTTGGCTGCCGCTGCTGCCGGATCGCAGTTGGTCGTTGCTACGAAACGCACGTCAACGCGAAAGGCGGTGTCGGCGCCGACCGGGCGCACCTCTCCATTGTCCACGGTGTGCAGGAGGCTCGCCTGGAAGGTCGCGGAGGTCTCCGTCACCTCGTCGAGAACGATTGTTGATCCGTTCGCGTGGGCGATGAGGCCGCGGCGGTTGGCGTGTGCGCCGGTAAACGCACCACGCGAGTGGCCGAAGAGTTCCGACATTAATGTGCTCTCAGCGAGCGCGGCGCAGTTAACGTAGTGGAATTCTCGCGCTGCGCGGCCGCTGCACTCGTGCACCATGGCGGCCGCCAGGCTCTTGCCCACTCCAGTTTCCCCCACGATCAGTACGGGCTCCTCATAACGGGCAATCCTGCGAACCTGATCGCGGACGGCAGCAGCCTGTGCGCTCGTGCCGATGAACACGGTCTTTTCGTTCACGCTATGCGTCCTCGGAGCTGCAGCCCCGTGGCTGCGAGCGAAGGTGTAGTTCTTCGGTAACGCCGCTCCGTTTGGTTTTTCGACGGAAGGTCTCGCTTGTCTGCGGCTGGGTCGGCGCGGTGGGACCTGCCGTGGCACCGTCAAGTTGGCCGGCAGGCTGGCAGAGTCCGCCGATGAGCAACGATCGGCTGAGCTACCACGGGCATCGGTTGCCTCCAGAAATCATCAGCCACGCCGTGTGGCTGTATCACCGGTTTGGCTTGAGCCTCCGAGACGTCGAAGATCTCCTGGCGGAACGAGGGATCATCGTCTCGCACGAGTCGACCCGACTCTGGTGCGCGAAGTTTCGGTCCGGACTGCGCTCGGAGGCTTCGCCGGCGCCGGCGCCGACTCCGAGCGTCGCGTCCTCAAGTTGACAGTACCCCGAGGCCTCTTGCACGAGCGGCTTCGGGCGCTGTGCTACCTGAGCGACTCGGCCCGCTGCGCTGCGTCAGCGTCGCCCGTTAGCGCCGTGGTGATTGCGGTCTCGCGGGCCGTGCGCCGCGCCTGGCGTCGCTTGGCCCCGTCGGGCAGGTCGGACGTTTCGAGAATCTGGGCCGCCTGAGCAAATGCCTCGATCGCAGCCACGCGGCGCCCCATTTGGCGCAAGACCAGGCCGCGAACTTCGTGTGCGTTGCCAAGCTGGAACGGATCGCCTAGCTGCGTATCCAGCGCGACCAACGCATCGGCGGTTTCGAGCGCGGCCTCCAGTCTCGAGGCATCGAGGTCCGCGACAACGGTGTGAAACAGCCCCACCCGACGGGTCGCGGGGTCAGTTGACCTCGCGATGTCAGCGAGGATCGCCCTCGCCGCTTCGGCCCGCCCCTGAAGGAGGAGTAGATGAGCCAAATGGACCTTGGCGCGTGTGAAATCCCCGTCGACGCTCCCCGCGTACGAAGGCGGCCCGCGCTTCGGCGGAGGTCGTTTCGAGCATGGCGCACGCGTCCTGCGAAAGAACCAGGAGACTCAGGCCTAGAAGAGATTCGAACATCACGTCGACCATTGCAGTGGGGGAAGCAACTAGCTTTACCGGTCCCGCGAGAGCAGTGGGTCGGCGGGAACGTCCGTCTCCTTGCAGCTAGCGATTCGACACGGCGCGTCCGATCCAGGCAGCGATGTCTGTTTCCAGGTTCCACCGTTGTCCCGTGCCGAACTGATGGAAGAGGAGAAGCCCAGGCGCTTCCGACCTGCCGGAGTACAGCGTCGCCGCGAGGTCACAACCGTCCGCCGCGCCTATGTTGACGTTCTGGATCCGGAGGATCGGGAACCCCGCCGCACTCTCCTGGGCGCGCGCAGACAAAGGCGTAGCCAGGACAAGGACGGCCGCGAAAAGAGATATGAAACGCCGGGCGACGCGTTCGGTCGCAGTGGTCCGGTGCGGGATGTCGACGTTGATCATGTTTCTTGTTCCGGTGGGGAGAATCGGGCGAGGAATTGCTCCATGAATTGGCGTTCGCGGCCGAGCGGCACGTCCAGTTGGAGTGCTCGGAGGTAGGCGTTCTGCGCCGCCTCGTGGGCGTCACGCGCACGAAGCACCTCTCCCATCTCCCAGTGTGCCAGCCAGAAGTCGGGCTCCAGGGCCACGTACACGTCGGCGATAGCGAGCGCCTGATCGAGTGCTCCGCGGCGCCGGAGCTCGCGAATGTGAAACATGATCTCGTCACGCAGCGGCAGGTCCGCGCCGCCCGCGGTACCCGCTAGCTCGCGGTAACGGGCTGCGGCGCCGCCCGGGTCTGCGGAGAGAGCCAGTTGCCAGAAACTCTTGCGCATCTTTGGGAGTGGCAGCCCCACGGGCAGATCGAAGAGAAGCCGCGTCCAGCGGCGCCGTATGTCGTAAACCTGAGCGCCCCGATGCACATTGCTCAGAACGACGAGGAGATCACCGCGCTCGGGGTAGTAGGACAACAGTATTGAGCTACCCCGCATCCAGCCGTTGCTGTCGACGTAGCGGTGTCGAGGCGCTTTGCCAGCATCACCGGCATCACGAACCAACGCGCCATCGACGACGCTGAACTCGATCGGCCCCAGTGAGGCGCGCACGGCCTCTCGCACTGCCTCTCCGAGCGCCCGTTCGGCGAGAACGAGCCGGAAGAACCGTTCCAGGTCGGCCACCGTGGAGAACATGTCGCCGGCGCCGGGCAGGTAGCTGTAGTCCGTGGAAGGGTAGGGCTCGAGCCGACCGAACAATCGCATGTAGGGCGCAGCCAGGCCCTTGACGGTCGCTCGAGGGTGCAGGAATCCAGTGTCCATCATCCCCAACGGCTCCAGCACCTCGCGTCGCATGGCGACCGATAACGGTGTCCCGGCGACGTGCTCGATCACGGCAGCCAGCAGGATCCCATCGACCGACGAGCCTTCGGGCCCCGAGAACTCGTACGACTGGCCGGGCTCTGCGAGCATCTCGGCCTGCGAGGCGGCGTCGAGTAGCTCGCGCAGGTCGACAAAAGCGTCGGCGGGACTCTTGTCGGTGTACAGAAACAAGTTCTGCTGGAGTCCGGATACGTTGGCCAACAACTGGCGCAATGTCGGGCGGGAGGCCGGCCCGGTTATCGGAACGTACTCCCCGACGGTGCGATCCAACTCAACTAGTCCTCGGTCCGCCAGGCGCCCGATCAGCGCCGCGGTGAATTGCCGGGCCAGATAGCCAGTTGGGAATCGTGTCGCGGCCGTATTGGGAACTCCGTGCTCATAGCTCGCCATCCCGAAGCCGCGAGCCAGCACCGTCTTGCTTGCTCGGGTGGCGATCACCGCACCGGCAAAGCCGTCATCCATGGCCCAGGCCTCGAGGATCCGCTCCAGTTTGGTTTCGGCGGGTGCGCCGTCGGGCCACGCAACCGGCCCCCCCGCCTGGGTCGCCGTGCCTACGAGCGCGTAGGGGGACGGGTCGATTCCCTGAGCCGTCACCGTGCGTTCGCTGAAACCACTGATCAGCCCAACCGTGGTCAACAGGACCGCGAGTCTGCGAGTCGTCGCAGACTCGTGCTCCGCGCCGCGGCAGGCCATGGGTTGTGGCATCGGATCCGATCAAGTGGGGAATTGCGTGCGAACGCCTAGTGGCGATGCCAATTGTTCCCATGGTGACACCAGGGGAGACTGAGCGCAAACACCGCGAAAGAGCGACCCTCGTAGAGGAGGCAGCGGTGCGATCTTTCCCCTTGCGTCGCAAGGGACGCAGGCGGTAGTTTTGATGCCCTCGGTGGAGCCTGGGACCTGGACCGAGGTGGTCACCGGCTCGTCGTACCGAACCTCGGCCTGTTCGCCGCTCTCGTGGGCTGCGGCAAACTCATGGTCGGCATCTCCATAGGGTTCGGCGCGGCGACCCGCCTGGGCGCCGCTGGCGTAGCGGCTTCGTGTTCCGGCCCGTGGCCGAGCGTCAAGAACTAGTCGGCGCGGGCTCGCAAGAGAGCCAGATCCGCGCCGTCTGCGGCAAGGCGTACTGCGCGCTCCAGTATGGCCACGGACTCGCTCTTGCGTCCGAGTGTCAGATAGAGATCGCCGAGTCGCACCATCTGGCCGCTGCGCTCCGGGTACGCGGCGACACCTTGCTCGAGAACGCGCGCCATGACTTCTGGATCCGTACCATGGGCCGGCAGCGAGTAGTGCAAAATCTCGGAATACTGGAAGTAGAGGGGCCCACCTGGCGAAGCCGCCAGTCGTTGCAGCGCGACCTCGACTCCGTCGTCGCGAGCCACCCGGGCGAAATGGCTCAGGCCGGTATTCGTTATGCGTTGCCGACTCCCGGTGGCCAGGTCGAGAATCTCCAGGCCGGCGCGGCCGCCAGTGTTGGAACGGATCACCAGTTGTCCACCGTCAGGCGACCAGTCCTGCATGTAGTCGAGGCCGGGGGTCTCGGTGAGACGTCGCGTACCGGTGCCGTCCGCGTTGATGACATAGGTCTCGCTATCCCCGCCGTCGCGGCGGGAGGTGAACGCGATGCGTTCGCCGTCGGGCGACCAGCGCGGCCAACCGTCGAAGTCGGGTGAGTGCGTGAGCTGCACGGGCTCCCCGCCGTCGGCCGACATGATGAAGAGTTCACGGTCGCCGGTGCGGTCGCTTCCGAACACGATACGCGTGCCGTCGGGCGACGGGATCGGCGTGAGATCGGCGCCGGGAGTGGAGGTGAGACGGCGAAGGTCCCCGCCGTCGTGATCCATCGAGTACACATCGATGTTGCCGTCGCGGTCCGAGTCGAAAACGACGCGCTCGTTCCCTGGCATCCACTGGGCGTGGCGATCCTGGCCGTCGTTATGTGTGAGCCGTCGCATGGCCGATCCGTTCGCGGCCAGTACGTAGATCTCCCGGTCGCCGCTTGCGTCCGACTCCAGCAGCATCTCACCGCCATCGGCTGACACGTCGGTAGAGTGGGTGCTCCGCCCCACGTTCGTCAGTTGCACCAAACCCGAACCGTCCGGGCGAACCTCGTATACCTCGGGGTTTCCCGACCGATTGGAGCTGAACACAATGCGCTCGCCGTCAGTCGACCAGAGGGGTCCGACGTCGCTCCAGGAGGGATCGTCGCCCAGCGGCTCAAGCGGGACCGGCGCCTGGGAGGAGGCACTCCCGAGCAACACCGCGCCCGCGGCCAACGCAAACGAAACGTGATTCCAACGCACGGGACAACCTCCTGCTTCTTGCAGTGGGGGGGAAGTCGCGACGGTATCTCACCCGTAGACAACCTACAAGAGCTGAGCACACGCTTGAGACCGTTTCGAAGCTGCTTCAGCGCCGCCACGGCGCGTGAACACCCGCGGCCTACGCCGGGCCCCGGATCACCCCGGCATCGTGATCGTCCTGGCCGCTGCGAATGGTGGAATCACTCCGTCAGTCGGGAGCAGCGAAGCGACCGAACGATAGTCGGGCGGCAAGGGCTCCGATCGGACCGAGGTGGCGCGCATTCTGGCGCGACTAATCAGGCCGACACCACGCGTCCGCGGGGGCGCGCCGCCACGTCACGGAATCGAGCTGGACCCACCCGTCGCCGGTCCAACGCTCCGCATTGGTGGCGGCGGAATCGGGTTCCGACAGATCTGTCGTATCGCGCATTCTCAGCTCGGTACCGTCGGGAAGAGCAACCCGGATGGTCATCAGGTAGCGTGACCCACCGAGAACCTCGACTGTGCCCGTCGTCTCGAGCCCGCTGGCCGTACGACCCTTGACCGAGATCGTGTTGTCCTCGGGCAACCAGCGGGTCTCGAAAGTGGTCACTAACTCGCAGCGGCCCTCGCCGTAGATCGCGACTACCTCGGCACTCGAAGAGTCCGGAGCCACTCGATGGCGGCGAACCCAGCGCTTCGCTTCGCCGTCGCCCGGGTCAGCGTTATCCTGCTGCCACGTAGCGCTCTCTGAGGCGAAATAGCCGACCAGCGCTTCGAAATCTGCTCTCGTTGCAGCCTGTTGGGCTCCGGGGACGCCGATGGCGGCGAGCGCCAGCAGGGCCGCAGAAGTCATGAGATGAGTAGGCATGATGGTTCTTCCTTCCGAGCTTGGAGGCTTGCATGGATTGACGGGCGGGCAGGATTCGGAGTGGGCGCAGTATCGTACACAATTACAGTACGATTACCCGGCATAAGCAGTATTTCGTGGCAAACGTTCCGTATCGTATACGATAGTGTTCGTACGGGAGCACATATGACCGGCCTTGTATCACCAGTGCAGCACACCGAGGACGCCGCGAGCGCAGAGTCACGCCTCCAATCGCTGATTGTGTCCTGCGATCTCGGCGCATCGGAATGGATCCGCGAGGACGCGATTGCCAAACGGCTGGGCGTAAGCCGCACGCCGATCCGCGAGGCGTGCGCGAGGCTCTCGAGCAAAGGCTTGCTGGAGCATGTGCCGCGGCGTGGCTACCGCCTGCCGCCGCTCAGCAGTCATGATTTGAACGAGATCTATCCGGTGCTGGTGGAGCTCGAAGTGCTGAGCATTCGCCAGCGGTCGCTGGGTCCGGGCGGCGTCGCCGCCAAGCTGCGATCGCTCAATTTCGACCCGCTCCGCCCGCCGAAGGACACCGCTGCGTTCGCTGCGGTGGACTTCGCCTGGCACGACGGCCTGGTCGCGGGAAGTGGCAACCGCGTGCTCGTGACGCACTTCCGCATGCTCTACACCCGGGTGTCGCGCTACATCCACTACTACTGGACCGAACCGGACCCGCAGACATCTGCCGACGAGCACGATCAGATCGCCCGCGCGATCGAGCGCGACGACACCGACCTAGCGATCGCGCTGCTGCGTACCCATCGTCGGTGCGGCCTGGAGCGCATCCAACGGCTGATCGACGCCGGGCCCTGAGCCGCCACTGCCAGGTTGTCGCCGTGTCTGGAAGATTGTGACGATGGTCAACCACACGCGTGCTAGCTCACCCGATCGTTGCTCGTCGGGGAACTCTGCCAGCCTGCCGGTAACTTGACAGCGCCCGTCCCGCCCCGCGACCGTCGCTCACTGGACAGCACCCTCGTTAGGGGTAGCGGATGTGAGCACCTGGATCGGCGTGGCTCCCGCCGCATCTTCTAGCAGCATCGCCAACTGCAACATCGATGGCGGTTCCTCACGAACCAATGCCTGGGCGGCCGACGTGACAACTCGGACCAGGGCCCGGTATCCATCCCTGGCCACCTCCCCGCCAAGCGACCAAGAGTAGACGGTGTCGGTTCCTAAGACAGCGGGCAAGTAACCTTCGAGCGCGTTGAAATTGCCGTGAGCCAGTTCCGTGAGTCGGATCGCGGTCCACGGCTTCGTCAGGCGCTGAAGTCGGTCGAAACCCCTACCCGACGTATCGCGCCCCACCAGATACACCAGCGGGCGCTTCAACTCCAGTGACTCTTCGGGTCGCGCCGGAACGACGTTAGCGTCGAGCGCCACGATTGCTCGCACGCGGGGTTCCACTTCCTGGAGACGCGCGACGGTCTGTCCTCCATAGCTCCACGCCAAGCCGATGACATTGTCTCCGTCTACAGCGGGGTTCCGCCGGAGTTCTCTCAGCGCTTGTTCAAGGTCACCCGTGTGCGCCTGGATCGTTGCTAGCTTCTCCTCACGTGCCTTCTCTTCCCAGAGGAATGCGAGCGGCGGGCTGGAAGACCACACCGTGGCTACTACGAACCCGTGGCTTGCCAGTACCTCGGAGAGCGGCGCCTGCGCCAGCACCGTTGCGTGTCGGCTGGACCAGAGCACAAGCGGATACGGGCCAGGCTCGGGGGCCGCATCCGCCCGAGCTAGCACCGGGGCGTCCAGGCCGGTCCGAGCGCGCTCTGGTGAGAGCGCGGTCGCGGAGCCGGTCATCGCAGCCGCGAAGGCCGGTTCTTCCGCCAGACCTGTGGTCTCAGAAAGCTGTCCCTCCAGGACGGCGCTCCGGAAGTAGTCCCTCACGCGCAGGGACTGGGCTCCCGAGCTTGCGTCAGCCGGATACCATATCGACAGGGCGATCTGACGCGGCCCCTCCGACGACGTCCGCGTCAGAGCTGCGGTCCGGAACCCGACCGGGTGGGGTCCGAACGAGAAATCCCCCTCCCACGGGCCCAGCTGGCCACCCGCCATACGGGTCTGTCCCACGCACGCGAGCAGGGCCACAGACAAGATCCCCGCCCTCACGAAGTACCCCGTGCGCCGCTTGTACATCCGCCCCCGCTTCATCTTGAGAGGGCCCGCCGACCGTAGGTCTCGAACCTCATCGACCCGATGTGCCAATCGATCCATCCGGACACTCACATACTAGGGCCTCTGGAGTGCCAGCACTGCGGCCACTTGGTTCACGTCCCGTCAAGTTGATCGGCAACCCGGCCCGAGGCCGCGGCTAGCGCGCCGATCTCGAGTTCGGCTGTCGTCGGCCAAAATGCTACATGTGCGGGTACAATCGCTGTAGAAGATTCGGATCGGCGCCTCCGACGAGGCACGGGTACGGGAACCGCCGAGCGTCGCTTGTCGTTCTAGGTGCCCGTACCTGAAGGCGAGTGAGAGCACGACGCGCAACTCGTTGCAGTTCGACCAAAGGGGGACCGCCATGCAGGAACGGGAGATTACCCACGACCTCACGTTGACGGACGCGCAGGCGAGCCTGCTCGACATGCACAGCATCCTTAACATCCTGTCGGTGCTGCGCGGCACCCTAATGCTGCTGGGCGACGAGTTGGGCGATGACGAGGCGCTGGAGCCCGCGATCGAGCAGGTGTTGAGCGTTTGTGACGAGCTGGCGGATCGGGAAAAGGCACTCGACCACGCTCGCGGGGTGGAGACCCTACGCACAACGATCCTCACGTACATCGACGAAACGCGCACGCGGTATCCAGCGACCGAAGGGCGGCCCGAGGTCGATGATCTCGTTGACATTGTCGTCACGGTCTTCGAGGTTCTGCGGGTGCGGGTGCGCGAGATCCTGGCGCGCGCCGAACATCCTGAGCGCTGGCACCGGTTCGAGATCTCTGTGCTCGAGAAGAACCTCACCGAGTTCTTCGCCGCGGTGGAGAAGAACGCTCAGGGGCGCTACCACGTGGTCTACAACATCGCCGCGCAGGAACGCTCCGACTACTTTGTTCGCCTCGACATCGAGAGCCCCGAGGGTAAGTACATCGACATGCCGCCGGTTCTCCAAGACGTCTTTCGTGACCTCGTGGCCAACGCTCGCAAGTACACCGCGCCGGGCGGAGACATCGCGGCGGGCCTGATGGACGACGGTTCGCGCCTGCGGCTGGTCGTCGAGGACAGCGGCCACGGGATCCCCGAAAGCGACCTGGACCAGGTCGTCGACTACGGCCATCGCGCCGCCAACGTCGGCGGTACGAAGACGATGGGGGGTGGCTTCGGACTCACGAAGGCGTACTTCGTGACCAAGCAGTTCGGCGGCCGCATGTGGATTCGCTCCGAGATCGATCGCGGCACCCGCGTAAGCATCGAGATCCCCAAGCTGTAGGGGGCGCGCGCACTCGGACGAACTCGCTCCAGGTCCCAAAGGCCCGCGCTCGAAGCCGCCGTGGCTGGCGGTGTTCAGCCACGGCGGCGATGGGGGCGACGCTGTCCGAGCCTAGCGGCGAGGCAACACGATCTCGGCGTCTGCGGGCCGGGCCAACAACTGCGTGCGCAGTTCGGAACTGAACGACGGCTCCACAACCAGGTGCGTGCCGGCGAGGTGCGCGCCGTCGGCCGTAATCATGAAGGTGTTGTAGGCCTGCGGAATCAGCAGGCCGTCGGCATCCATCCAGTCGTCGACGACACGGAACATGTTCGGCCGCCCGTTGCCGCCGAGCTCCTCGGGTAGCACAGCACCGGGCAGGAGTGGGTAGGGCGTGGTAGCGACCCAACCGGACAGCCGCGCCGACTCCTTGTCGATGAATAGCCGGTAGTAGCCACCGTGGGTCTTGCCCTCGGGCGCGAACGTCAGGTCGACTGCCGCGAACAGGCCGGCCTTGCCCTGAAGTTCGGCATCGTCGGCGCGGGCGATGTTTACTCCTTCTTGCTGCGTTAGCCACGGCAGGCTAAGCATCGAGTAGTGGTAGTACAGCAACTGCATCGGGTTGTCGCGGAACCGCTGAACGTCGAAGCTGTAGGGGCGACGCCACACCTGCTTGCCATCGTGGCCCACGTGGACGTCGCCCGTTCCCTCACCGGGCAAGCTCACGTAGCCGCGGCTGGAACGGGGTTCGATCGCGACGCGATAGAAGCGCCAGTTATCCGCATGCCGACGGCCAGCATCTTCACCGACGGGCATGGCCGCCAGATACATGGCCACCGTGTAGTCGAACGAGGGCGCCGCCCACCAACGATCAAGACCGCCGTGGGCATCGATCATGGACTCGACCAGTACGCGAGTCTGGTCGCTGTCGTAGGTCGGTGAGCCCTGCGCCAGAGCGGTCGCAGGGATTGTCAGAGCGGCCACCAAGGCCGCGCTGGAGAGAGTGAGAAGCTGTACGAATCGCGCACTTCTGCTCATGAGTCTGTCCTGGGGATTTCCTGGGGAGTCCTGGGGAGTCCTGGGGAGGGGACCGGCTCGTGTCTAGCGCGTGGAGCCGCAGGCCGTGCTAGGCGTTACGCGCGCTACGGTCATACTCCAGCTCATCACCAGCCGCGAGAACTGAGTCGCCGGCTTGTCCCGGGCGGCAGTCGAGTTGGTGGGACGGTCGGTAGTAAGCGCCCTGACGCTCCCGCGCGCGCCGCGAAACCCTGAGGCCACCACTCCGTAGCAGCAAGTACGACGAAGTCTCCGATCCCCCTGTCAGGCGAAATGATGCCTCGGTCTCGAGTTCGATGGTTGACCGCCGCGGGAACCCTAGCGGTCGCGATCTTCAGCTGGGCGACGCTCTCTACGCTCGCTGGCGATACGACGCCGGCACCTACGCTTGCGGAGATTCGGCGCGCCGCCGGCTCGGCTCACCTACCGTCTGGCGGACAGTGCCTGTCGATCCAGGGTGACGCCAGGTTCCGCGGAACGGAAACCACGTACGCGTTGCTGCTCGGCCCAGACGGGTCGTTCCGCCACTCGATCGACGGACCCCTTGCGACGCTCGTGGCCTCAGACGGCAACCAGGTGTGGCAGCGCGACGCTCAGAGCGCGGTGTTCGAACTGGAACTGCTCATGAAGGAGGCTTTCCAGTTGGGAGTCTGGTTCGACACCGGCTACTGGCTCTCTCCGGACGCCGCGGTCGTCATACATGAGCCCGAGAACGTGGGTTCCGGCTTCCGTGTCGAGCTGGGACTGGAGAACGGGTGGCTCGAAGCGGACATCACCTTGGACCGGCAGACCCACCTTCCAGCGCGGGTCGATCTCAAGACGTTCGCGGTCGACGCCTCGGTCGAATACTCCGACTATCGTCCGGTGGGCGGCCTGAACCTCCCGCACGTCATCAAGGTGGTCCACGAGGCCGGACTCGCCGATGAATTCCGGGTACAAGACGCCGAGATCCTTGCCTGCAGCGTTGAGGAGCTGTCGCGAATGCCGCAGGGCATCGGAGACGCTTCGTTCGATTCGTCGCGACCTTCCCGGCTCGAGCTGCGCCGTATCAGCACGGGCCATATCGTGGTGAAGCCCGTCATCGACGGAAAGGAAACCGGCTGGTTCATTCTTGACTCGGGCGCGGGAGCTTCGGTCATCACTCCCGCCGCCGCGAAGCGACTCGGTCTGAAGGCAATCGGGAAGAGCGTGCTGGCCGGCTCCGGAGCGAACGTCGCGACGACGACTCTGCGCGCCAGCGACTCATTTCGACTCGGCCCGATGACCGTGGAAGGCCTGGTCTTCCTCGAGATGGATCTAGGCGCGGTGGCGCCTGCGCTGCGCGAAATCGAGGGTGTCATCGGCTGGGATATTCTGATCCGTGCGCGGGTCGAATTCGACCTCGCAGCACCGGATGTGCGACTGCTCGACTCGGCCGGTGGGTCTGGTGCGCAGCCCGAATGGCAACCGCTGGTGCTTCACGGGAAACGCCCGCTTGTTCGAGGAGGCGTCGAAGGCGATCACTGGGGACTCTTCATGCTCGATACCGGCGCTGCCAACACGACGCTCGTCATGCACTCGCCCACCGTGGAACGCTTGTCGCTGCTCGATGGGCGCACTGGCGCGACGAACAGTTTCACGGGCGCCGGCGGCTCTTCCCGCTACGTCCCGAGCCGGCTAGCGTGGGTCGAACTTGCCGGCCACCGATACACCGACCTTCCGGTACGCCTCAGTCTCGATAAGGCGGGAGGCATGGCCGACCCCTATGCGTTCGGAACCGTCGGCGTCAATATCTTGCGCGACCTGAGCCTGACCTTCGATTATCCGCATCAGCGGATCGCGCTGCAGAAACGCTGATCCTACGAGCGGCGACGTCGACTCGATTCGACACCCGTAGATTTCGTGGTCGCCTGGTTGAACGAAAGCGGACGAAGTATTACTTGCTTGCGTAAGTATGACTGAACTTGCTATACCTACGGATGGTCACATCTACGTACTCAAGGACAGTGAATGCTATTAGACACTATCCAAAGTCAGAAACGGCCTCGGTGGTGCCCCTCCGGGTCCTGAGTTGCCGATGCCTCGTATTGCCTGTGTGTCCGAACCAAACGGCAGGGAAAGCCGTTAGGAACGTTTAGATGCAATCCCCCCGTCACCTGCGATTCGTGAACGGTCGCTTCGGTCGGGCGACCCTCGCTTGTGCCCTGACGTTGTTCTTCGCTGCCCCGGCGTCGGGGCAGCAGTACCAGTTCCGTCGATACACGGGCAGCGAGGGCCTACCGCAGGTGCAGGCCCTCTCGGTCTTTCAGGATCAGCAAGGTTACATCTGGGCCGGAACGTATAGCGGCGTGGCCCGATACGATGGCGTCCGCTTCACGGGTTTCGGCCTCGCCGATGGGCTCCCCGATGGCACGATCAATGCGATCGGCGAGAACGCCAACGGTGAGGTCATCGTCGGGACTCCGCGCGGCCTGGCTGTCTTCGATGGAGACAAGTTCGAGCCGATCGCTCTATCGGGTCGCTCGGACGGGGTGAACAGCCTCCATCTCGACGCAGACGGGACTCTCTGGGTCGGCACGGACGACGGCCTTGTACGCGTTGGCGCCGGCGGAGACCAGCGCTTCGATGCCGAGCACGGCTTGCCGGGCCGTCGGGTCTTGGCTCTGGCCCGCGATCGGCTCGGCCGGCTTTGGGCCGGGACATCTAACGGCCTGGCGGTTTTCGAGGGGGGCGGTTTCGTCGCGATTACCGAGGGGATTCCCGATGCGACGACGATTCACGCAATCGTCGAGGACACCAAGGGGACGCTTTGGGTGGGCACCGAGACCGGTCTGCTCACCGGCGATGAGCGAGGCTTTGCCAAGCTGAATTCGAGCGCGCTCGGCACACCCGAAGCGCGCCATATCCAGCATGGGGTCATCGATGCCGATGGCGTTTTGTGGTTCGGCACGATGGGTGGAGTGTTGCGCGTCGCGGATGGACGACTCCAGCTAATCGACCGTACGCACGGACTGCCAAGCAGTCAGGTCTGGCAAGTATTCGTGGATCGCGAGTCGAGCCTTTGGCTCGGAACCGACGACGGTCTCGCCAGGTTGGTCTCGGGACCCTTCAGGGCGTACACGATGCAGGAAGGTCTGCCTCACAACTTCGTTCGTAGCATCCGCGAGGACTCTGCCGCTCGGATATGGCTCAGCACTCGCAACGGCGTAGCTGTGATCGAACCGGATGAGCGGATTTGGACCATCGGCCCCGAGCAGGGACTCACGAGCCGACTCAGCTATGTCGCCGAGCCACTTGCCGATGGCACGGTGCTAATCGGTACCGAAAACGGGCTCTTCCATTGGCGCGAAGGCGTCGTGACGGCCCAGATGGCAACAACCTCATCCAAGGTCAGCAGCATCCACGTCGGTCCTTCCGGGGCGGTCTGGGTCGGCACGGAGCATGGGCTACTCCGCTGGCTCGATGCCGGGCGCGTGGAGCGACCGCCGGGCCTGGAGAGCTTCGAGGACGTCAGCGTGAACGATCTCGCGACCGACGATCAGGGTCGTCTGTGGGTGGCAACAGACCAGCACGGAGTCTTTGCCTACGCCGACGGAAAGACGGAAGTGATCGGCTTCGAACAAGATCTGGCGAAGGTCGCCGTCTGGGAAATAACAGCCGACCCGGCCGGAGGTATGTGGGTCGGCACGAACGGTCTCGGCGCGTTCCGCTTCGATCCGTACGGCGAGGTGGTTCGGATATCGACGACCGAGGGGCTCGCCAACGATTTCGTCTGGCAGACGCTGGTCGACAGCCAACAGCGGGTCTGGTTCTACACGAATCGCGGTCTCGACCGATGGGACGGTAGCGGTTTCGTACATTTCGACGGCGGCGACGGTCTCGTCGACCTCGAGGGTTCGCTGGGCGCGGCGCTCGAGGACTCCGGCGGAACGCTGTGGTTCGGCACCGGAGCTGGCCTGATGCGCTTCTTCCCGGAGCTTGAAGGCCGTTCGCTGATACCGCCGCTGGTCACCATCGAGCGCGGGACGGCTCGCGGGCTGAAGGACGCTCTCGTCCCCGGCCAGGAGCTGGATCGATCGCACAATAGCGTCTCGTTCAACTTCGTCGGACTGAGCTTCGTGGACGAGGACGACATCTCTTTCCGCTACCGGCTGCTCGGTCTCGACGAGACATGGTCGCCGAGAACGACCGAACGCATGATCTCCTATGCCAGCCTGGCGGCCGGAGAGTACGTCTTCGAGGTTGAGGCCTGGGCCGGAGGTGCTCCGCGCTCGCAGCCTGCGCGCTTCGAGTTCGTGGTTCTACCTGGTCTCTACCAATCGCCTTGGGTATGGGGGCTGGGGCTCTTGTTGATCTCGGCGGCGCTCCGCGCGGCCCACGGGATCCGCCTTCGTCGCGTCCTGCGGGAGAAGCACTCGGCCGAAGCGGCCAACCGCGCCAAGTCGGAGTTCCTGGCGCGCATGAGCCACGAGATTCGCACTCCGATCAACGGCATTCTCGGAATGAACGAGTTAATGCTGCAAACGCCATTGAGCGACCGGCAGAAGCGCTTCGCTGAGACCCTTCGACGATCCGGCCACGCGCTCCTGCGCTTGGTAAACGACGTCCTGGACGTCTCCAAGATCGATGCGGGAAAACTCGAGATCGAGTGGGCCGATTTCGACCTGTGGGAGGAGATCGAGGACATCGTCGAGGTGCTTGCCGAAAGGGCACAGCGCAAACAGGTGGAGCTTCTCTGCGATATCAGGCCGGATGTGCCCACCGCGTTGTGTGGCGACGCAATGCGCTTCCGCCAGGTACTGGTCAACCTCGTCGACAACGCCATCAAGTTCACCGATGAAGGTGAGGTCATTCTTACTGTCAGGGCCGAGGCGCTACCGGGGGGCGACCTCATGCTTCACTGCGCTGTGAGTGACACAGGAATCGGGATCCCTGCGAAAGCGCTCGACAAGATCTTCGATGTCTTCTCACAAGCCGACGCCTCCACGACTCGGAGGTTCGGCGGCAGCGGGCTCGGCCTCGCGCTTGCCCGTGACCTGGTTGAGGCAATGGGTGGCGAGCTGCGCGTGGAAAGCGAGCCGGGCAAGGGTAGCCTCTTCTCGTTCACCTCCAGGTTTCGCCAGCAGGTTGCCGCGGTCGCCGCGGATGCCGATCGCGGCACCACGCTCCGTGGCCTGAGGGTTCTGGTAGTCGATGACAGCGCCACCAACCGCAATATCCTCGGCCATCACCTCGAAAGTTGGCAGATGCGCTGGGCCGCTGTGGAAGATGGGGAGAGCGCCCTGGCCACGCTCCGTCGGGCAGCCAATAACGGCGACGCATTCGACTTGACGATCCTGGACATGAACATGCCTGGAATGAACGGGCTCGAGTTGGCGGCGGCGATCGAGGCCGATCCGCTCATCGCGACGGTACCCCGAGTAATGTTGACCTCCGCCGGGCTGTATCTCGATTGCTCAGAAACTTGTCGCCATGGCATTTGCGTCTCTCTCGGCAAGCCTGTGCGTCAGGCACTCCTGCTCGACACGCTGACGGCGGTAATCGCGGCAGAGAAGTCGGGTGCGGCCGTGGCGCCGCCGCCGCGCGCTCGCGCGGAGACTAGGAAGATTCGTGGGCGCGTGCTTCTAGTCGAGGACAGCACGGTCAACCGGCAAGTCGCGGAGGGGCTACTCGAGATGATTGGCTGCGAGACTGCCTCGGCCGCGAACGGCTCGGAAGCGCTGCTCAAGGCTGCGACAGGCGCGTATGACCTGATCCTGATGGACTGCGAGATGCCGATAATGGACGGCTTCGAAGCGACGTCGCGCCTGTTGGACAGGGTGGCCGCGACGGGTGTACCCGTGCCGCCCATAGTAGCGCTCACTGCAAACGCTCACGATGAGTACCGGGACCGCTGCATGGAAGCCGGCATGAGCGACTTCCTTTCGAAACCCTACACGCCCGAGCAACTGCGCACCGTGCTCGCGCGCTGGCTACCGGAGACCATGGACTCCGTGCGGGCTGCGGACGCGAAGCCCGACGACCCCGGCGAGCCGGCTCTGGACGCGGCCACCGTCGGGAGGCTCCTCTCGGTTCTCGAGCAGGGTCAGCCCAACCTGTTGAGCCAGGCCGTCGACAACTACGTCCCGGAGTCTCGGGAGCTCGTCCAGGCAATGAGCCAGGCGGTCGCAGATGGCGACTTCGAGGCCGCTCGCTTTGCCGCCCACAAGCTCAAGTCGAGCAGTGCCCAACTCGGCGGGTTGCGGCTCGCCGAGCGTTGTCGAGTGATCGAGGAACAGGCCAGTGTCGGCGACCTCTCTGGCGCCGAGGTCCAGGTGGCGGCAATCGCCGCGTCGTGCGAGTGGCTCATCGAGGCCCTGGGCGAGGCCCTGGGCGCGGCGGGTAGGGCGGCATGAGTGGCATGAGCTTCGGAGTGACCGGGCTGGTAGCGCTCGTAATCGACGACGATGCCAACGTACGGCTCTTCGCACGCGCAGCGCTGGAGACGATCGGGTTCGAGGTCGTGGAGGCGGACACGGGCAAGAGTGGGCTCGAAGTACTTGTCGAGCTACGCCCCGACGTGATCTTGCTCGACGTGATGATGCCCGGGATCAGTGGATACGACGTGTGCGCAGAGCTCCGCGCATCGCACGAGTTCGACAACATCCCGATCATCATGATGACCGGACTCGACGATCTGGAGTCGATCACCCGGGCCTACGATGCGGGCGCCACGGACTTTTTGACCAAGCCGGTGAATTGGGAGCTGACGAAGCATCGGGTGCGCTATGCGATTCGCTCGAGCATCGCTTTCCGTAGCCTCGCCGACGCCCAGCGAACGGCGCGCATAGGCAGCTGGGAGTCGACCACGGACCAGGACATGCTCAACTGCTCCGAACAGACCTACCGCATCCTGGGGGTGCCGCGATCGGAGCAACCCTCGCTCCATGGAATGCTCGCCAACGTCAAGGAGCCGGATCGAGATCTCGTCGAGAACGCCCGCCAGGCGGCCTTGGAGGACGGCACCCCTTACGAGATCGAGTATGCGATCGGCAATCTGGACGGCAGTGAGGGCTTCATTCATGAATGCGGCAAACCAATCGGGACGAAAACCGGTCGCCGCGTCGTTGGAACCGTTCAGGACATCACGCAGCGACGCGGTTTCGAGAAACGGATCACCTTCATGGCGTATCACGACTCGCTCACCGGACTGCCGAATCGACTCCTGTTCAAGGAGCGGCTCGCGCAGAGACTCTCCGCCGCCAAGCGTCACGACCGCCGCTTCGCAGTGATGTCATTCGATCTCGACGGATTCAAGCGGGTCAACGATACCTTCGGGCACGCCGTCGGCGATCGACTATTGCAGGCCGTGGCCGACCGGGTCCGGAACTGTCTCCGTACCGAGGCCGATCTCACAGGCGAGAATCACGATACGAACACGCTGTCGCGCTCGGGCGGCGACGAGTTCGCGATCCTACTGAGCGAGATCAGCGCCCCCGAGGACGCGGCGCATGTGGCCGAGCAGATTCTAGATAGCTTGAAACAACCGTATAGCTTCGACCGATTCATGCTGCGCATCACTCCGAGCATCGGGATCACCGTCTACCCCAGCGACGGCACGACCGTCGAGACATTGCTCAAGAACGCCGACCTGGCTCTATACGCGGCCAAGCGCCAGGGTAGCGACAACTACCGGTTCTTCGACAACGAACTGCGCGCCCGAGCTCGGAGCCGCATGGCGCTCGAGGGAGAGCTGGAGCGTGCTCTCGAGCGCGGCGATCTGCACCTGGATTACCAGCCTATCTTCGACCCCGTCGATGGTCGCATCAGCACAGTCGAGGCATTGATCCGTTGGCAGACTGAGGCCCTCGGTCAAGTCAGTCCGGAGGAGCTGATCTCGACAGCCGAGCAGAGCGGTCTGATCCTGCCGATCGGAGAGTGGGTGCTGCGCACTGCATGCGCTCAGTTCAGCGAGTGGCTGCAACTCCCTCATCCGCCAGCGAGACTGGCCGTGAATGTCTCGGCCGTCCAAATGCACCAGCAGGGTTTCGTTCAGCGTGTGACGGCAATCCTCGATGAGATTGAGTTCGCGCCTGACAAGCTCGAGATCGAACTCACCGAGAGCATCCTGATGGACGATGTCGACGCCAACGAACGGACGTTTGAACAAATGCGCGCCTTCGGCATGTCCGTAGCCATCGACGATTTCGGGACCGGCTACTCCTCGCTCAGCTACTTGCGCCGCATCCGCCCCGACGTGCTGAAGATCGACCGCTCGTTCGTACCAGACATTGAAAAGGACCCAGAAAGCCGAACGATCATCCGTGCCATCATCGCCATGGCTCACGGGCTCGGCGTTCGGGTCACCGCCGAGGGCGTGGAGTCCGCTGTTCAGTTCGACTTCCTGCGTAGCTCCGGATGCGACGCGATCCAAGGGTTCCTTCTCGCGCGCCCGGGCGCAGGAGCCGACATCGGCGCCCTCATCGAGTCAACACCGCGCGCCATCAGAATGCTCACCGGTCGGTCCGCCGCCTGATCCGACCGCCCGCTGGGCTACCTCAACCACGCGGAACTGCACGCTGCCAGCATCTCCGCCAAGTTGACAGTACCTTCGCAGCGGCCCGTCGGTCGGCCTTCACAGCTCTATGCGTTCGTCTCGTCTCAGACCTCGAGCAGCCGGCGCATCTTGGCGGCGAGCCACTCGGCCTCGCGTTTGCTCGGAATGCCCTGGCCTGCCTTGAAGCGTTTGCCGATCGTGGGGTGGATCTCGATGTCGTAGTAGGCCTTGCCGCTCTGGGTCGCGGTCTGGTTCTGGCTCATGCCGATGCCGAGCTTGATCCCGGCGATGTCCTTCACCGCGATCTCGCGACGCTTCCCACCTCCGAATAGCGATCGCCGGGTCCAGAGCACTCCGTCGGCGACGACCACGCGCGACGTGGCGAACCAGGCATCCAGGGTGAAGAAGAAGATCAGCAGCGTCACCAGACCGAAGACCAGAGGGAACGTCGCAGTGAACAGACGAAACACGATCGGCATGTCGCTCGCCACCAACCACCACGTGAGTCCCGCGGTCGCTCCGCCGAAGATCAAAAAAAACACGGTCAGCGCCAGCGCGACATTCTTGTTGCGACCCGCGGGGAAAATGAACTCGATGCCGCCCGCTGGCCCCGAGCGGACCAGAACTGGTGAGTCTGCGGGATCGAATTCGTCGCGCTCCCGCCGCACGAAGCGGGATTCGGCCGGCCAGTTGGCGTCGGTCGATGCCGACTCCTCGGTGACGAACACCGGGATCTCGAACTGTGTGTGGAAGTCGACGCCGGTGAGCTCGGCGCTTGCCTCGAGGCGCCACAGGTCACGACGACCGGGTGCGAGTTCGGCGGTGGCCCTACAATCGTCCGGGATCTCGAACTCGACAGGCAGTACGAGTCCCGTTGGGCCGTGCTGCAAGTCCGCTCCGGTAAGCCGGTACTCGTCCTGCCAGAGAATCTTCTCAGACGTGTTGTTGTTGCGGCCCTTGCTCTGATGGCGGTGCACGGAGGTCAGCTTGAGGGTGACGGTGCCGTCGGGCTGTGACTTCATCCCGGTCTCGATTCGGCCCGCGAGCGTGCCGCCAATGCTCCCGGGGATCGTGTCCATGCGGAATTCCGAGCTTCCGAATCGCCGATATCGCAGCGTGGCCCTGACGGCCCAGGTCAGCAGGCCGATCCCGGCCAACGGGAAGAGGAGCCCGAATAACGCGCCGTAGTTGCCCTGGGCGAATTCGGCGGGAAGCTGGGTCAGCATCGGCGCGCTGAGCAGGTTCCAGATCAGGGCGAGCCCCCACACAACAAACATGAGCGCGCGGTTGCCGCCGCGGATCCGGCCATCGGCCCAGTCGGGGTTCCAGCGCCAGGGTTCGTCGGGATGCAGGCGCTTGAGGCTCTCCTCGCGGGCCTGCCGAATGCGTCCGTAGCGGTCTCCCCAGATCATGCCCACGCCAGCTCCGCCGAACACGAGGCAGAAGACCGCGAGGAGCATCAAGCGCTCCGTGTCGCCGCTTCCGGAGCCGAACTCCACGAGCAACCGATAGCCTGTGTAAAGCCCCACGCCGGTGAACGGCAGGGCGAAGAATGTCAGGAAACCGACCGTCCCCGGTGTCTCCTGAGGCTCGCTGACTGCACTCATCCCGATCGCTCCTCGCCAGCTGGTTAGGGTCTCCCAGCGACCTCGAGCCTAGCGCGCACACGCTGCGACCCAAAGACCGATCTCACGGAGCCGTAAGTCGGATCGCACCCCTTGCCGCCAATCGGTACTCTCGCGGTGTGGTCCCGAGCAGGCTCCGGAAAGTGCGGCCCATGTGGCTCTGGTCGGCAAAACCGCAGCGGCTGGCGATGACCACCAGCCGTTCATCGGTCTCGGACAGCAGCCGCGCCGCTTCGGCGCAGCGTAGCCGGCGGACCCACGTACCTACCGTGGTGCCGGTCTGGCGACGGAATTCGCGGGCCACATGCGACGGGTGGAGGTCCAGTTCGGTGGCAACGCCACCGAGCGACAAGGAACTATCGAGCGACTCCCGAAGGTACTCCTTGGCCCGATCTAGCCACGCTGAACCCAGTCTTGCGGGAGGCTTCCCCAGATAGGCAAGGACGAACTCCGTAGCCAACCCTTCCAGTTCCAGCGGATCCTGAGCGGCGGAGCGTGTCAGCAAGTGACGAATCTGTGCCCCGAAGGCAAGCGCTCCAGAGCTCGGGCCGTGCCGGGCCCGCATGCGTTCAGGTCGCACGTCCACGGCGTCGTCAGGCAGCTCCACATGAAACACTCGAGCGCCAGCTGGGCTGTACGTACCGCGGTGCGCCTCCCCAGCCTCGTAGTAGGCCAGATCGCCGGCAGCGTGTATTTCATCTCGACCCGCGTAGCTCTGCTCGAAACCACCGGCAACCGTCACGCAGAGGTAGGCCTGTGCGTGATCGTGCTTCGGAAAGTTCATGTTCTCCGGGTAGGTCACATCGAGTAGACGTCCGCCGCCCATGGGGGAAGAACGGATGAAGGCTCGCGGCTGGCGGGGCCTTGGTACCAGATGGCGGAGGTCATCGCGGAGCATCCGTTGATGCTACTAGCCGACAGCCCCAGGCTCACGGCGCAAGTCTGGTTCTAGACGGGAGGCCCCTCTCCGCGACAGAATCGTGCTCATGATCAAGCGAACGCTCTCTTTACGTCTCGGACTCGTGTTCCTCGCCACGTTGGTGGCCATGGCCGCCGCGCCGCTCGAACCTCCTCGCTTCGGCAGCTACTCCAAGATTGGCGCCGGCGATACGACGCTCATCCTCGTGCCCTGTTTGGGCTGCGACGGCCGCGCTTGGGACGAATTCATGACGCGCAATGCTGATCGCTACACGATGTACGCGGTCACCTGGCCGGGGATGGGGACGACGGAATTGCCCGACGTCTCCGCCGCGCCGGGAGAGTCACCCCTGTGGAGCTACATCCTCGAGGCGATGACGACGCTCATGGACGAACAGGAGATCGCCGACGCGGTTCTTGTCGGTCATTCCGCCGCCGGGCCCTATGTCGTGCAGTACGGCCAGCAGCATCCAGAGCGTGTCCGTGGGGTAGTGAGTGTCGACGCAACGATCACGAACTGGGACACCTTCGGGTTCTCGCCCCGGCAACGCGAAGAGTGGGCGGCCGAGGAGATGCGGCAGGTGCTCGAGCAGTATGACGACGACGACGCCTGGGCCGCACTCAATGCCGCACCAAACCTCCCGGATCCTGCGCGCTCGGCTTTCTACGGGGACATGTGGACGCGACCGCCACGATCTCATGTCCTTGCTTACTGGCGGGAATGGCTCGCGGCCGACTCAGGCATCCTGATCGACGAGTACCCGAGACCATTGTTGGCTCTGTTCGCGATTCGATCCTCGGATGATACGCCCGAGGCAACTCGCCGTGATCGTCTTGCGCGCTACGAACGGGCCGGCGCCTCGCCCCACGTGCGTGTCGAGTTCATCGAGGACGCGGGACATTCGATCTGGGAGTGGCAGGCCGTCGCCTTCGACGATGCGATTGCAGCATTCGTTGACTCGCTGGAGTAGCGAGGCGGGCGATTCGATCACGTCGCGTAGGGGGCCATCACCGAGCGAATGTTGTGCTCATGGCGAACCTGGGAGGACCGTGCGGCGGGTTTGCCGCCGATGGGCGCAGCGCGATCTGGTCCAACACTGGGGACCAGGCTGCGACGGCCCGGCCCACGGGACGTGCCCTCCTCGTACACCGCTTCTAGGGGTGGCTCGCCATGTCGTCTGTCGCGCCTTGCCTCGTGCGCCGTCGCCACCGTACTATACATAGAATCACTATGTAATAGTCAGTAAACGAGCCACAGGAGGGTCTCCATATGTCCTCAAAAGAACTCGTCGCCGCCTCGACTCGGCCGCTGCTACTCGCGGTGCTCAGTCAGGGCGAATCCTACGGCTACGCGATCATCAACAAGGTCCATGACCTTTCCGGCGGACATCTCCAGTGGACCGACGGGATGCTCTACCCGGTACTTCACCGACTGGAGAAAGAGGGCCTCATACGGTCGCGCTGGGTGAAGTCGGAGGTGGGCCGTCGTCGTCGATATTACGAGCTAACCGACGACGGGAGGGTCGCGGTGACGGAAGAGCGGCTCCGGTGGAAATCGGTCGACCTCGCCCTGCGCAAGGCATGGAGGCTCGCGGCATGCTGAACGTGGAAGAGCGTGTCACGACGTGGCGAGCCGAGGCACGGCTGGGCAGCACTCTGAGCGAGGAAGAACTGGACGAACTCGAGGGTCATCTGCGTGACCGTGTCGACGCGCAGGTTGCCAGCGGGCTCGACTCGGGAGTCGCGTGGGAAGGTGCCGTGGCCCGACTCGGAGAGGTCGCACCGATCGACACCGAGTACAGCAAAGTCCGGATGCCAAACCGTGTGCGCGATCGGCTCGTGTGGATGCTCGCCGGGTACGTGCTCTTCGGAGGTATTCAGCAGGTTGCCCGGCTGGTGGCGACGTTCGCCGCGGGTCCTGGATTCCCGACGGAGTTCGGCGATGCGTGGGCTCATGTCGGTCTCCTTTCCATCCATGCGCTGGTCCTCACGGGCCTCGTAGTCGTTGCCCTGAGAGGCGCAGTCAAGGGAGGGCGTCCCCGGCAAGAGCCGGGTTCTTCTTCGAACTGGCGTGGCCGTCTACACGGCAAGCGGTGGCCGGCGGCAGCCATGGGCGCGGCGTCGCTTCTCATCTTCTTGACCTCTGCCCTTGCGATTGACTACGGGCAGTGGTGGGCGACGGCCCTCCACGCAGGAGCCTCGAGGGCCCTGGGGCTCACCAACTTCTGGCTGGATCTGTTCGAGATCGCCTTTGCGCCTGCCCTGGCCATCGCCGCGATCTTCCTGATCTGGCGTTCGGTCGAGCGTACGGTTGCCGCCTCGTGACGACCGCGTGGCGTGGCCGCCGCCGATTGGGCTGAGGTTGTCACGCCTGGCGACGGCATCGTAGGATACATAGAGATGCTATGTAATGATGTAACCAAAGAATGACGAACTGGTGACGAACGGGGAGATGATGTGGCGCGGACTCAGGTATGGAGGCGCTCTCGGCCTCGCTTACGTCGCCAACGTCCAGATACTCACGTGGATGGGGCTTGGGCTCACGAGTTGGGTGCTCGGTCTCGACCTGGCGCTGATGGTCGCGGCGGTCGTTGCCCTGCACTGGCGATTGCACGCCCGACACGGCCTCGTCCCCGGCGGGGTCGCCACCTTGCTCAGCGTGGCCCTGGTCGTTTTTGCCGCGGGTTTGATACGGCAGGCCTACATGGTGATCTACCTCGTCTTCATCGACCCGAGCTGGGTCGATATGGTCGTGCAGGTTCGACGCGATCTCCTAGCCGCAGCCGGGGTGCCCGCGGAAGAGATCAGCCAGCGTCTGCTCGCGGTCCGGAGTGGGTTCACTCCGGCGAGAATGTTCACGACAGGCGTCCTGATACCGGGGCTCTGGAAGTTCGGCATCGCCGTCGTGCTTACAGTCGCGGTGAGAGTGAGGCTCGCCGGGGCTGAATCCGTGCGGGGCCTCAGAGCCCTAGCTGCCGTTCTGCCGACCCTCCTCAGAATCCTGCTCGGAGTGATGTTCATCTACAGCGGCTGGAGTTGGCTGAACCGGCCGAACCCGGCCGCCTATCTCGCGGATGCCATCAACCCCTCCCTCGAGGCGGGCCGCATGTTCGGATTCTATGAAGCGTTCCTGCGCACCCTCGTCGTACCGAACTTCGACCTATTCGCTGCCCTCGTGGGTTTCGGCGAACTCATGGTCGGAATCTCCATAGGTTTCGGTGCGGCAACCCGGCTCGGTGCCGCTGGCGTAGCGTTCCTGTTCTTGAACTATGGCCTTCTGGGCGGCACCGGAAGCCTGATTTCACACGCGATCCAGCTGGCCGTCGTCCTGATTCCGGTCGCCTTCAACTCGGGCCGTCGATTCGGGGTCGACCGATGGCTCTACGAGCGCTGGCCTGGCGCCCGTATTTGGTAGATCGTCCGACGTGACCGTGACCGTGACTGTGACCGTGACCGTGGCCCTGGCCTGGGACGCGGCGATTCGCGGCCGCGTCAGGACACTTGGGCCGGTGAGGGGCTACCTCTGCAGCGAGAAGATCTCCTCCACCGGGACTTCGAAATGGCGCGCGATCAGCAGCGCGATGATCGTGGAGGGCACGAATCTACCGACCTCGATCGTGTTGATCGTCTTGCGCGAGACGCCGATTGCCGCCGCCAGGTCGGCCTGGCTGAGCCGGTGCTCGGCACGATACACACGGATGCGATTCGACAGGGTCGGCTTATGCACTGGCGTCCCATTCTGGCTCGACGTTGCCGGCGTCGCGATCGAGGAAGAAGAACACGGATCCCAGCGTGCCCAGCATGAGCGCCGAGATCAGGTTGAAGTAGAAGACGCTCGGCAGGTCGACCCAGGGGGAGCGGCTCAGCATTCGGTCCAGGCCTGCCGCGACGGAAACCAGCAGGAACGTGACCAACCATGAGGCGTTCTTGGCTCGCTCCAGCGCATCGGTCACGAATCCGTCGGGACTCAGGTACAGTTCTCGTTGGCCGGCCGGCAGCTTGAAGAGCTTCCAGTAGACGAGTGTGGCAAGCGCCGCCACGATGCCGATCGCCGAGACCGCCATGATTCCCTTCAGGTAGATCATGGCGCCTGCCTCCAGGACATCTGACGCCGCTCGCGTGGCCGAGATCACTGCCATCAGCAGGACGGCGAACATAAGACGACGGCGGTGGCTGTCGGCGACATCGGCGACGTTGGGTGTGTTCTCTGCGCTCATATCGATTCCTTTGAGGCGTATCATGGGTGACTAAATGTAACCTTAGGGTATCAATAAGTAACGCGTCAAGCCCTCTTCGTCAGCATCGTCGCTCAAGGAGAGCGCGGTGCGGCGCGGTACCACGATCGGCGACCTCGTCCCGGCCCGAAACCCGGCCGAATCCCCTCTAGTATCCCGGTGCGACTCAGCCGTCGGCGCGCAGCGCGTGAGCCGGGTCGACGCCGAGGGCGCGCCGGGCGCATAGCAGCACTGCCAGCAACGCCACCAGCAGCAGCACGAGCGGGGCGGTCGCGAAGCTCATCGGGTCGAGGGGCTCCACTCCGAACAGCTGGCTGCGCATGGCCGTGGTGACCGGTGCGGCCACCGCCATCCCAACCAAGACGCCGACTACTACCGGCCGGAGCGCGGTCGAGAAGACGTCGCGCAGGAGGGCGGTCGGCGGCGCTCCGATGGCCAGTCGCAGTCCGTACTCCCGCGTGCGGAAGGCCACCGCGCGAGCGACCAGCACGTACAGGCCCATGGCCGACAGCACCAATCCGATGATTCCGAACGAGCTGACCAGCACCGTGGCGAATCGTTCCCGCGCCGTGAAGTCGCTCACCAGCAGCGGCAAGCGCTCGATGCCGCGGATGGCGAGTGCGGGGTCGATCTCGCGCAGAGCCTGTTGGACGGCCGCGGCTGTATCGGCGCGGGATCCATCCTCGCGAATGATCGCGATGGTTGAGTAGGACTCGAACTGCTGCAGCGCCAGGTAGATGGACGGGTCCGCGGCCGCGGTCGGCCCGAGGTGGTGGACATCTCCGACCACGCCGACGATCTCGCGCGTGGCCGCGACCTCGCCCTGGAAGCCGATTCGCTCCAGCGACGGAATCGTGATCCGCTGCCCGATCGGGTCGGTGCCGGCGAAGAACGCGTTGGCGGCGGCCTCATTGATCAAGGCCACCTGCACCGTATCGGCACGATCGGACGCGGTGACGCCGCGCCCGGCGATGACTGGTATGTCGAGTGCCTCGAGATAGCCGGGTCCGATCTGTCGCAGGCTCGCGTGCGGACTGTCTCCGGAGTCGTCTGGACTCCCTTCGATGCGGAAGCCATCTACCCAACTGCGTTCCACGGGTCGGTCGGAGCCCAGCCCGGCCACGGCCACGCCCGGAATTTCGTCCAGCGTCTGCCGCAGAGACAGCCAGAACGCCCGCGTCGTCGCGGCAACCGCCGCGATCGTATCGGGAGCCGCCACGCTGACGGTCATCACATTCGCTTTGTCGAATCCGAGGTCGACCGCCCCGAGTTGCAGGAAGCTGCGCACCAGCAGCACGGAGACGATCACGAGTACCACTGCCATGGCCGTCTGGGCGGCAACCAGCGTGGACTGCAGTCGCCGTCGCCCGCCTTGAGCGGTTCCCGTACTGGTCGTGCGCAGCAACGCTCGCAGCAGGCCGCTGCGGGTGGCGACCACTGCCGGGACCAGTCCGGAAAGCAACGTGATGCCAAGTACGATCAAAGCGGTGAAAGCGACGACTTCGGTACCGGATGCTGCGGTTTCGAGGCGCGGGATTCGAGTGGGAATCGCGTTGCGGAGCAGGCCGAGCAGCCGCGGCGTTGCGGCGATTCCAACTGTGCCGCCGGCGGTGGCAAGCAGGAGGGTCTCCATCAGCTGCAGGCGAACCAGGCGCCACCGGCCGGCGCCTAGGGCGGCGCGTACAGCGAGTTCACTCTGGCGCGCTTCGGCCCGCGTCAGGAGCAGCGCGGCGACGTTGGAGGCGGCGATCAGTAGCAGGGCGGCTACGGTCAGCAGCAGCAACGTCAACGCGCGCTGCACGGTGCCGACGGCCTCGTGCCGAAACGACGTCAACGTGAGCCCGCCACCTTCCGGCAGGCGCCCATCGGCGACCAGAGCGGCGCCGCGGGCGGCGACGGCCTCCTGTGCCTGGCTGATCGTGATCGAAGGAGCCAGGCGCGCGATGACGCCAAGAATGCGGGTCCGGCGGTTGCCGTAGAACTCGTCCTGGAATCGGATCGGCACCCAGAAGTCAGGGCCGCCCGGCCGTAGCGGTAGCGTGCCTTCAATGCTCGCCGTGGACGGGTATACGCCCGGTGGCATGACCGCGATGATCTCGTACTGCGTCTCGCCGAAGAGCACATCGCGTCCGATCAGGCGGCGGTCTCCCTGGAAACGACGCATCCAGACGTCGTGGCCGAGGACCATCACCGGCTTTTCACCGCGCTGGTAATGGTGCGGCTCGAAGATCCGCCCGGCCAGCGGGGCGCGCGCGAGAGTTTCGAAGTAGCCTTGCGTGACCCGCGCCCCCTGCAGGATCTCGGGTTCGCCATCGGGCGGAGTCAGCGTCGCGTTTCGGCTCATGAACGCGCCCACGGGTTCGAGAGCGTCCAACTCGCGGGCATCGACCAGCGTGCCTGGCGCCAGCCGTGAACGGGTACCTTCGGCGTCGGTGTTCCACAGGGCGACGATCCGATCCGGCTCGGGAAACGGCAATGGCCGGATGAGCACCGCGTAGACGACGCTGAAGATCGTGCTGTTGGCGCTGATAGCCACAGCGAGGATGGCGACCACGGTGAATGTGAGCAGGGGGGAGCGCCGGAGCGTCCGAACGGCCATGCGGAGGTCGGCGACGACGGAGTCCATGGTGGTTTCTCTGCGATGGGGGAGAGTGTGCAGGCGACGGTGTGGGAGGGCGAGTTGGGTCGGAAACTGGAGCAGCTGCCGCCAGGTGTAGCGCGCCAGCCCGCGGCTCCCCGATTCGGCCAGATAGGCGGTGCGCAGGTCGGCGATATCGCGCACCACATCGTCCCGGTCGGCACGCTTCAGCCACGGCCACAGGGACAGGTGAAGAAAGGCTACGTAGACGGCGGGGATCTCGGACGGCGAGTTCCTCACGCCAGATCTCCGAGCGAGAGGCCTTCGGAGAGCCGTCGTAATACCTCGCCGGCCTCGCGCACAGCCTCGAGCCCCTCGGGCAGGAGACGGAAGAGGCGACGGGGGCGCCCGGCCTGACCGGGCACGGGATCACCGACGAACGAGGACAGGTAACCGCGACGCTCGAGTCGGCGCAGCGTTACGAACACCGAAGCCGCCGCGACTTCACGGCCGGTCCGTGCCTGCAACTCGAGCACGATGGGCACCGAGGAGGTCAGGCCGTCGAGGCGCGCAACGGCCAGCAGCACCTGGTGCTCGAAGCCGCCGAGAACTTCTGGCCGGGAGTGACGAGACTCTTTACGAGACATAAAAAGACACTATCAGTTTATTGTCTCGCAGAACAAGGTGCCGCGCGAAGAGGCTCCTAGGTGGAAGCCGCTATCGGATTCTCTCGAAGCGGAAGTTCCTGACCCGGCCCGAGTCGAGGACGAACCCTGTGACCTCGCCGGTTGCGCCCCGCTCGAACTCGAGGCTGCCGGCATCGCCGACCATCAGGTCCTCGCCGACCAGTAGTAGGTCGTCGGCGTCGCCCTTGAGCCAGCTGAGGGTCAGCTGGCCCTCGTTCAGTTCCAGGTAGTAGGTCACCGGTAGCTCGGGGCTGCCGTACTGGCCGGCGTACTCCGTCAGGTCCGCGCTCTCGACATCGAACGCAGCCAGCTTCGCGGCCGTGTCGATGTCCTCCGCGTCGTCCGTGGCCAGCAGGAGCATCTTCTCGACCACCCCCGTGGTGGGTTCGAATCGAAGCGTGCGGCCGATCTCCGGGGCGCGGAACACTCCGTCGCCCGTGTGGATCATCTCGAATTGCTGTGTGCCGACGACCAGCTGGACGGCTTCCTCGTGGCGCTTGATCTCGATCGCGAGCGCGTTGTCCTCGAACCAGTAGGTGCCTTCCACGCGCGCCAATTCCTCATCGGAAAGCGCCACGGCGACGGCCCCCTCGTTTTCTTCGGGCTGCGCGGCCGCGACAGGTTCCAGATGCTCCTCGAGATAGATGTCAGCGACCTCGCGCGCTAGCCCGCCAGGGTTGGCCTGCGCCTGATTGCACAGCGCCACGAAGCTGTAGCCCTGCTCGGGGAAGCGAACGAAGTTGGCGCGGTAGCCGGCGTCGGCGCCGCCGTGCCCGACCGTCGGCAACCCACGGTAGGTACCGTGGGAAAGGCCGAACGCGTAGTCCTGGTCCTCGCCGCTGTTGAGCTTGCCGCGCTGGTGAATCAGGTCGAGAAACACCTGTCCTCCGACCACGGGATCGATGAAGTTTCGATCCCACCGCGCCATGTCCTCCACGGTGGTGAGCAGGCTGGTCGCGCCCACCGTGTCGAAGTTGGTGACGCTCAGTTCGTACACGGAACGCTCCCCGTCCCAGCTGTAGCCATACGCCTGGTCCTTGACGATCTCGGCGAAGTTGTCGCGGAAGTGCGTCCGCGTCATCCCGAGGGGCTCGAAGATCCGCTCCATCGTGAACTCCCGTAGCGTCTGGCCGCTAACTGCCTTGACGATCTGCGCCATCAGCGTGTAGCCGCTGTTCGAGTACAGGTACTCGTCGCCCGGCAGGAAGTTGAGATCGCGCTGCTTCTCGAGCAGGTATCTGACGTCGTCGTCGGTAATCAGGTCCTGTGAGTAGCGCCATCCGGACATCTGCAGTAGCGACCACTGATCCCGGATCCCGCTGTTGTGATGCACCAGGTTGCGGACGGTAATGAGGTGGCCGAAGTCGGGCAGCCACGGCAGGTGCTTCTGAATCGGATCATCGAGCGACAGTTTCCCTTCCATCGCCAGCAAGGCAATGGAGGCGGCGGTGAATTCCTTCGACACGCTCGCCACGTGGAAGACGGTGTCGGTGCGGATTGGCACGTCGTGGTCGAGGTTCGCCATGCCGTAGCCCTGCTTGTAGACGATCTCGCCGTCCCTGATCACAGAGACGGCGCAACCCGGGCCGCTGGTGGAGTCGTAGCGCTCGAAGACCTCATCGACGCGGTCCTCCGGTGACGATTCGGCGGGTTCCTGCGCAGCCAGCGTAAGAGCGGCGCCAAGCGCCATGACGATGCCAACAGTGCGTGAAACTCGAAGCATGATGCCGTCCTGGATTCGGGGAATGGGCAAGCGATGCCGATGTTACTAGGAACCGGCGGCGACTTGCCGAGGGCTCGACGGGTCCGGAACCTCCCCCTGTGCCGCCTGTCGGCGCAAGAGACGCGGGCTCGTCCCCTCGTAAGAATCGGGGTTCGCAGGTTCTCACTCTGAGAGCCGTCGCGGACCTGCGACAGCGCCGGGGCAACGAAACTGGACGGGAGCGCGGAATGGGATCTTCGAGGGCTGGCGCGTTTGACGTGTGGCGCCATGCGCTGTTGCCGGTGGCGCTAGTCGGCGTGGTCGCCGCGAGCCTGTTCGCGGCGCCGCTGGTGCCTCAGGGAATCGGAGGAGCTACGGAGCCACTGGCAGGTTACGGCCCGTGGCAATTCGGGATGAGCCAGGCCGAGGTGGTGGCGATCGATGCGCATGCGCCGTACGACCCCGTGCGGACATCGATCGGCGGGGTCGAGACCTTCACGGATCTCGAGCCCGGGCTGGAACGGATCTCCTTCGTGTTCAACTCCGCGGATCAGCTCTACATGATTCGCCTCTGGTTCGACCACGGCGACGACTACGACTACGACGACGTACTCCTCGCCTTCCATCGAGCCTATCGGCATGTCACCGAGCGCTTTGGTTCTGCTCAGGTGGACACGGGCTACCCGCTGGAGGCGGGAATGAGCGCGGAGGAGTTTACGGCCCTCGTGCCCGATCGTTTCGCTCCCACTGGCGAGGAGTTCGAGATGGGCGCGGACGACGCCCCGAGGCAGTTCCAGATGGAGCAGCGGTTGATCCGCATCGCGCCGCTTGCCCAGCCCCCCAATGCGAGGATCTTCGTGGCTTTCATTAAGATGCATCCCACGACCAGCTACTTGGTGCAGGTGTTCTACCAAGGCATGGAGTTCACGGAGTAGGTGGGCGCCGCTATTCCTGTTTGAGCGCCAGCATCGGGTCAATGCGTGCGGCTCGGCGTGCCGGTATCAGGCTGGCAGCAAACGCGACTGGCAAGACGATCATGATGGCCGCGGCGAACGACAGCGGATCGTTGGCCCCGATTCCGAACACCGAGCTCCCGATCACGCGCGCGGCGCCGACTGCGGCGACAACACCCAGTGCGACACCCGACAGGGTCACTATCGCCGCGCCGCGCAGCACGAGAGTGTAGAGGTGTCGGGGTCGAGCTCCGAGCGCCTTGCGAATGCCGACTTCACGGGTGTGCGTCGCCACGGCGAACGACAGCACTCCGTACAACCCGACCGTGGCCAGGGTCAGGGCGGTGACGCCGAAGAAGTTGAGCAGCCACATGAGTACGCGCTGCTGGGCGAGCGACTCGTTGAAGCGGCCGCGCATCGAATCGATGTTCGACACAGCGAGTTGCTCGTCGAGATCACTGACCGCATCGATCACTGCGGGCGTCAGCGTCACCACGTCGACCTCTCCGGAGACTCCAATCACGCCGAACAGACCGCGAGTGGGACGGCCTCGATGCGGGTAGTAGACGGCGGGTCGGGTGTCGGCGGCGAGCCCGTAGTGGCGCATCGTCTCGACCACGCCGATGATCGTCGTCTGGCCTATCTGGTCGTCGGAAACCCACTTGCCCACCGCTTCCTCGGCCGGCCAGAACCGCTCGGCGAAGTGTCGGTTCACCATGACGACGGGGGGCTCGGCCCCATCGAGCGCTTCGAACGCGCGGCCGGCGACGATGTCGGTGTCCATTGCTTCGAAGTAGCCAGGGGTGACGGTCATCACGTCGGCAACAATGCGGGCGTCGGGATTGTCCGCGTTGAAGCCTTCGACGACGAAGTCGGTCCAGGCCAGACCGCGTGTCAGTGGCAACAGCGAGCTGCCACCGGCAGCGGTCACACCGGGAGTCGCGGCCAGGCGTTCGAACAGCTGCTCGAAGAAGTTGGCGCGCGCGGTGCGGTCGCGGTACTTCTCGCCAGCCAGCGAGACGCGGAAGGTGAGAGCTCGGTCCGGCTCGAAGCCCGGGTCAACGGTTTGCAGGTCCCAGAACGTACGCATCAGCAGGCCGGCTCCGATCACGAGCAGCATCGACAGGGCAACCTGCGCGACCACCAGAACGCGCGAACCGCCGCGCCGCCATATCGATCGCGCGCGTACTCCGGCGGCATTCTCGCGCAGGACGTCGCCGGGACTCGCGGCCGCGCTGCGTAGCGCAGGCCCGACTCCAAACAGCAGGCTCGATACCAGGCACAGGAGCCCAGCGAACAACATCACGCCTGGATCTATGGCCACTTCGCTCAGGCGCGGGAGGTCTGCGGGTGCGGCCACGTGCAGGGCTCGCACCGCCACCAGCGCGATGATTACTCCAACGGCGCCACCTGATCCGGAGAGTACGAGGCTCTCGAGCATGGCCTGGGTGATTAGCCGAGAACTCGGCGCTCCGAGGGCCGACCGGATACTGAGCTCGCGGCCCCGCGTGGCGGCCCGCGTCAGCAGCAGGTTGGCGACGTTGGCGCAGGCGATGAGCAACAGAACCGCTGTCGCCCCAAGTAGCAGCATGAGCGGGCCGGCGACTCCGGCGGTCACCTCATCCAGGAGGGGCACCACGCCAATGAGGTACTCGCTTCCGGCGGAAAGTCCGGCCCCCAGGCTGCCCGGGTCCTTCGAGAGTTCCTCAGCCACGGCGAGCAGTTCGGTGTCGAGCTGCGAAAGCGATGCCCCAGTGGCCAGCTTGCCGATGAGGTTGTAGTTTTCCGACCCGCGCGTTGTGGCCTGGGGATCCTCGAGCGGGAACGACAGGAACAGGTCGAAAACCGGCACCGTGAGGAGCGTCGGCATGATGTCAGCGTCGAGCGCTAGCGCAGGCATCACGCCGACGATCTCCAGGCTCTGCCCGTCGAGCATGATCGTTCGGCCAACGATGCCGGGGTCTCTTCCGAATTGCTGCGCGAACAGCTCATGGCCGAGCAGCACCTTCTGCGTCGCGCCGGGCGCGTCGTCCTCCGCCGCCAGGCGACGGCCTGACTCCGGCGTGATGCCCAGGACATCGAAGAATGACGACGACACCCTGAGCCCTCCCACCCGCGTTGGGGCGATGCCGTCGCCGGTGAGCGTCATCTCCTGGCCGAACGCCAACGCAACATGCTCGAGGCTCGAGGTGCCCTCGCGGATGTCGAAGTACTGAGCTGGCGAGAACCAGTCCTCGTCAACGCCGACACCCGGCGCCCGCTGCCAGAGTGTTACCAGCCGTTCCTGATCGGCGAAGGGCAGCGGCCGCAGCAACACGCCGTTGACGACGCTGTAGATCGTCGTGGTGGCACCGATCGCAAGCGCCAGCGTCACCACGATCACCGCCGAGTATCCGGGCACGCGCCGCAGCGATCGAACGGCGTACCTGAGATCGTGGAACATGCTGGGCAGCCTCGGGGAAGTCTGCTGGAGAGCCCGAACTAGCCTTGAGATGACGGCCGCAGGCTGAGGTCGCGGATTCTAGCAGGGCGGCATTCAGATAGGCACCAACTGGCCGAGCAGTGACCCTTGCCAGTACGCTAGCCTGGCGAGGATCGCTCGCGAACAACAAGCAAAGGAGGAAGCGTCGTGTTGAAGGGAGGTTGTCTGTGTGGCGGTGTCCGGTACGAGGTTGATGCGGCGATCACGGTGGCCGGCGAATGCCACTGCACGCGGTGCCAGCGGGTCAGCGGTGGAGCCAGCGTGGCGGGTTTCATCGTGGCTCCCGACAAGTTCCAGGTCGTGGCCGGCGAGGACCTGCTTGGCACCTACGTCGAGGAGGGCTTCACGACACGGCACCACTGCACGACGTGCGGCTCCGGCGTGTTCGGCTCCGCGGACGAGTTCGTCGTCGTCCATGCCGGGTCCCTCGAAGATGGTTCCGCGTTCGAGTCGCAGTTCCACATGATGGTCGACCACAAGGCGCCCTGGGACGAGATCAACGACGACCTGCCGCAGTTCGGCGGGCTGCCCCCGATGGGCTGAGACCACCCCCCGCGTCTAAGCAGGCCTGCGCTCGATCGGAAACGGACCGGGTGCCTCTCTGCGACGGTTCGGTACCCACTCCGTGGCGGGCTCCGGCACGGACTGAGATGGCAACGCTGCGCGATCGGGCATTGGCGACAGGCTGACACCGTACTCGGCGCATCCTGCCGAGATAAGACTCCAGGGCCGGTTCCCTCCTCTGAGGACGCGAATGACCCCGCAAGGACGGCAGCCCAGACGCTGGCAGGAACGCAGCGAGTTCACGTTGTCGGCGTCCACGCACGAGAGCATCCCCCGGATGCCTTCATCCGCCAGCACCCGCAAGGCCTTCGCCTTGCCGATGCCGTGCAGCCGCTGTCCCCGGTAATCGGGGTGGGTGTAACCCGTGTGCATGTAGACGTAGGAGGGATCGAAGTGGATGTACATGCCGAAAGCGACAACAAGGGGGCGGGTCGCGTACCAGCCGAAGGAAGCGAGTCTCTCGCCATCGATGATGGCGTAGCAACGATCTCCACGCGCCTCCGCTTCGTTCGTGAACTTCGCCCTCAACGCGGGCGCCTGATCGGAGAACCGTGCTACCTCGCTCGCGTCAAGAAAACGGGTCTCGTACGGTAGCTCGGCGAGTGGAGCGTCGGGCGGCGTCAGTCGATCCATGGAGAGCTGCATGACACGCAACTCTCGATACGGGAGCAGCGACTTGGTCGCGCGCAGGGTCAAGCCGTGCAGCAAGCTGCGCGTGCCCTCACGGCGCCAGTTCTGATAGCGATACTGCACTCCCATGCACCGACCCTAGCAACCCGGGCGCCTACCAGATAGTTCGGCCTGCCGCACTTGGCGGTCCCTGACTCCTCATTGTCCGAGCGCCATTCTGATTGTGCGGCCATGCGCGGCGACCGCGTCAGTAGAGTCCCGGCGGGTGGTGCATGAAGCCGTAGTAGCGGGAAGCTACTCGGCTGCGCCGCCGGACTCATCCACTTCGTCGAGGTGCTCGGCCTTCCATTGCATCGCCATCTGGATGCGTGCCCGGCCGCTCGGGTGGTCGAAAAAGAGAAATTCCTCGATCGGACCGGGGTTGAGCTTGCGGTACTCGCTCAGCTTCAGGGCCGTGGTAGCAAAGCCGTCGGGCTCGCGGGCGGCGTTGAGGCCGAAGATGTCGGCTTCGGCCTCGTTGACGCGGATGTAGGTGTTCAGCACCGGCGTGAGCGCGAAGCCGTAGATCGACATCAGGAGAATCAGCAGCGGCAGGCCTGCGGGATCGGCGATCCCCCGTACTCCCCAGCCGTCGCCCCAGCGGGCCAGCGCCCAGTCGTACGTGAACCTCAGGAATCCGAAGGCGCCGAGAATCACGAGCGTGAAGAACATCAACCCTTCGTAAGCGTGGTTGAGCACGTAGTGGCCCAGTTCATGGCCCATGACCGCCTTGATCTCCGGCACCGACGTCCGATTGAGCAGGTTGTCGTTGAGGCTCACTCGCATCGTGCCGAGGATGCCGCTGACGTTGGCGCTGATGCGCGTGCTCTGAACCGAGGCGTCGAATACGTAAACGTTGTCCACGGGTACGCCGTTGGCACGCGCCATCTCCAGGACCGGGTCGCGCACATCCGGGCGTTCGACCGGGGTGTAGGTGTTGAACAGCGGAGAGATGTAGACCGGCGCCAGTAGCATCCCGATTACCAGGAACGCCATCATGACCGCGCTCCCCCACAGCCACCAGGTCTGCGGGGCTCGCCGGAATACTCCGTACAGGGCCATCAGCAGCAGCGGAACAACCACCAAACCGAGCCCCAGGCCGATCATCTGCTGGCCGAACCAGGGACCGAACGTCTGGTTGGCGAGTTCGTACTGGTGCTCGCGAAAGAACCCGGTGTACCAGGTGAGCGGGAAGTCGAGCACCGCAGTCAGGAGCACGAACTGGACCGCGTAGAGCGCCGTCCGCAGGGGTGCCTTCGACGTGACGCGCTCGGCCAGGTCGCGCATGCGGGCCGACCATCCGAGGCCGAGCAACAGCCACATCTCCACGGCGCCGTACAGGAAGACCCAGAGGATTAGCCAGTAGCCGCCCTCGAAGTAGGCGTCCGAACTCGCTTTCTGCTCCGGCGACAGTTGTGACAGGTACGCGTCGGTTGCAGCCGCGACATCGAACGGTTCCTGCGCACTTGCAGCAAGCGGTGCGAGCGACAGAAGAATCAGAGCCCAGACGACACGGTGCTTCACGCGAGCCTCCATCATCCCTTCGCCGCCGCCCAGACCAGGCACGCCCAGCCAGCCAGGAAGGCCACACCACCCAGGGGAGTGATGGCGCCGAGCCAGCGGATGCCGGTGAGGCTCAGAACGTAGAGGCTGCCCGAGAAGAGCACGGTGCCGGCGACGAACAACCAGCCCGCGTTGGTTGTGAGCGCGCCCGGCCAGCGGGTGCTGGCCCAGGCCACGGCCATCAGTGCAAGCGCGTGATACATCTGGTAGCGGGCCGCCGTCTCGAACGTGGCGAGCCGGTCCACCGTCAGGCGCCCTTCGAGGCCGTGCGCCCCGAACGCCCCCGCGGCCACGGCGATCAGTGCGGAGGCGGCTCCCATCGCGAAGAAGATCCTGTCCATGCCTGCGTCTCCAGTTGAAGGGTCAGCGAGACCCTAGCATCAAGAGCGAGCGGTGAGAATGCGGAGCAACAAAGCGCGTCGCGGACCGTCGTCATCCTCAGATGAAATCGGGATCAACGATCGTCCCGTCGAACAGACTCACCGTCCTACGGGCCACTTCGCTCCAGCGCGGGTCGTGCGAGACGAGGCAGATCGTGGCACCCCCAGCGTGCAGTTCGCTGAGCATCTCGATGACCACCTCGGCCTGTTCCGAGTTGAGATTGCCGGTGGGCTCGTCGGCCAGCAAGATCTCGGGCCGGCCGACCACGGCGCGCGCCACGGCTACTCGTTGTTGGTGCCCGCCCGAGAGTTCACTCGGGTGGCGGCTGGCAAACTCGGCCAGGTTGAACCGGTCCAGGGCTTCCATCACGCGGTCGCGGCGCTCGCGGCTCGGGATCCCCAGATAGCTGAGAGGCAGATCGACGTTCTCGGCGACACTCAGATCGCCGATCAGGTTGAAGCTCTGAAAGATGAAGCCGATCTCGCTGTTACGAACATGGGCTCGCTGAGAGGCGGAGAGCTTCGTCGCCTCGTGGCCGTTGAGCTGGTAGGTGCCTTCGCTGGGTGAGTCGAGCAGGCCCATGATCGATAGCAGCGTCGTCTTGCCACAGCCGGACGGCCCGTTGACGCTCAGAAACTCGCCCCGCGTGATTTCGAGGTCGACGTTCTCGAGCGCCTGGGTGCGCGAGTCGCCGGCCCCGAGGACCTTGGACACGCCGCTCAGGCGAATGAGCGGGCCGTCGTCGCCCGCCGAGTCGCCGCCCTGTTTGACGGTGATTACCTCGTCGGGCCGCCCCATTCCGAAGATCCGACCGAGCTTACCGAGCATGAAGATCTCCGGTTGATGGCGCCGGGCGCGGGGGGGCGCCGGCTGCTGTGGAGCACCAGTCTACGGACAGAGTGCTCCCTCCGCCCTGTTAGACGCAACGGCGACCCGTTTCGTTTCGTCGCGTTGTGGCCTATCTCGGCTCCGCCCCCGCGCGCAGGTCGTCGGATCGTCCGGTTAGTGGCGCCCAGCCATCACACCACCGTCTACCGGCAGCACCGTCCCGGTAACCCAGGCCGCTTTGTCCGAGGCGAGAAACAGGATCGCTTCGGCCACGTCAATCGGCTGCCCATTGCGGCCGAGGGGGTGGAACGCATCAAACGTCGGCAGAGTCGCAGCGACCTGTTCATCGGTCATGAACGTGTTGTAGACGGGAGTCTCCACCACGGCGGGGGCCACCGCATTGATCCGGATGTTGTCGGGAGCGAGTTCGATCGCGAGGTTCTTGACTAGCTGATGTACACCGGCGTTCGCGGCCGAATAGGCCGCGGACGGAGTTGCCCCGACGGCCTGCAGTGCCCACATCGATCCGGTTTGGACGATCGTTCCACCACCACGGGTTCGCATCGCCTTGGCCGCTTCCTGGGCCATGAAGAACTTGCCTTTCAGGATGATGTCGACGAAGCGGTCGTAGTCGTCCTCGCTGAGTTCGAGGAACGGTTTCGGCTCGAATACGCCCGCGTTGTTGACAAGGATATCGACGCCGCCAAAGCGGGCTTCCGTCTCTTTCGTAATCTGTCGGGCTGTCTCGGGCCGGGAGATGTCGCCCGCGACGACATGGATGTGCGAACCCGACGGGTCAATCTCGGCCGCAGCGGCGGCGAGCTTGTTCGCGTCCCGCCCGTTGATGACGACGTTGGCACCGCGCGCCACGAACTGGCGCGCTACTTCCTTGCCGATGCCGGAACCGCCGCCGGTGATGATCACTGTCTTGTTGGAGAATTCCATTGTCGATCTTCCTACTAGTTGGTTGGGTAAGTTGCCAAATTTTTTTACTGGATGCGACTCTTCATCACCGCTACGGCCGCGTCGAATCGCGAGACGTTCTTACCGGCTCGCGCCAGCAGTTGCGCCCCCTCGAGCAGAGCGAGACAAGCCGCAGCTTCAGCCTGTGGGGCCGCTACGGACGAGATCGACCCGTCCGTCCGGCCCAGTTCGAAGACCTCCGTCAACCAGGCAATGCTCTGCTCTTCGAAGATCTTCAGCTCGTCGAGCACCGGGTCGCTGAGACTGTCGCGGCCCGGACTGAACGCCACGCACAAGCAGACCATCTCGCCGCCTGCCAGAGCGTCGCGATAGGTCTTCAAGTAGGCCCGGAGACGCTTGCCGGCCGTGGCATGACGGGTGGCAATGGAGTCCAACGTGGCCGCGAAGCGCCGCCGATATCGCTCCAGAAGCGCTTCCGCGAGACTCGCCTTCGTCGGGAAGTGGTGGTGGATACTCGCCTTGCGAATGCCGACCTCTTGCGCGAGGTCGGCGTAGCTGAAGCCGTCGTACCCGTGCATGCGGGACGCTCGTTCAGCCGAGTCGAGTAGCGCGGTTCTTGTATCCATAGTGCCTACCATATAGTAGGTAGGCTGAATCGGCAAGGCCGTCGTCCATCTCCGTTGCAGTCATCGGCGGGGCGGGTACGCGGCATGCCCCGCAGAGCTACTCTTCCTCGATCTGGAACCAGATGACGTCCAGCACGTCGGTGGCGGGCGGCTCCAGTTCGATGATGCTGTGGAAGGGGACGAAGAAGACGTAGCCCTTCTTGAGCTCGGGACTGAAGTCTGTGATCAGTAGGAATCCACCGCCGGAGATACGTGTGTAGGCGGCCAATTCGGTGGAGTTGCTCGTGTCGGTGCGCTGGAACGTGATGACGTTCTGTGCGGCGATCGGAATGAGGCGGTCGGCGGCCAACCCATAGGAGCCGGCGGTGTCCATCTCGTAGAAGCCGATGGGCGATCCAATCGCGTTCGCGTCGGCCCTGCGGACCCGGGCGCGGATCTCGAGTTGGGCGTCGTCGGTGACACCCTGGATGCGGATCATCAGCCAGTCGTAGTCCAGATCTTCGTGGGACACCTGCTGCATTCCCACGTTGAGGTCGTTCTCGTACTTGCGACTCCCCATGACGATCATCTCGCCGTCCACCGGGTCGGCGTTGCCCACGCACGCCTCGTACATGGACTCATCGAGAAGGCCGAGGCCGCGTGCCAGGTTCAGCTTGGCGAACGCCAGCGCGTTCTCGGGCGGGATCTCGTTGTCGAGACCCTGGAACTGAGTGCAGTAGGCGTGGCCGGTGTGCTCGTTGGTCACGAACATCGCGACCAACTCCGCGAGGTCTTCGCGCGGATCCGTCGACCCGTAGTTGGACTTGAAGGCGTCGCGCACCGCTTCGCCGTCGCTGCCGTACTCGGTCGCGCCATAGTCCTTGTAGGCGAAGGCCACCTGTCCCGCCGTCGACTGAAGGCGTCGAAGCACACGGCTGATCGTCCCGTCCAGGAGGCGCCCGCGTGCGTTCTTTGCCGCCTGCTCGGCCTCGGGCGTGATCTGGATGAAGGCGTAGTTCGCCGCCGGGTCGGTCAAGGCGTCGTGGTCGAAGTCCACGAGTGCATGGAAGCAGTGAGTTGCCTCGTGGGCGAGGGTGGATGCCAACTTATCTTCGTCGCCAGCGAAGAGCCGCTTGTTCAGCATGATCCAGTTGCCGTAGGCATCACCTCCGACCCAGCCGTTGCTGCACTCGTCGGGCGTATCGCAACCGTCATTCTGGTAGCTCGCGATCGAAATCCGCGCGATGGAGCCCCGCAGCGTCGGGGGGAGCTGCGCCAGGGCGTTGGTGAGCTTGGTGCGTGCTTCTGGTGTCAGGCCGTTCAGCTCTTCAACCTGAGACACCTCGGGGTTGTTGATCACGGCGCCGTATCCGGTCGGGAGCTGACCCGTCTCCGTGATCACCTCGATGTGACCGAACAAGATCTCGGTTGCCGCATACGCCGAGCGCACGAACAGGCTGGGGGCGGCGGCGACGGTGGTTTCGGCGGTCAACGGGTCGAGGCTGGCGAGTACGGTGCCGCTACCGTCTAGCAGGTCGATGCGCGTCATCCCGGGTTGCTCCGGCAGCATTAGCGACGTCGTGGAGGCCTGCACTGGAATCGTTAGCCCGCTGACGTAACTGCCCTCCGCGTTCAGCCACTCACGATGCGTCTCCGTCGGGAAGCTGAACGGCATCGCCGCCAGCACCTCGTCCTCCGCGTAGGCAATAGCGAGATACTCCATGGCCGCCGCCACGGGCCGGCCTGAAGTCATGACGTGGCGGAACGCTTCGACCTGGATGACCCTACCCGCGTCCTCGGCACTCCTCGAGAGGTCGATCTTGAAGTAGCCGACCGGTGGAGCCTCCTCGCGGACCTGCATTCGCGCCGGCTCCTCCTCCGCCGGCTGGGTGCAGCCTGCAGTGAGCAGCAGCAGCGTCAGGGCGAGTGGCGGACTGATTCTCGAAGCGATCGCGGAGCGAGTCTTCATAGTCCCTCACGGTCTTCGGTCAGCGGTTCCGAGCGATGGATACCGAGAGGGTAGCGGATCGTTCCTTGACCTTCGCTAGATTGTTCTGCTATATAGGTGTTGGCTCTACATAGGTATCAAACGAATGAGAGGATCAAAATGGGTCGCCGAGAGACGATGACGTTTGCCACATTGAGTGTCCTGCAGGCCATTGCCCGGGGTTATCGCTACGGCTTCGACATCATGGACGCCACGGACCTGCCGAGCGGCACGGTGTATCCGATCCTTGGCCGCCTCGACGAGAGTGGCCTCGCGCGATCACGCTGGGAGGACCAGGAGATCGCCCACGGTAAGAAGCGCCCGCCGCGCCGCTATTACGAGGTCACAGTTCGCGGGAAGGAGCGGCTGAAAGGTGAACTGCAGCGCATGCGCGCTCTCACCGACCTGTCGGCGGCTGACATCGCCGACGGCGACGCCGTGAAGGTGGAGGGCTAGGGCCCGTGAAGTACCGCCTCTCACTACTGATCGTCGGCCTGTCGAGCTGGATCGTTCCGCGCTGGCTCCGGGCCGACTGGCGCCGCGAGTGGACATCCGAGCTGTGGCACAGCGGCTCGGACTCTCGTTCTCGCCAACACCCTCGAAGAGAAAACCGCACCGACCTGGTTCGTCGCTCCCTCGGATCGGTTCAACACGCCGTTTGGTTACGGCGAAAGGACTGGAGGACTGACGTGCTCGCCCAGGATCTTCGTTTCGCTATGCGTTCCTTGCTCAAGGCGCCAGCATTCACCGCGATCGCCATTTCCACCCTTGCCATCGGGATCGGCGCGAACATCGCGGTCTTCAGTCTGGCCAACGCGATGTTGCTTCATCCGTATCCGTACCCGGATGGGGAGCAACTCGTGCGGGTGCGAAGCCTCGATGAGTCGTCTGGGCGCGTGGCTCACATGTCGTTTCCGGACTACGTGGACCTAGCGCGGTCGAGCGAACTCATCGCCAATTTCGCTGCGGTGGATCGCGAGCCCTTCAATCTCGGTGGAGCCGAGGAGACCGTCTACGTACAGGGTGCACAGGTGACCGCGTCGCTCTTCGACGTCTTGGGCGTCCAGCCGCTGCTCGGTCGCACGTTTCGCCCAGGGGAGGATCTGCAGGGTGCAGCCAGCGTTGTGGTCTTAGGGGAGTCGCTGTGGCGAAATAGTTTTGGTGCAGCCACCGACATCGTTGGCAGCACGGTGACCATTGACGCGGAACCGTTCACCGTTATCGGCGTGATGCCCACGGGGGGCGGCTATCCGGACGAAGCCAACCTCTGGGTGACGTTGCGGCTCGATCCCGACAGCCAGCGACGTGGCAGCCGCTGGGCGAACGTCATCGCCCGACTCGCGCCGGCAAGCAGCATTGCCCAGGCGCAAGAGGAGGCTTCGACGCTGGCGGCGGCACTCGCCACAGAGTTCGATGCCACCAACGCCGGTGTTGGCGTTCGCTTGATCGGCCTGTATGAATCGCGCGCCGGTAGCATCCGGGGCCCGATGGCACTGTTGCTGGGCGCCGTCGGGTTCGTCTTGCTGATCGTGTGCGCCAACGTCGCCAATCTCCTGCTGGCGCGGGCTGCGGTTCGTGAGAGGGAGATCGCCGTGCGCGCCGCGATGGGGGCCAATGCCCTGCGTCTCGTCCGGCAGATGTTCACAGAGAGCGCGTTGCTGTCGCTTGGCGGTGCGCTCATGGGCCTGGGCCTGGGTGTGTGGGGAGTGGGTTCGTTGACCGCGATGATCCCGGTGCCGATGCCCGAGTGGGTCGTGTTTACGGTGGATTGGCGCGTCGTCACCTATGCCGCGGGTGTCTCGATCTTCGCCACGCTGGTGTTCGGCCTGGCTCCCGCGTTGAAGGCGAGCCGCGCCAGCCTGAACGTCTCGCTCAAGGAAGCGTCCGCTCAGGGCTCGGCCACGGCTCGCAAGCAGCGCACCCGTTCCACCATCGTCGTGGCCGAGGTCGCTCTCGCGATCGTCCTGCTGGTGGGTGCCGGGTTGATGATTCGCAGCTTCCTGGAGATTGCTGGCGCCGAGACGGGTTACGACGATTCGGCGTTCATCATGACGACCTCCTTCGCCGACGCCAACTATGGCAGCGGGGCTGAGCGTCTCGCGTTCTATCGCGAGGCGAAGGAGCGGCTGCTGGCCCTTCCGGGTGTGCTCGCGGTCGGTGGAATCACCCAGCCGCCTCTGCGTGGCGGCTGGAATATCTCGAGCTTCATCGTGGAAGGGGTCGTGCCCGCGGATGACGACGCCGAACCGAGTGGGTTCATTCACGCAGTTACTGCCGGGTACACAGAGGCGGCCGGTATCGCGGTGCTGCGAGGTCGCGGCCTGGTCGCTGGCGATGGCGCCGAGGAGGCACCGGAGGTGGCCCTCGTGAACGACGTCTTCGCCGATCGCTTCTGGCCCGGCGCCGACCCGATTGGCAAGCGTTTTCGTTTCGGTTACATGGAAGACACCTGGATCGAAGTTGTCGGCGTGACGGAGAGCACGAAACAGCGTGACGTCACCGATGAGACAGAAGCGGAGATCTTCTACCCCTATGAGCGCTGGTCCGAGTTCTACGGCCGCATGACCTGGGTGGTTCGTGGCAGCGGTGGCGCGACCAGTCTGATGGCATCGGCGCAGGCCGAGATCCGCGATCTCGATCCGAACCAGGCCCTCTACGACGTCATGACCATGCGCCAAGCCGTTGACGAGTCCATCTGGCAGGCGCGGTTCTTCACCACGCTTCTGTGGATCTTCGGCGGGATTGCTCTGTTGCTGTCGGCCACCGGCATCTATGGCCTGGTGTCGTACAGCGTCACGCAGCGCAAGCATGAGATCGGAGTGCGTCTGGCGATGGGCGCCAGTCCGGGCGACGTGATGCGGATGGTCCTGCGGCACGGCATCGTGCTCGCTGGCCTGGGAGCAGCCATCGGCTTCGCCGGATCGGCGGCTCTGGGCAATCTGCTCGCTAGCCAGCTGTACGGCGTCAATCCGCTCGACCCGATCACCTACTCGCTGGTGGCCGCGCTCTTGGCGATGGTGGCCATTGCCGCGAGCCTGGTGCCGGCGTCACAGGCAACGCGGGTCGATCCTCTCGTGACACTGCGCGGCGAGTAGCGCCGGCAGGTAGAAGTCGCGCTGGCGAGCCGGTGCGCGGTTGATCGCCATCAGGACATGACTAAGTACGCCGAGAGGGCTAAGACCCCAGCAGTCTGCGTCAGTCGCGGGCCCTCAGGGAGTCGCGAATCTCGGTGAGCAGCACCTCTTCGTTCGAGGGCGCCGGCGGCGCGGCGGGTTTCTCTTCCTCTTGCTGCTTCATCTTGTTGAAACCGCGGATCACCATGAATAGCGCGAAGGCCACGATCAGGAAGTTGATGATCGCGTTAACGAACAGGCCCCAGTTCATCGTCACGGCGCCGGCTTCCTTGGCGGCAGCCAGGGTCAGGTAGGGGCCAGCGGCGGAGCCCTCCCTGAGGACGACGTACATCTCGGAGAAGTCGACGCCGCCGACGAGGAGGCCCACGACCGGCATGATGACGTCGCCGACGAGGGAGCCGATGATAGTCGCGAAAGCAGCGCCGACAACGATGCCCACCGCCATGTCGAGCATGTTGCCTTTGAGCGCAAATTTCTTGAACTCGCTGAGCATCGAACGGACTCCTCTGACCGCCCGCCTTTGGGGCGATCCGTTGGAAGGGGAACAGTCCGCCGGATTCTCTGCCGATCGTCCGGCAACTACAACCGCGTGTCACGCGGTGGCGGGACCCAGCGTTTGAGCGCCAGGGGGAGCAACAGGAGGTCGGCAATCAGGGCTGCGAAGATGCCGAGGCCGAGCAGCAGGCCGAGGTAGGCGAGGCCGAGGAACTCCGAGAAAGTCAGCACCGCGAATCCGACTACCAATACCGCGGAGCTGGCCACCATGGGCGCGGTAGTCGCGGCCAGGGCGGCCTCGGTCGCGCCGCCAGTCGACTGCCCGTGCCGCTCGAACGCGAAGCGCGCGATGAAGTGGATCGTGTCGTTCACCGCGATGCCGTAGACGATGCTGAAGATGATGATGATCGAGGGCTGCAGCGGAATCCCGAGCCAGCCGAGGAAGCCCAGGATGATGAACAGCGGGATGACGTTGGGCAGCAGGCTGATGGACGCCATGCGCGGGCAGCGGAAGGCGACCGCGAAGCCGGTCAGGATCACCAGTAGCGATAGCCCGAAGGTGCCCAGCATGTACCTGATGACCCGCTCCGACAGGCTTAGCGAGAGATTCGGGAGGCCCGCCATGGTCCATGCGAAGGGCATTCCATCGTCGCGGCGGCGCTGGAGGAACGTGTCGAGTTCGCCGAAGAACGCGCGCAGGCGGGACGAACTCACATCGTAGAGCCGACAGCGAATCAGCAGCCGGTGGGTGTCGAAGTTCATCACGCCATCCACCAGTAACGGCTCCTCATCACGCAGCTCGATCAGTCGCGCGCTCAGCCTGCCGCCGACTACATCGAGCCACTCCGCGTCCCAGTCGGCCGGACTTTCGTCGAGATCGCCGAGGTCGACGAACATCGGACTGGCCTTGAGCTTCTCCTGGTCGATGTAGTGGGTGAACTTGGCCAGATCGAACACGGAAGCAGCCGAGCCGACCACGTCGTTCTGGCGCTCGAGGTAGCGCTGAATTGCCTCCACTTCGGCCAACGTGGCGCGCGAGGTCAGCGAGGCATCTTCGTCGAGTTGGAGGACCACACCAAAGGGGAGCAAACCGCCGACCATGTCTTCGGCCCGGCGAATCTTGTGGTCGAGCCAGTTGCGTTGCGCCAGGCCCTGGTGAACGCGTGTGTCCTCGTGCAGGTTGATGATGCCGACCGAGGGCAGCGCCACGCCGAGCACGAAGATCGGCACCCAGACGCGCGGGTGTCGCGAGATCTCCACCAGGCTCGCCGGCAGGTGCAGCTCGAAAGCCAGCGCCGCGCCGCAGGGAGTGACTCCCCGTGCCAGAGGGCTCGCCAGCATGATCGGCAGCGCCGTCATCATCACCACGTAGTTGAGCACGATCCCGAGACCGGTGTAGAGGCCGAAATCGCTCAGCACGGGCAGGTTGGTGGCCGTCAGGGCGATGAAGCCCACTGCGGTGGTGAGGCTGGTGAAGAGGCACGCCCGCCCGAGTTCGGTGAAGGTGACGATCACCGCATCGTCTTGCGCCATTCCGTCGGTGACTGCCGCACGGTAGCGGTAGAAGATGTGCAGCGAGTCGGAGATACCGAGGATCAGCAGCAGAATCGGCGTGCCGGTCGAGAGAATCGTGAACGGCGTGTCCTGCAGCACCATGATTGCCAGCGTCCAGGTGAGCGCGGCGGTGGAGGTGAGCAGCGGCAGCATCACCAGCCAGGAACAGCCGAGGAAGAACACCAGTACGAGCAGTAGCGCCACCACCACAACCGGGAACAGGATCTGCTGCTCACGTTGCATCACGCGGGCGAAGTCGGCCCGGACGCCGGAGAAGCCGGTGTAGATGACCTCGTCGAACTGAGCTTCGTACTCCGGCAGAAGATCCACCAGGTAGCGCCGGGCCCCCTCGCGCCCACCGTCGGTGACGTACTCGGGTTTCAGGACGGCGCGGAGCACCACGACGTTGCCTTGGTCGTCGACGAGGTTCGCTCGCAGCAGCGGATGGCCTGTCATGCGTTCGCGGAGCTCGGCGTAGTCGGCGTCGGTCGCCGGTCCATCGGCGAGCATGAGCCGGTAGGTGTCGCGGAAAGTGCCGAAGACGCTTGGCGGCAGGTTCATCGGGCTTGTGACCTGGGCGAACCACTCGGCCTGTTCGAGTGCGCCGGTCAGGGCGACAAGAGCCTGAGCGCCACCGCGGGTGAACACGTCATCGTCCTGGATCAGGACGATGAACTCCGACTCCTCCGCCGGGAAGTCGGCCACCAGGCGACGGTAGTCGTCGCGCACGGGGTCACTCTCCGGGAAGTACTCCTGGAAGTTGAAGTCGAAGCGGATCTGGACCGCGAGAGGCACCGCGGCGAGGCTGATGACCGTCAGCAGCGCGAAGATGACGCGTCCGTGGCGCAGGATCCACGCAGGCCAGAGCGCACTCGCACCCGGCCCTTTCCCCACCATAGACTCGCGAATGACGACACCATCTCGAAAAGGGCCCTAACTGACCCCTGGATCCTATTGGTAGATCAGTGCCCGCGTGCGACCTGGCCACCCACCATCACGAAGCGCACGTTGCGCAGTGCCTGGATGTCCGTCAGAGGATCGCCACCGACGGCAATGATGTCTGCCAGTTTGCCATTTTCGATGCTGCCGATCCGGTCTTCCCAGCCGAGCAATTCGGCGCCGACGATGGTGGCGGCCTGGATCGCCTGCATGGGCGTCATGCCCAGTTCGACCATCATCTCGACCTCGCGAACGTTACGTTTCTGAAGATAGCCACCGAAGTCGGACCCGATCGCGATCTTCACTCCCCGTCGGATGCCCTCGCTGATGCGCTCCTCGGAGTCCACCTGGTAGAGGCGCGATAGCTCGATCATCTTCTCGAGGTCCTCCGCATCTGAGCCTTCTTCGAGGTAGTAGCGCCCGATGTAGACCGTGGGCACCCACCAGATGTCCGCGGCGAGCATCATGTCCATCGCCTCGGCATCCATGAAGGTGCCGTGCTCGATCGAGCGCACGCCGGCCGCGATGGCCATCTTGATGCCAGCGGTGGCGTGCGCGTGGGCCATCACGGGACGGTTGCGGCGCGATGCCTCGTCGACCGCAGCCTGCAGCTCTTCAGGGCTGAATTGCACGTTCTGAGGGCTGTCGCTGGTCGACATGAACGCGCCCGTCACCAGCAGCTTGATCCAGTCGCTGCCGTACTTGATCTCCTCACGCACGGCCTTCTGCACCTCCGCCACGCCGTCGACCACGAGGCCATCTGCGACCACGTACTGCTCGGGCGCGATCTGGCTCATGTCGCCACCGCCCCCGGTTACCGACATGTAGTGCCCGGCGCCGGTGATGCGCGGGCCGAGGAAGGTGCCGGCGTCGATCGCTCTGCCGATGTCCAGATGCGCGTAGTAGACGTCGGCGTCACCCGCGATGCGGAGCGTGGTCCAGCCCTCGTGCAGATTCGCCTGCACCGCGGCGAGCCCTTTGAGCGCCTTGGTCGCCGAGGAGTCACGCAGATGATCGATCTGGTAGCTGTCCGTCTGGATCAGTGGGTGCGAGTGAGCATCGACCATGCCCGGCAAACAGGTGGCGTCGCTCAGATCGACAACCTCCGCCCCTTCAGGCGCGGAGTCCGCGACCGACACGATACGGTCACCTTCCACCACCACGAAGACATCCGCCGCGACGCTCTCGCTCACGCCGTCGATCAGCGCGCCGCAATGAAGGACGCGCAGGGAATCCTGCGCCGTGGCTGGGATGGTGGCGGCCAGACTCACGGTCAGGACGATGGCAGCAGCGGGGTTCTTCATCGAGGGGCCTCGTAGATCAGCCGACGGAACGCCCGTCAGACTATCTCCGCGACCTCGTCCTGCGCCAGCGCCGCCGGCGTCGAGTTATCAGCCGGTAGGGTCAGTCGGCCCGCAGTGAGTCGACCGGATCGACGCGCAGCGCCCGGCGGGTGGGCACGTAGCTGGCAAGCAGCGCCACAGCCAGAAGAGTGGCGACGGTTCCTACGAGCGTCACGGGGTCTGTTCCCGCGATTCCGTATAGCAGGCTGCTGACGTAACGCGACAACCCGACCGCGAGCGCCAGGCCGACGACTACGCCGATCAGGGACAGGCGCATGCCGTAGCTAACTACGAGCCAGGCTGTGGCTGACGACTCGGCCCCCAGGGCTTTGCGCACGCCGATCTCGCGTGTCCGCGCAGCGACCGACTGCGACAGGATGCCGTAGATGCCGATGGCGGCCAGAAGCAGCGAGATCGATCCGAAGATGCCCATCAACAGGGCGATGAAGCGCGACAGCACGAGCTCGGCTGTGGCGGCGGTCTCGAGGTCCTGCGGGTTGAAGACCGGCACGTTGGGATCGGTTTCCCGCACGGCGTCGCGGATCAATTGCATCGCCGCGTCGGTATCGCCCGACATCCCGGTCAGCACGGCGAACGAAGAGATGTTGTTGCGCATCTTCTTCTGCTGAAACGGCACGTACATGTCGTTGAGCGGCGGGACGCCGAAGTTGCCTACCAGTCGGCCGCCGAGGCTGGCGTCCGCCACAACACCAACGACTTCATACGGCGGGTAGTCGGCGGGATCGCGGTCGGGCGGGATCACGCTGTTCATTCGACGACCGATGGAGTCCTCGCCAGGCCACAGGGTTTCGGCCAGCGTCGAGCTGATCACGGCAACGCTTTGCGAGCCGATGGTGTCCGTGTCGTTCAGCAGACGACCGGCCAGGAGCGGGATGTCGAGGCGGGCCAGCGCGCCGGGGGTAATCATGTGCAATCGGGTCAGGTCCGCTTCCAGTTGAGATTCGACGATCTTCCCTTCCGGCACGGCCGTCGTGTACGAACCGGCCTGGCCTGGCAGTCCCGGTCCCCAGGTCGCAGCGAATTCCATGCCCGGATGCGAGCGGAGTTGTTCAACGAGCCTTTCGCGGAACCCGAACACGAGTTCCTCCGTGGGGTAGTCGGTCCGGGGGAGGTTCACCCGGACGCTCATGATGTCGTCGGTGCGGAAACCCAGATCGGCACCGCTCAGGTGCTGGAAGCTCCTCAGCATCAGCCCGGACCCGACCATCAACACCATCGCTACGGCGACCTCGGCGACCACCAGCACGTTCGCCGACCGTCTGCTCGAGTGGCCTGCCGTGCGCAGGTCCGACTCCGTGAGCACGGTGCCGATGTCGTTCGCGGTGGTTCGCAGGGCGGGCAACAGACCGACGCCCACCCCAGCCAGGAGGATCACCGCGACCGTGACGCCGAGCACGACGAGATCCAAGCCGACGTCGATGTAGGCGGGCAAGGGCACGGCGTTCAGGTTCAGTAGTATGCCGACGCCACCCTCGGCGATGAGGAGGCCCAGCGCGCCACCGGCTGCCGCGAGCACCAATGCTTCGGTTACCAACAGGCGCACCAGGCGGCCGCGCGTAGCCCCCATCGCCTGACGGATAGCGATTTCGCGCGCTCGCGCCGTGCCACGGAAGAGCATCAGGCTGGCCACGTTGATGCAGCCCATCAGTAGCAGGAAGCTGCTGCCGACGAGGAGGGTCAGCAGCGGCGCGTTGAGACCGCCCACCAGTTGCTCACGCATCGGTATGACGGCCACGCCTTGGGTGCCCATCACGGCCGGACTCGCCTCCTGAATGCCGCGGGCGATACCGTCCATTTCCTGTTGCGCGGCCTCTACCGAGACGCTGGAGGCGAGACGACCGAGCGCCTGAAACGGGCGAACGACGCGCCGCTCGAGCGCGGTGGCACTTCCGAGTTGCTTGTACGCCGTCAGCGGCACCCAGATATCGGTCGGCGTTCCGCCGGAGTACAGGTCCACGAATCCCGCTGACGCCACACCGATGACCGAATAGTCGGTGCCGTTGAGGCTCACCTGCTCGCCGATCACGTCTTCGCGCTCGCCGAATCGTCGTTGCCAGAGGCCGTGACTGATCACCACGACATCGGCAGCGCTGTCCGGGTTGTCGTATTCCGGCCCGTAGAACCTTCCGTGCGCAGGCGTCACGCCCATCAGGTCGAAGTATGCCGAGGAGGCGAGATTCGCCCGCAGCCTGAGCGTCTCGTCCGGGCCCGTCAGAATCATCGTGTTGAACGGTGCCACCACCGCCATCTCGTCGAACGAATCCGCGGTCTTCCAGTCCTGGTAGGTCAGGAACGACGTCGGCACGCGATTGGCGTGGGTCTCGTTGAGCGTCTCGAGAAGGATCGCCAGCCGGTCCGCCTCTGGGTACGGCAAGGCCTGCAGCACGACCGCGTTGACGACGCTGAAGATGGCCGTCGTGGCGCCGATTCCCACCGCCAGAGTCAGCACGACTAGCAGGCTGAAACCGGGCCGCGTGCGAGCTGAGCGCAGTGCGCCTGCCAGGTCGCGAAATGTCTGTTCAATCATGGCGGATTCGTCTTTCTCGGGGAGGTCCAAAGCAGAAGTCTTGCGTCGCGACAGACACGTCACGACGACCTGCGTCCAGTACCAGGCTGCGGCCCGGGCCGAACCGTGGTCGGCGGCGATGCGGCGGTGATCTTCGTGTAGGTCTCCGAGCACGAACTCGGCTTCGCGCGACGCCTTGCCGCGATGAATCAGCCAGGCGGCAAACCGGGCGAGAGGCGGTCCAGGCGCGCCGGGCCTATCGGTGTTGCGCTGGTGGGTCACAGTGATTCCCCGCCAAGCGGCGGCAGCTTCGTCGCCAGCCCCGACGCCATGCGCTGGAACTCGTCGTGTGATCGTCGGAGCAGTTCGGCGCCAGCAGGAAGGAGGTCGTAGTACTTGCGTCTCCGCCCGCCGCGCTCGGCGCGCGGAGAACCAACGTGGGACCGCACGAGATCGCGTTGTTCGAGGCGCCCTAGAACTGTGTAGAGGGCGCCGGTGGAGACGTGGCGTCCCGTGCGAGCTTCGATCTCTCTGCGAATCGCTGCACCATAGGCGTCCTTTTCCAGCGAGACGATGGCGAACAGCACCAACTCTTCGAAACGGCCCAGTTGGGGTCCAGACATGTGACGCTACCTTTTGGCTACGACGTAGTACATATCCAGCCTAGCACAACGAACAGATATGTACTACAACGTGCTTGATAGCGGTCGCCGTGGCGGCGACCGCGAGCTGGATCCCTGCGATTCGTGCCTCGCGCGTCGACCCGCTGGCGGTGCTTCAGGAGGAGTGACGAGCGTCGTGACGTTTCAGTCTTCCGACGATCCCCGGGGTCCGGGGAATTTACGCGCCCACACCAGGATAGGTGCGTAGAGCTCAGCCACGGTCTCGGGCCGCCGCTCTCGGTACAGCCGTAGCAGTTCGCGATTGAATGCGCGAAAGTGTACGAACCCGCGTCCGTACATGACGCGCTCACTGCGAGCCACCACCGCACGGAACGTCGGGGCGTCATACGTGTCGGCCGCATACAGCGTGAACACGCCCCAGGTCATGTACTCGTTGAAGGTGGCGTACGGCGACCGGTACCCCTGCTTGGTGTTCCAGGCGCGCCAGTCTCGGAAGGTGCTGCGCACGTCGTCGATGAACGCGTCGGTGACTTCGTTCACATAGTTGTGATCTATCTCCGTGAAGACCACGCGCTCGTGCACTCCGCTGCGTGCTGCGTCGCTCATCTCCCCCAGCGGCAGGTCGGGGCCCGCGATGAACATCACGGCCTCGCGGCGCCCGTCCGCCGCGAAGTTACGTGTGCTGTGGCTGCCACCGATCAGCGGCGAGAAGACCACGGTGTACGCGTCCATCCGTCGGTCCGGAAAACGGGTGTGCAGCCAGCCCGCCATACGGGCCAGGTCCACGAGTTTCCCATAACGATCGACTTGTTGAGCGTACGTGGTGCTCTCGGCTTCGTAGAACTTCCGGAAGTCGGTTGCCGCGGCAAATGCTTCGACCGTATCGAGATCGTTGGTGAACAGATCCGGACTCCAGATGTCGTGATGGTCGCCGGTGTGCAGCAGCTCGGCTCCGTCGAACGCGTAGGAGAAAGCGTTCTCCCGGAACCCGTAGTAGTTGGAGAACGACGCCGCTACCGGCTCCTCGAGTAACTCGATGAGTGCGTGCCTCGAGTGAGGCTCGAAGTGCTGCAGCATCCGCTCGTAGTAAGCGCCTCGACGGATCACTGAGCCGGGCCTTTCGCGGCCGTGCTTCGTGAGGGCGAGCGCTACGTTGGCGAGTTCGTAGGCCTCGGGCACGAGGATGCGGAACTCGACGGTATCGTCGGCGACGAAGGCTGCCGGCTCGCCGGGAGAGAGTTGCTCGCCCGACTCATCCTGGAAGCAACCGGTCACGCCCGCCGCGACCACGATCACCGCGATTGTCCACGGAACGCCAAACTTGATCATCTCTACACTCTCGATGACCGGGGCGCGGCTGCGCAACGGCAAGTCGCGATCGTGCACGCGAAAGTGTTCGACCATGTTCGATTCCAGCGTCAGGACACGGCCGTGTGCAACGGATTTGTCGCGTCCGCTGAGCGTAGCTCGCACGATGGTGACTCTGGCCGGCTCGGCCAGAAACGACGTCGCGAACAAAGTGACTTGACAACAATTAGATGATTAGCTAATTATCTACTCATGAACAAAGTCTTCAAGGCTCTATCGGATCCGACGCGTCGCCGCGTGCTGCAACTTCTGCGGCAGCGGCCGATGACGGCGGGCGAGTTGGCCGGTCACTTCACCGTATCGAAGCCGACGATGTCGGCCCACTTCGCGGTGCTACGCGAGGCTGGGCTGGTCTCGGCGGACAAACAGGGCAAGACGATTACCTATCACCTGAACATGTCCGTGCTCGAAGAAGCCCTGATGGGCTTCGCGCAGGTGTTCGGCGTCGAGATCAAGCTGGACACCGGCGACAGCTTCGTGGCCGCCGGTGGCACGACTACAAAGGATGTATGACGATGAAAACCAAAGGCGCACTGATAACGGCGGGTCTCCTTCTGGCCCTGGCCTTCGCAGCCAACTACGCTGAGGGCACGGGCTTCTTCGAGCCGGACACGTCCGATCGCGTGATGGGAGTAGCCACCGGCCTGGTACTGGTGGTGTTCGCGAACTTCATGCCCAAGAACCTCGGCCCACTGTCGGAGTCGCGCTGTGCGACCAGCAAAGGGCAGAACATGCGCCGGTTCGCTGCCTGGACCTTCGTCTTGGCGGGCATTGCCCACTCGCTTGTCTGGCTGACCTTCTCGATCCCGCAGGCTCACATCTGGGGAAAGGTGGTCGTCGCCGCAGGCATGGTGCTCGTCGTCGGGGCTGTCCTGGTGGCCGCCAGCAGAGGAAACCACGCCTCCAACGAGTCCTAGCCAGGCACACCGAGCACGGCGGTACGAACTAGCTGTCGGGAGCCAGTTCCTTGGCGAGCGCGTCGCCGGCGGTGGCCGCTGTTTCGTTGACCAGCGCGACCAGGGCGATGCCGAGCGTGGTGCCGCGAATCTCGTCGTTGATCATCTCGCGCACGGCCAGGCCAGCCTGGGCCAGGTCGTTGACGCGTTCGGAGGCGGCAACTCGATGGAGGCCGGTGCGCTCCATCAGCTCGGGCAGTTCCACAGGTTCGAACTCATTGAGCATCATCAGGATCTCGAAATTGACCGGATCTCCTGACGCGCGCAGCGCTCGCAGGAACATCTCCCGTGCCGGGGTATCGAGATCGCGCTCCGCACAGGCCTTGCCCAGCCAGTCGACGAAGACGTCGGCGGACTCCAGCCGGTCCTGCCGGTTGAGGGTCAGCAGCAGGGTCCGGGTTCGGTCCGCCACACCTCGGGCAAGCGCATCACGCGGATCATCCATTCGCGGGCGCGGCCCCCGCTTCAGCTTCGTCGCCGGCTCGCGGAATCGCCTCGGCTCCATCGCCGGGCTCGTCGTTCAGTCCCATGGCGTCGGCGACGAATTCAACGATGTCGCGCACTTCGATCTTGCCGTCGTTGCCGGTCGACTTCACCGCGTCGCGGTACATGGTCAGATCCTTAGGGCAGGAGACGACGAAGTAGTCGATCGCGCCCAGGCTCATCGCCTCGCGAATGCGATTGTCGCTCGGCCGCTCGGTGATGCCGTCCTGGTCTTTCATCCAGATCCGCCCGCCACCTGCACCGCAGCAGAAGGACTGCTCGCGGTTACGCGGCATTTCCACCAGTTCCGTCCCGCAGGCTTCGATGAGCGCGCGAGGAGCATCGAAGCCGCCGTTGTAGCGGCCCAGGAAGCAAGGGTCGTGGTACGTGGCCTTGCCGCGGCTGCCATCACCGAGCTGAATCTCCTCCGACTCGACCAGGCGTAGCAGGAGGGTCGTGTAGTGCTCAACTGGCACGGTGACGCCGTCGCCGTACTCGTTCTTGAGCGCGTTGAAGGTGTGCGGATCCGTGGTGAAGATGCGCTCGAACTCGCAGGCCGCCAGCGTCTCGACGTTCTGCTCCGTGAGCGCTTCGAATAGCCCTTCTTCGCCGGTTCGCCGCACGTCGTTGCCGGCAGATCGTTCGCCTTCGTAGAGGATGCCGAAGTCGACGCCAGCGGCGTGCAGTATTCGCGCGACCGTACGGCTGATCTCCTGGCACTGCGGATCATAGGAGGCGAAGTCGCCGACGAACCAGAGGTACTCAACAGGTTGCTTGCGGGCGTCGGGAATCTTGAAGTCCAGACCCCGAGTCCACTTCGCTCGGCGTCGTGCCGATTGCCCGAACGAGTTGCCTTTCTCGTCGAGACTGCGCAGAACCTCGGCCAGGTCGTCCGGTGCGTTGCCCTCGAAAACGATGGAGCGACGCATCTCCACCAGATCGAACATCGGCGCATTGCCGACCGGGCAGATCTCCACGCACGCGTAGCAGGTCGTGCATGACCAGACGGCCTCCGAGGACGTTGCGAAGTCGAGCAGCATAGGCGACTCACCGCCGGCCAGCAGCGAACTGCTGTTGGCGTTGAGCCAGTAGCGCTTGTTGATCTCGAGCGCCGCCGGGCTGAGCGGAGTGCCGGACTCGTGTGCCGGGCACACCTCCTGACAGCGGTTACACATGATGCAGGAGTAGCTGTCGAGCAGCGACGGCCAGGGCAGATCGGTCAACGTCTTCGCGCCTGGCGCGGACGCATCGATCACATCGTCGAGCTCGCCGTGCGGCGTCGACTTGTGCAGAGCCAGATTCAGCGGCGCGATCATCAGATGCAGGTGCTTGCTGCGGGGGAAGTAGGGGAGGAACACCATGATCAGGCCCATCGCGAGCCACCAGCAGATGTGCATCGCCAGCTCCAGCGTGTCGGGCGACATGCCCGCGAAGCCTTGCGCGACCACGCTGGCGGTAGGCAACCATGGATCCCCGTGTCCGTTGTGGGCCAGATGGAACGCTGTACCGAGCCAGCGGGCGCCCACATGGATGAGGATGAACACGCCAACGATCAACGAGTCCCGTCGAACCCCGCCACCTGCCGCCTTCGCCTGCAGCAAGACGTTGGAGTTGAACTCCAGCGTCTTGGGTTTGGCCACGAACCGCCGCACCAGCAACGACAGCATGCCGATCAGGATCAGCACGCTGAATAGATCCGACAGCAGGTTGAACACCCCCGCCAGCGTCCCCGCCCCGATCGTCGTCCAGCCGTCGACGTACGCTTCGATCAGGTCATTTACGTTGACGAGGATGTAGAAGGAGAAGCCGAAGAACACGAAGCCGTGAGCGAGGCTCACCAGCGGTCGTGCTTTCGCGATCGTGCGCTGCAGGCCGACATCGATCAGCGCATTGATCAGGCGCCCCGCGAGCCCGTCGGTCCGCTCGGCCGCCTTGCCGAGCCGGACGATCCTGGCAATGCGCAGGAAACCGTGAGTCGCCAGACCACCGCAGACGATGACCAACAGCAGAAAGGCGATGCGCTCAGTAGGTCCCAGCATTTCCCCTCCGCTCGGGTGCTTTCGGCTGTTTCACGCTAGCGGTCTTGCAACTCTTCCGTGAGTTCCTCGCAGACGTCGAAGAGATCCTCGACCATTCCATAGTGCGCCACGTTGAAGATCGGCGCGTTCTTGTCGGTGTTGATGGCGATGATCGTCGCGGCGCCTTTCATGCCCTCGATGTGTTCGGGCGCGCCGGAGATGCCCAGAGCGATGTAGACCTTGGGCGTTACCTTCACACCCGACTTGCCAACCTGGCGATTCTTCGGCAACCAGCCGGAGTCGACGATCGGGCGCGACGCAGCGATCGCGGCGTCGAGTTCCTCGGCGAGCTCCTCGGCCACTTCGATATCGTCCTTGGTGCCGATACCACGGCCAATCGCCACGAGGATGTCCTGCGCGGTGATGTCCACATCGCCGGCCTCGGGTTCGATCAGCCGCACGAAGCGGACCTTGCCGTCAGTGGCGGGTGCCGCCACGGTCTCGGTTGCGGGGGCGCCGTCACCCTTGCCCGCGTCGGCCGGTGAACTACCGGCGAGCATGCTCACCACGCACGGCCCAGCTCCGAGGTCGGTCTTCACGTTGAGCTTGCCGCCGTACAATTGGCTGACAGCGGTCACCGTGTCGCCCGCCTGCACCTCCAGGCACGAGGCGGCGAGCGCCATGTCCGCCTTCACCGACAGGGCGCTGGCGAGATCCATGCCCATCGACGTGTAGCCGATCATCACCACGCGGGGCGAGGTGCTCTCAACGATTGCGGCGAGCGCCGCGCTGTGTGATTCGGGGTTGAAGTTCTCGAGGCCTTCGCCGTCGACCGTTACGACCTTGTCGGCCGCACCCAGTTGCGAGGCGAGATCGCTGCCGCCTATCAGCGCGACGACGCAGGCGCCGCCGGTCTGCGCTGCGAGCGCCTTACCCGCGCCCAGCATCTCGAAGGTGATGTCGTCGAACTTGCCCTGCCCATGCTCCGCAACTACCAGTACGTCCTGGCTCATCAGATCACTCCCTTGGAGTCCAGAACCGCGATCAACTCTTCGACGCTCTCGAGCATCTGCGCACCTTCGCCAGTCTCGGGCGGAGTCATGACGACGATGGAGAACTTACCGTTGTCCCCACCGGCGCCAGCAACCTCGTCGAGTGTTGCGGAGTCCTGAATCTGGCGGACCTTCGATACGGGCGCATAACGCGGGCTCTGCGCCGCTGCCTGGATGCCGAGCACACCGGGCAGCGTCATTTCGAATTCGGCCAGCACGCCGCCCGCGTATTCCTTGTGCACGGTCACCGAACCGTCGCCGGCTTCGACGCCGGTGATGACCTCGATGCAGGGTACGCTGAGCTTCGCGGCAACGGTTGGTGCCAACTGCCCATCGATATCATCGGAGGCTTGTACGCCGGTCAGCACGAGGTCGTAGTTGACCGAACCCAGCGCCTGAGCGAAGACCTCGGCGAGTTCGCTCGTGCCGTTCACGGCGCCTGTCCCGGTGATCTTCAGCGCTCGATCGGCGCCTTTGGCCAGAGCCGTGAACAGCATCTTGTCGACGTCCTCGCTATCGAGCGCTACGGCCGTGACCTCTCCGCCGCCACCTTCCTTGAGCAGCAGAGCCTGCTCCAGCGCATGGTCGTCGAATTCGTTAAGAGTGAGCTTCAGGTGCTCGCTGTCGAGCGCCGTACCGCTGCTGTCGACCTCCAGATCTTCGACCAGGTCGGGCACACGTTTGAGCAATACCACCGTATTCACAGGGGAAACCTCCGCCTTTCAGTTTCTCGGATGTCTATCAGTTCTTCGTAAGCAGACCAGCGCAGACTGATGTTCGCCTATGCGCCCATGCACTGGTCGAGGATCTCGATAATGTCCAGGACCTCGAGCTTGCCGTCATTGTTCGTCGACTTGACGGCGTCCTCGAAGCGCGAGACTTCGTACGGGCAGCAGACAGCCAGCACATCGGCGCCGACCATCACCGCTTCCTTCACTCGATTTTCCGACAGGCGCTCGGACTGCTGCTCCGCAGCGAACCCGTCCAGCCACATGCCACCGCCACCGCCGCCGCAGCAGTAGCCCTGCTCCTTGCAGCGGTACATCTCGATCAGGTCGAGGTCGGGCACCGCCTCGAGCAGGTCGCGCGGTGCATCGTACTCGCCGTTGTGCCTGCCCAGGTAACAGGGGTCGTGGAAAGTGACCTTCCTGTTGCCGAACGACCCCGTCAGCAGCGGCTTCAGCTCGTCGATCTGGTCGGCCAGGAACTGCGTGTAGTGCTCCACCTCGAACTCGCCGCCCATGGCCGGATACTCGTTCTTGATAGCGTTGTACGCGTGCGGGCCGCTCACCACGATGCGTTCGTGCTCGTGCTGCTTGAACTGCTCAATGTTGTGCTCAGCGAGTTCTTCGTACAGCCCGGGCTCACCGGCGAGCCGCTGCGAGTCGCCGTCGGTGCGTTCGTCAGCGCCGAGGACGCCGAAGTCTACGTCTAGCGCGTTGAACACACGCGCCATCGCGTTCGCCGCATCCACTCCGCGGCCGTGGTACGCGTAGAAGTCGCCGACGAACCAGAGAACGTCGACCGGGCCGGGATCCTTCGGGAGTACTCGGATCTCAGCGTCAGACTTGCGGATCCACGCTGCGCGCTTGCGGGCCGACTGACCCATCGGGTTGCCGTACTCCGCGACGTTCTGGAACATCTCCAGCAGTTCCGCCGGCACGTTGCCCTCGAGCACCGCCGCCGCCCTTGCCACCGGCATGATCTTGATCATGTCGACTTCCTTCGGACAGACGCGCAAGCAATTGGCGCAGGTAGTGCACAGCCACAGGTCGCGGCTGTCGAGCAAGTCCATGCCCAGTTCCAGGCGCCGGAAGATCTTGCGCGGGCCGTAGTCGCCGCCGGCGGTGTCCACCGGGCAGGCGGGCATGCACTGGGCGCATTGGTAGCACCAGCCCATCGACTCGGCGCCGGGAATCGCCGTCAGCTTGTGCATGTTCGTCAGGTCGTAATCCTGGATCTCGCGGGGCACGAACATGCGGTTCCAGCGCCCCGAGACATCGATGCCTTCGATGACGGCGCTTTCCTTCTCGACGAATGACTGGTCCTTCTCTCGTCCGGTATTGACGGTGAGGTTGTATCGCTCCGTCATGTTCAGTTGTCTCCGAGATGTTGGACGCCGAGCACCCGCTGCACGAGTTCGGGGAGCTCCGGGAGAATGCGATTGAATTCCTGCGACAGCTTCACGCGGAACACGGTGTACATGTACACGGCGTAGACACACGCGAGAAATACGTCGGTGCTGAAGGGGCCGAGTCCGGCGCGCGAATAGCCGTCGATCTCGCCGCCAGCATGGATCGCGGCGGTCGCCCGGGAGACCTTGTCGAAGATGTCGCCCGTGGTCTCTCCCTGCAGGTCGGCGTCGGTGGTTACCAGCGGTAGCGCACCGGTGCCGGTCTTCGGGTTCCAGATCCAGTGGGTCCACAGCCAGTACTGCTCTGGCTGCGTGTAGTGGAGCGCTTCGCTGCCCAATGAGATGACCATGGCCGGCTCGACGCCTTCAATGCTCCCGACGAAACGTTCGAAGCGGGCGGGCGGCTCGCCGGATCCATACAGCAACTCCTGCAGCTCCGAACGGACAGCGTCGAGGCCATTGCGCCGCACGAGCCGGCCCGACTTCCGTCGCAGCGAGAAGATCATGCCGACGAGTCGCTTGAGCGCGAGCTCGTCGAGATCTCCGATGCGGTCGGGAGCCAGCAGTTCCTGGAAGGCCAGGCTCTTGCGTTCCAGGCGCTGCCCTATGTCGTCGAGTTCGGCAGTGGTGGCCAGTTTGGAGGCCTCCTTCATGAACTCCAGGGCAGCCCCGGAGTCCACTACCTGTTCGACGCTCAGCGGTTCATGCAGCATGCGATCGGACCTCGACTCAGGCGTTGGCCAGGGCGTGCTTGCGCAGGAACCCAGCCGCTTTCATAGCCGCCGCTCCGGCGCTCGAGACGGAGTCTTCGAGATCGGCGGGGCCGACACTCGCCCCAACGGCGAAGACGCCCGGGACGCTCGTCGCCACGGTATTCAGGGCGCCGCCGGTGGTCTCGATGAAGCCGTGGGATTCCAGCGGTAGGCCGAAGATCTCGGCCATCTGTACCGTGCCTGCGGAGGGCTCCTTGCCAACGGACAGAATCACCACGTCCATCGCCACCTCCTCGGGGCGTCCCTTGGTGGTGTCCTCTCCCTTGACCACCACCGTGTCGCCGCGCTTGGTGATCTCGGTGACGATGCCGCGGATGAAGCTGACCTTCGACTCCTCCTGCGCCTTCCAATAGATCTCGTCTTCCCAGAAGCCGTACATGCGCATGTCGATGTAGAAGACGAACACCTGGCAATCCGGCACCATGTGGCGGATCTCGATGGCTTCCTTGCAGGCGATCCCACAGCACACCTTCGAGCACCATTGGTTGCCGATCTGGCGGTCACGGCTGCCGACGCACTGGATGAAGCAGACGCGCTTGGGCGTTTCGCCCGTCGACGGGCGGACGAAGTTGCCAGCCTTGAGCATGCGCTCGGTGTCCACGAGCGTGATGACGTCGTCGTACTCGTAGTAGCCGTACATCTGTGTTTCGCGGCCTGGATCGAAGTGCTGGAAGCCCGTTGCCACGATCACCGAGCCGACCTGCACCTGCTCCTCACCGCTGGGACCGTTGAGGGTCACGGTCAGATCAGGGACCTCGCCGCTTGCTCCCGTGACGACTGTCTCCATGCGGATATCGACGAGCGGATCGTCTTCGACCGCGTCCGTCATCCGCTTCATCGCGACCTCGGTATTCTCCATGTCCGGGGTCAACGCCGCGTAGTCGGCTTGAATCGGTGTGCCTCCGAGCACGCCAGCCTTTTCCACAAGCAGTGTCTTGTAGCCGAGCTCCGCCGCGCCGCGCGCGGCCTCGAGTCCAGCCGGTCCGCCGCCGATTACGAGAATCGGGTTGTGGTCCATTAGCAGTCCTCCCAGGACAAAAAGTCGATCTCGCCTGATTCGACTCGCTTGGCATCTTCTTCGAACTCGGCCCAGGCCGTCTCGTGATCGATACCCATCTTCTCCATCAAAGGCTTCATGTCGACGCCGTGCCAGTGCAACTGGCAGACCTTGTAAGGATGGGCGCCCATGGCCAGAGCGGCGAACTGCGAGTCGGCCATCACCGGAATGCCGACGTTGCAGCCATGCGCCTGCGTGGCGAACTGGCTCTTGTCGAGCGTGGTGACGCAGCCCGTGTCGTGAGTAAGCACGACGTCGGGGTCCGCCTCCTCTTTCATGCGCTCGATCTTGCGCAGGGTGGCGAACGAGCGCGAGAAATCGCGACTCACCAGGATGTGGCGGAAGCCGAATCCACAGCAGTCGTGGAAGGTGGAGTAATCGCGCAGGTTGGCTCCCAGTGCGGTGGTCAACGCGGAGACGATTGCCGTGCGCTGTCCCTCGTACATCTCCTCGTCGTAGATCGCGTCTTCCACCACCAGCTTGTGGTAGTGGCAGGCGGGATGAACGGTGATGTTGATGTCGCTCAGATCGAGCGTCTTGCGCGCGGCGATCTCGTGGCGCATCACGTGCACCCACTCGGAGTAGTGCACCACTTCCTCGGGGAAGACCATCGGCATCTTCAGCCGGTCCATGACTCGTTTGACTTGGTCGCGCAGCTCAGGATGGTGGATGAGTTCCTCGCGCACCTCCTTGTAGTGGCCGTAGCTGGTGCCGCAGTGGATGAGCGGGAAGTAGCCGTCATCCTTGGCCTGAGCAAAGTTGCGCAGCGCCACTGCCGCCTGCGCGGCGGGGTTGGACGTCGCGGAGGCGTAGTAGTTCCAGGCCGTGCACGAACTCTGGTCGCGCGGGTCGTGGTAGTCGTAGCCGAACTGCCGTTGCAGCCAGAAGATCGACGTCGAGTAGCCCGGGATATGCCCGCACTGACCACAGGACTTGTGGTGCCAGGTCTTGGCGCGCGGGATCGTCTTCATGCGGCCGAACTTGGTCTCGACCTGGACGGGGTCCTGCTCGTCGGTGATGCGGTGGATCTCGATCTCGCCTTTGGCCTCGAGTTCGAACAGCTGCTCCTTGTAATAGGTCTTGGGCAGCTTGCCCTCGCGGTCGAAGACGCGGTCCTTGGCCTTGGCGGGTACACCGTTGACCGGGTTGTTGAGAACTGGCAGTTGGTCCATATGTTCCTTTCTCCGGTCAGTCGATCACGGACTCGAAATCATCGATGTCGTAGCCGTTCTCTTCGAGCAGCTCCTCCATGACCTCCTCGAGAATCATGAAGATGCCCTCGTCGATCTGCTCGATCATTTCGAGATTCCCCGTGAGCTTCCAGATCATGTACAGCTCGAGCCGGGTCTTCTCGCTCACGTCCCACGCCAGCTCGGTGGTGTGTAGCGTTTCCGGCGGCACCATGCGGCGCCAGACATCGAGGTTGTCGGCCACGGCCACTACGTCCGGGCCCCAGTCGGGAAAGAAGTCCGGTTGCAGCATGTCCGGCGCGACCTGCGTGCCCGTGGACATGACCTTGTAGATGATGCGGCTATACGCCTGCAGCGCATCCTTGGCGGAGGTCAGGCCGTTGTTGACCGCGACCTCGCGCATGATCGTGATGATGCCGCCAGGGTTGTTTTGCCGCGGGCAGCGGGTGCACGAGAAGCACTGCGAGCAGTCCCACACGGAGTCGTTGAGCAGCTCGTAGAAGCTATCGACATCCTCACGCGCCATGACCTGAGCGAAGACGCGCGGCGAGAAGTCGTAGAAGCGTGCCGAGGGGCAGGCGGCAACACAGATGCCGCACTCGTAGCAGCCGTACAGCGTCTCGTTCCACCGCATGTCGGCTTTGACTTCATCGAATAGCCGCTGCTTCTCCTCGCGCGGTACTTCCTGGTACTTGGCGTCGGCGTAGATGGCGTCCATGGGGCGGTGTCCTCTCAGCGGTGGTCGGCTCTTGCCAGGGCGGACCTGCTAGTCACATTCAAAGCCGTCGCAGTGAACACATTCCTCGAGTTCCTTCTCGGCCATGTAGGCCGTGAATCCCTCGATTACCGCCTCGCCCTGCACCAGTGTGGCGAGAGGGTCCTCGCCTTCGAGCGGTTTCATTCTCACGATCCAGCCGCCGTTGTAGGGGCTGCGGTTGATCACCGTGGCGTCGGCCTCGGCGTCGTCGTTGCGGGCGACGATCTCGGCCGCAAAGGGCGCCTTCACGGGTCCCACCCACTTGCCGCTCTCGACCGTGGCGATGCTGCGGCCGGCCTTCACTTTCTTGCCGGCCTTCTTGGGGCGGCAATGGATGATCGAGCCCGCCAGCGACTGGGCGATATCGGTCATGCCGAGGTCCCAGGTGCCGTCGCCGTTGTCGCGCATCCAGACGTTGTACTCGACGTGGTAGTGCAGATCGTCGGGCAGCCGACAGTTGCTCAGTTCAGCCATGATGCGTCCTTTCGATAGCAGTCCGTTCTAGTAGCAGAGCACCAACGAAGCGTCCATACCTTGATCGGTCATGTAGGCGGCGCCGACCACGCCATCGCACTCCTCGATCAGATCGTCTTCGGTCATGTCGTGGAGCTGCAGCGCGGCAGAGCACACGTACATCTCGACACCCGCTTCCTTGGCCTCGCGGATGAAGTCGATGATGCGCTTGCCGCCTTCCTTGGCGACGATGTTCTCGGCAACGCCCTTCTTCATCAGCAGCACGCCGTCGATCTGGAAAATCACCTCGGCGTCGTTGTCCATCGCCGCGGCGACGTTGGCCATGTAGAACGGCGTCGCGCAGCGCTGCGGCAGGTCCGGACCTGAGGTCACGAAGACGACGACAGCTCCCTCATCATCCATACAGGGTCTCCTGGTGCCGCGGCGGGCAGGCTTGCTGCGGGTAGGCTGGGTCTAGATAAACAGGCTGATATCCGAGTCTGCGGCGTATTCGAGGAAGGTGGCGGCGCCACCGATCTCGACGCCGTCGATGAACTGTTCCTTCTCGAAGCCGAAGACATCCATCGTCATCTGGCAGCCGATCAGTCTGGCGCCCGATTCGATTGAAATCTCGCGGAGCTCCTCGATCGTTGCTACGCCCTTCTTCTTGAAGGTCTGCTTCATGAGCGACGTGGCCATGGAGTCGAAGCCCGGTACGTTACCCGAGATGAGGTTGGGTACGGGCCAATTGAAGTCCCGAAGACCCTCTGGTCCGAACGGCATCTTCATCGGCATGGCCGGGTTCGCGTGCGGCGAAACAGACGCCTTCAGGTCCTTCATCAGCAGCGGCAGGCCGTAGAAGGTAAAGAAGATCGCCACCTCCATGTCCAGCGCCACGGCGGTCGACGCGAGAATGAATGGCGGGTACGCCCAGTCGAGCGTTCCCTTGGAGGCGATCAGGGCCATCCTCTTCGGACGGTCTCCGTTATTCATGCGCTCCCTCCTCGTTGCGTCGGGTCTGCTATCCCTTGCGGAACAGGAAAGTGTATTCCCCAGCTCCTTCGCTCTGTTCGATGATCTCGTTGCCGGTGCGGCGACTGAACGCGGCCATATCGGCAATGGAGCCGGGGTCCGTGGAAACCACCCGGAGAACGTCTCCCGTGGCGAGGCCGGTGATGGCCTTCTTGGTCTTGAGGATCGGCAGCGGGCAATTCATGCCGCGGCAGTCCAAATCCAGCGCGATCACGAGATCGGGTTCAGTCAACTTCGCCTCCCTGCCGTCGGTCCAGCCCGGATATCTCCGGTGGGGGCGAAGAACGTCGTTTCCGTCGAACTCGCGGCCGGTCGAAGGTCTTCCCCCGGAGCAAGAGAGTGGGCGGGGCCCATGGCAGCGTCCATCATGGCCCATTCATGCACCTATAGCATTAAGTGCATATCCTATGTAGCGTTGCAGGTCTCCGTCAAGAGAGAGGCAACACCGCAGGAGAGTACATTGACTCGGTCAGGGCGCGCAATTGCGGACACAGTCGAGGATTACGCTCACGCGCGGCTCGATGATCCAGTAGTAAACGTTCGGCCCTTCGCGCCGATGGTCGACGACACCGCGCCCGCGCAGGATAGCGAGTTGCTGGGACACGGCAGCCTGTGTCGCACCGGTGCCCGCCTGCAGGTCCGAAACGGACCGCTCCCCATCCTCGAGAGCTTCGAGCAGGCGGAGCCTCAAGGGGTGGCCGAGGCACTTGATGACGCCCGCCATTCGGACCAAGTCGTCTTCCGCAACCCGGTCGATCGGGATCGAAGTCATCAGCACTCCTTTGTCCTGGGTGACAGTCGGACTGTCGCAGACCTCGCCGCAGCCTGGACATCAGAGACCAGATCCATAATACATTCGGTCGGGGTTTCGCAAAATCGCTCGCCCGCAGATCGTGTCCATCGCGACCAGACATGGAGTGCTTGATGCAGACCATTGCCGGCTTTGATTTCCCGCGGCAACGGCACTACGACGCCGCGAGTCATTTCTGGGCTTGTCGCGACGATGAGTCGAGCCGCACCTCGATCGGCATCGACCGGCTGGGACTGGAAGCGCTCGGCGAACTCGCCTACGTCGCCTTGCCCGACGTCGGCAGCCGCATCGAACGCGGCGACGCGATGGGAACGCTGGAGGCGGCCAAGATGACCACCGAACTCGTTTCTCCGTTGAGCGGAGTGGTCGTCGAGCGCAACGACCTCCTGCTGCGTGACCCGTCGCCAGTCAACAGCGATCCGTATGGCACCGGCTGGCTGGTGACCATCGAGCCGACGGACTGGCCGGGGGAGTCGGCGCATTTGATCTCGGGCCCGGCCCTTGATGAATGGGTCGCGGCGGAGGTTGAGCGTTATCGGGCCGAAGGGTGGATCGACTGACCTGCGACGGAGTCCGACTGAGATGAACGACCAAGCTTGGCGACTGCTGCTCGACGACGAAGTGGAGGCGGGGTTCGGTCTGGCCGCCGACGAGACGCTAGCCCGGCGAGTTGGATGCGGGGAGTCGCCACCTACGCTTCGTCTGTACAGCTATCGCTCGCACTGTGCCCTGGTCGGCCGTTTCCAGAACGTCGAGCAGGAGCTTCATCTGGACTTCTGCCGCGAGCACGGGATCGCCGTGAACCGGCGGCCCACCGGCGGCGGCGCCATCATCATGGGGGCCGATCAGCTCGGGGTGGCTCTCACGGTGCCGGGCCGCGACCGGCATGCCTATGGCGGCGCCCGTCAGCTCATGGAACGGTTCTCCTCGGGGTTGCGTCAGGCCTTGGAGGGTCTCGGTATCGACGCGGCGTTCCGCCGCAAGAATGATCTGGAGATAGAGGGTCGCAAGATCGCCGGGCTCGGGATTTACCGCGACCGCAGCGGCGGGCTGCTGTTTCATGCCTCGCTGCTGGTCGATCTGGACGTAGCGCTGATGCTGCAGGTGTTGCGGATACCGTTCGAGAAGATCGCCGACAAGGACATCGCTTCGGTGGCGTCGCGCACCCGTACCCTGAGGTCGATTCTGGGCGCGGACCTGCCCTTCGATCGCGTCCGCGGCCAGGTGGCGGAGGGCTACGCGAGCGCGTTCGACATTGCGCTCGCGCCCGGCGAGTGGAGCGCGTCGGAGGCGGAAGCGATCGCAGCCCTGGAGCGTTCCAGGTACGGCACCGGGGAATGGGTCTTCCAGCGCACCGAGGTGCCCGATCTGCTGGGCGCTTCCCGGGTCAGGACGCCGGGAGGCCTGCTGGAGGTGCGCGCCACGCTCGCCGGCAAGCTGATCAAGGCTGTGTATCTCAGCGGCGACTTCTTCGCTCCCGAGGCGTCGGTGGCCGACCTCGAGGGATCGCTGCGCTGGCACTCTGGCGATCCAGCTGCGATTCGCGCGACCCTGGCGCCCGTCTACGCGCGCTGGGGACAGTGCCTCGAAGCGCTGCCGCTCGAAACGCTAGTTGCAGCGATTCTCCAGGCGACGAGGCAGGCGCAACCTCCGGCCGAGCCGGACACCGTGCCCGACCCTTCATCCGATCCTTACGGTTGCTTCGTGACTCCGGGAACCCAACATGCCTGATACTGCCTCCAGTCCAGCTCCTGCCAAGACATCGAGCCGTCCGATGATCGATCCAGTTTGCATGGATCTGCGTCGAGGCAACTTCCCCGACCAGGTCTTGTTCCATGCGCCTGGCCTTAAGCGCTACCGGACCTCCGAGTACAGCGGCCACGACGCGGCGGAGTTCGTCTCGATCAGCGTCACGGGCACAGCCTGTGCGCTTTCGTGCGATCACTGCGCCACCAACATGCTCGTCGGCATGGCTGACCTGCCGAGTACGAACGGTTCCCTGTACGAACTGTGCGCCGGCCTGGCTGAGCGCGGCGCGCGCGGCGTGCTGGTGTCGGGTGGAAGCGATCTGAAGGGTTGCGTCCCGCTCGGCCCACACATCGCCGACATGGTGCGGGTCCGTCGCGAACTCGACCTGACCATCCGCGTGCATCCCGGCCTGCCTGACGAGGAGGTATGCGCGGGGCTTGCCGAGGTGGGAGTCGACGGCGCCATGGTCGACATCATCGGTCACCAGGACACGATCAACGACGTGTACCACATGGATGCCACGCCCCAGGACTACGAGGACGTGCTCGAACGGCTCGAGCGCAATGAGGTTCCGACCATCCCGCACATCATTCTCGGATTGCACTTCGGCCGGATGCTCGGCGAGCAGCCAGCGCTCGAGATGATCGCTCGCCACCCACCCAAGGTGCTCGTGTTGGTCGTACTCATGCCGCTCACCGGCACCCCTATGAGTATGTGTGACCCGCCGCCGTTGGCGGAGATCGGACCGTTCTTCGAGCAGGCGCGGAAGGCGTTGCCCACGACGCCAGTGATGCTCGGCTGCGCCCGCCCGTTGGGCTCGGACAAGATCGCGATCGACCAGATGGCACTCGAGGCTGGTTTCAACGGCGTCGCGTACCCGGCCGAGGGTATCGTCGAGCATGCTCGGCAGCTCGGTCTCGAACCGGAATTCATCAATGCCTGCTGCGGGGTCCAGTGGTGACCGCCAGCCGCTCAACGACAACTAGGTACCGACCGGTCGCCAACCCCCGACCGGCAAGAAGGTTCCGGCCGACGACAAGGACGATCCCGTGGCGAGAGTAACCGTTCCCTACGAGCTGCAAGCCGAGCAGTTCCAGATCAGTCCCGAGTACGTTCGCCTGAGTATGGCGGCGGCTATCGAACTCGGGCTCAAGCCCGGCGGCTTCGACCGCGGCTGCAGTTGTGGCTGCATCAATCTGCTGCAGACCTATCCCGAGGGTTGTTTCGCCAACTGCACCTATTGCGGTCTGGCGCGCGAAAGGCCGGGAACGCCCGAGGACAACACGTTCATCCGCGTTGCCTGGCCGGTGTACCGGACCGAGGAAGTGGCCGACGCGATCGCTGCCAAGGAAGCGTCCGGCACTGTGGGGCGCGTGTGCCTGTCGCAGGTTCAGGACCCGCGCGCCTACGATGACCTGGTGGAGATGACGGAGGTGGTGCACCGCGCCGCGCCCGAGGTCCCGCTGTCGGCGCTGGTGAGCACGACCACGCTCGACGTCGAGCGGTTGCACCGGCTCAAGGATGTGGGCGTCGACATTATCGGGGTCGGGCTAGACGCCGCCACCGAGGAACTCTTCTACCGTACTCGTGGAGCCGGAGCGCGCGGACCGCATAGCTGGATCCAGCACTGGGACATCGTCCGGGCCGCACGTGAAATCTACGGACCGCTCAACGTCAACTGCCACGTGATCGTCGGCCTGGGTGAGACCGACGCCGAGTTGATCGATCTGTTCTACCAGTTGCATTCGGAGCAGATCGCCGGCTACCTGTTCTCCTTCAACCCAGAGCCGGGAACGGCGATGCAGGACGAGCCGCGCGCGCCGATCAAGCGGCTCCGGCGCATCCAGCTGGTGAAGCACCTGATCGAGCACCAGGACCTGGATCGCGAACAGGTCGAACTTGATGCCGACGGCAGCCTGACCGGACTCGGCGCCGACAACGAGACGCTGGAGCAAGTGCTGCGATCCGGCACGCCGTTCATGACCGACGGCTGCCCGGATCGCGCTGGCGAGGTGGCCTGCAACCGTCCCTACGGCTCCTACCGTCCGGGCGAGGAGTATCGTGACTACCCGTTCGCGCCCGAGGAGCGCGACATCGAGCAGATCCGCCACCAGATCCAGCTGCGGGAGATCCGCTGACTCGATGAACGAACCTGTATCCACCCCGAGTCCCGCTGAGCAGCCCCCAGTGCGGCTGCTGCGGCTTGGCATCGTGGACTCACCCCTGAGCCAGGCGCTCTACCACGGGATCGCCGAAGGGATGACGGCCGGCACGCCGGACACGGTGATCGTGTGCCGGCCGCGTACGCCGTACCTGTCGCTCGGTTATCACCAGCGGCTCGAGGAGTTCATCGACACGGACGAGTGCCGGCGACGTGATCTGCCGGTGTTCCGCCGGCGCGTAGGCGGCGGTCTGACCTATCTCGACTCCGGCCAGCTCTTCTACCAGTGCATTTTCCATCATTCCCGGCTCGCGTCGGCTAGCGGGGCCATCTACGAACGTCTGCTGGCGGCGCCGGTGGCGACGTTGCGCCGGTTCGGCCTGGATGCCACGTTGCGGGCCGACAATGAAATCGAAGTCGACGGCCGCCGCGTTGCCGGCGTTGGCGGCGCTAGGCTCGGCGAGGCCTGCGTGGTGGTCGGGAACATTCTGATGAGCTTCGACTTCGAAACGATGACCGCGGTCTGGAACGCTCCCGGAGAGCCGTTCCGGCGGCTCGCTGGCGAGACGCTGCGAGAGCGCTTGATCACGCTCGAGGAACGCCTGCCGGAGTTCGACACCGACGGACTGGAAGCCACGTTGACGCAGGAGTTCGGTCGCTGTCTGAACCGTCCGCTGGAGGCGGGCGAGCCGACCGAAGCGGAGTGGGACCTCACGCGTGCTTTCAGTCGTAAGATGCGTTCGCCCGAGTACCTCGCCATGCACGCCGACGAGCAGCCAGCCCAGCCGATGGCACGACTGAAGATCGCCGCGGGAGTGTTCGTTCACGCCGATGAGGGCGACGCTCAACTGGTGGTGGGGTAGCCATGGCGAGCCCGCTGCGTGAGTATCTGGCGGATCCGTTCCTGTCGCAGATGTATGAGCAGGTGCGCGCGGTCGGGCCGATTCGTTCGATCTCGGTGGATCTGACCCATGCCTGCAATCTGCGTTGCCAGGGCTGCTACTTCTTCGCCGAGGGGATGGATCAAACCGCGGCGCCGGTGGACGAGCGGAACTTCGACGCGTTCATCGAGCGCGAGAAGTCACGCGGAACGAACTTCGTCACCGTCGTCGGGGGAGAGCCCGCGCTGGAGCTGGGCCGGTTGCGCAAGATCTACGAGAACTTCTGGATGAGCGTTGCCACTAACGGGACGCTTCGAATTCCCTACGACGGTCTCGAGCAGATGCCGATTGGAGTGGCGGTCTGGGGCGACCATGAGACCGATCGGCGATTGCGTGGCGGCGACGAGGTCTTCGCGCACGCCCTGAAGAACTACCGCGATGATCCGCGCGCGTTCTGGTACTACACCCTCACTCCTGGCAATGCGCACGAGGTTCCCGGTGTCGTCAGGCAGTGCGTGGAGAACGGCAACCGCGTGCTATTCAACTTCTACGGCGATCTCACCGGCGTGGGGGGCGAGCTGGACCATCGGCGCGGCTTCGATGAGGTTCACCGCGAGGTGCAGCGAATGATCGCGGAATATCCCGATCACATCCTGCTGTCGGATTACGTCAGCAAGGTCGTCTCCACGGGCACCCTGTACGGCGATCGCTGGGGGCACGAGGTGTGCACATCGCTGAGCGTCGATCACCCCGTCAATCGGGAGCGCCTGGCCAACGGCAAGCCGTTCAACCGGCACTTCGTGGCCTACAACGCCGACCTGCTCACCACGCGCCGTTGCTGCACCAGCGTCGACCGGGCCTGCGAGTCCTGTTTCGACGTCTGGGGGCACTTCTCCTGGATCATGCTCAATCTGCGCCAGCACCTCGGCTCGAAGCGGGAGTTCACGGCCTGGCTGACGACGATGTATCTGTTCTACGTGATCAACCGCATCGTGGACTTCGACGAGGGCGTGGAACTGCTACCCGAGATCCACCGTCGGACTCTCACTGCGCCGCGCGTTCCGGTGGCGGTGGGTTGATCGCGTTCACCGTCGACTGGAGCGCGCCTGCGATGGCGACGAACGCCTGCGCAATCGGGGATTCAGGATTGGCGCTGGTGATCGGTTCACCCTGATCTCCGCCTGAGCGCACCGCCTTGTCGAGCGGCACTTCCCCGAGGAACGCCAGCTTGAGCTCGTGGGCCACCCGGCGGCCGCCGCCGCGGTCCATGATGTCTGTCTCGCCGCCGCAGTGCGGGCACGCGAAGCCGCTCATGTTCTCGATCACCCCGAGCAGGGGTACCCCGAGCCGGCCGAAGGCCGTCAGGCCGCGTCGAACGTCGGCCACCGCCACCTCCTGCGGCGTGGTGACGATCACCGCTCCAGTGATGTCGACGGACTGTGCCAGCGACAGTTGCACGTCCCCGGTGCCCGGAGGCATGTCGATTAGCAGGTAGTCGAGCGCACCCCAGGCCACATCGGTGAGCATCTCGCGCAACGCAGTGTGGAGCAGTGGCCCGCGCCAGACCACCGGTTGGTCGGGACGCAGAACGAGACCCAGCGACATCATCTTGACGCCATGGGCCTCGCGCGGAATCAACCTCGTTCCGTCGGTGTCGGGCGCCCCGTCGACTCCTAGCATCATCGGCACATTCGGGCCGTAGATGTCGGCGTCGAGGAGCCCAACGCGATGCCCCAGGCCTGCCAGGGCAATCGTCAGATTGACCGCACACGTCGTCTTGCCGACGCCCCCTTTCGCGGAGGCGACGGCAAGGACGTTGGCTATCGGTAGCTGAATCTTGTCAGGTGCTTGTGCTGGCTCCACCTAGAAGATGCTACCCCGAGTTCCGAAGGAGAAGCTGATCAGAACAGAATCTTCCTTCATCGCGGTGGTCACATCAGAGCCCGGGATCGGACCGAAGGGGCCGTAGATCGGTCCACTGACCGAGTTGCTGCTGACGTGGTAGTAACCGAGGTTCACCGCCGCCTTGCGGTTGAACGCCCAACCGAGGCCCAGCGTGATGTGGTTCTGAACGATTGCCGGGGCCGCCACGTTGATCATCGACAGTGCATCCGGCACCGGGTTGTCGCTGTGGTTGTATCCGGCCCGTAGGGCGAGACTGTCGGAGACCTTGTATTGGCCACCCAGGGCCCAGACGTTGATGTCTGTCCAACCGAAGCCGGCCACCGAGCCATCAGGGTTAAAGGGCTGCTGCGGGTTGTCGAGTTTGAATCCGTCGGTGCTCGCGTAGTAGATACGCTTGAAGTCGACGGCCAGCGACAGATTGGGCAGTGCCTGAATCGCAACGCCACCGCCGAGTACCGCGGGAACGTCGAGGTTGAACGCGATGGTCCGCGGCGTGCCAAAGGCCTGCGCGCCGGACGTGATGTTGGGGTTTTCCCACATCGAGTTCCACTCGAAGTCGCCGAAGTTCTGCGTGCTGGTGTACGCGGCGCCGACACTGATCATGTCGTTGATGTTGTAGATCGCACCGATCTGATAGCCAAAGCCGAACGCCGTCGCGGCTGCCGTAGCGCGCGAGAAGAAGGCCTCGGGGCCACGGGGTCCGAAGGAGACTGCCGGAGCCGCAGCGGGGAACGGGTCAACGCTCAGCGCAGCCCAGTCGATGTTGGCGGCAATTCCAATCCACAATTTGTCCTCGGCGAGCGAGAACGCAACCGCGGGTGCCATCTTCATCAGCTGGAAGTTGCTGTAGACCTGGCCGAATCCGCTCGGCCGCGGCGCCAGAACCGGATTGTCCGGAATCCCGGGGGGCTGTACGCCGCTGGCGGCGTAGTCCACCCCGAAACCACCAATGCCAAGCCCGGCGAAGCCGACGACGACGTTGTCGCTGACCCGCGTGCTCCAGGCGAGCGCCGGAATCGGCGTCCAGTCACTCGTGCTTCTGGTCTCGCCGGCAAACGTCGCCGTCTGCCCCGGGCCAAACGGCACGGTGACGGAACTTGACAGTGTCCTGTCGGGCTTGAACATCTCGAAGCCGAGATCAATGCGGGTGCCCTCGAAGGCCATCAGGCCTGCGGGATTGACGACGAAGGCGCCGAGCAGGTCCGTTGCCCTGGCCATGCCGACTCCACCCATGGAGGAGTTGACGGCACCGACGCCGTGGAGGAAGTGTCCATCAGTTGCGAGTGCCTGACTCGGGGTCGCCACTATTAACACGGCGACGAACAGGGCACTCAGTAGAACGCGGTAACGCATCGTTACGGCTCCTGTTGATTAGAGAAACTAGTTGGCTGATGGGAATCGATTGATCTACTGGACTGTCTCCTCGACCTTGTCGCGGATCTCGTTCTCGATGGAACCAGGCATGCGCATGTTCATCGCGAACGCCACCTTGCCGGCGTCCTCGAAGTACATCTTCATGCGGAACATCGTGTCGACGATGAGTACGTTCACCTCGTCGCCGTCGCGTACCAGCACCAACTCGATCGGGTAGGACGCCGAGTGTGCGATGCCGGGACAGGCGTATCGCGAGCGGTCGGCTTCGAGACCTTCACCGACGATGCCGAACGACCGCGATTCAACCGAATCGCTCGTCACGCCGACGATCGCGACCCCATGGGCCGAAAGGTCGAGTTTGTAGACAGGCCGGATCTTCCACTTCCAGTCATCGGCCAGGTCTTCAAACCCTGTGACGAGCTGATCTGCCACCGCGGCCACATCGTCCGAGTCGACCGTGACGATGGTCTCGACCTTGCTGGGAAAAGGACCGCCAGCCATGATGCCCATGGTCTTGGAGATCAGACCGACGTCGCGCATCTGCCCGTATTGCACAGCCGACGCGGTGACGCCGGTGACGTTTCCGACGATCTGGGCGAGAGAGTCGACGACCGCCGCCGACTGCTCGGCGAAACCGTCTTCGGAGACGATGGTCCTTGTCAACGACGGCGCGTTGACGGCGCTGACATGAACTCCGCCCTCGTCCTCGTAGACCGCCACGCGGACCGGTAGTGCGAAGGCGGCGAGGTGGCCGTTGGCCATCACGGAGTCGTCGTAACCGGGCGAATGCACCACGTAGACGCGAGCGCGGTAGCTGCAGTCTTCATCAGTGCCGGCGTCGTAGGCGGCCAGCAACTGCCAGTCAGACTGCTCGATCGCCGACTGCAGGCCGGCTGTAACTTGTTCAAAACTGCCAGAAGACGCCTCACCCAGGCGCACGAAAACGCCGAACGATCCGTCCGCCTGCGGAGCGGGCAGACCGGCTCCGATCGCGGGAGTTGTGAGAACTAGGACCAGCATCCCCAGCAGGCTTGCCGCCGGGATCCGCCAGGCGCGAGGGGGCAGGGACAGCATGGTGGCTACGCCTCCCTTCCGGGTGGCCGGGAGCCGCCCGGGAGTAGTTAATCAGATAACTAGATACGAATATCGTATGGCATTATCTCTATATGTATATGCGCCTTCTCGCCGAAATCGACCGGGTGGAGGGTGGCCGAGTTCTCGAAACCAGCTGGCGGGTCGATGAGCCGCGGATCGCCTGGGCAGGCTAGCGGTTGACCTCGGCCGTGAGGGCCCTCGAGAGGTCACCGGGAATCGCGAAGGTCCTCTCGAATTGGGAGACCAGCGCGGCACCCGATTCCGGCTCGAGTTCACGGGCGCGGACGAAGCTTCGTTGGTAGGCCTCTACCTGATCCGGGGCGTAGCGTTGTAGCAGAAGGGCGCCGGCGCGAACGGCGGCGAGGCTGCTTTCGGCGGCGGCCTCAGCGGGGTCCCGGCCGGCCGTGGTGGTGCTGTTCGGGACGCGGCGCAGGAGTGGGAAGCTGAGCTCGCGCACGATGTTGGCGAGGACGGCGTCGAGGTCGTCAGATCCGAGGGGAAAGCCGACCACGATCAGGTTGTCGTCGCGCTGACGGGGATCGCCTTCGAAGATCCGGCCTTCGGCGCCGATGACCGGCGACACCACGATCGCGCCGCGGTCGAGGCGCGCGGCGTGCAGATAGGCCTGGAGGCGGGGAGCGAGCTCGTGGTCCCAGCGGAGTTGCAGTTCCTGGTACAGGTCTTGCCGGCTCGATGCGAGTTCGTTCCAGAAGTCCTCGTAGAAGGCGCCCCACTCCTGCTCCAGGACCAGCGCGTAGTTTGCCAGAGCCTGGCGCTGGTCAGCCTCCGTGAGAACCTGGGCGACCACGCCGGCACCGAACTTCGCGCGGAAGTCGGTTACCGCGTTGGCGTTGCCGTCGCGCGCGACCTTCTGCAGGGCGTCGAACATCCGGGGCCTGTCGGCAGAGACGAAGTACAGGGGCAGAAAGTGCGCCAGTTCGAAGCCGGGATGGGATGCGAAGTCGGACGCCAGCGAACGGGCGCGCTCATCGAGCACGGTGGGGAAGACTCCTTGTTCCTGCTTGAGTCGCTCCACAACGGCGCCGTACTCCGAGTCGTACAGCGGCATCGGGCCGGACCCGGCGAACCCGACGACGGCCAATCCGTGAAACCACAGGTCCAGATGTGGCGCGGCGCCGACAATCCAGCCAGGCGCGGCTTCTTGGTCCTGGGCGGCCAGCGAACCCGGCACGGCCGCGCTGCTGATCGCCAGCAGCGCCAGGGTCGGGACGATGGAGGTCCTTCGCATTGGCTAGCGCCTCCGCAGCGCGATGGCCGGATCGATATGTGCGGCGCGGGCCGCGGGGATCGCCGCGGAAACGAACGCGACGAGCAGGAGCGTAACGGTTACGCCTGCCAGCGTCAGCGGATCGAGAGGTTCGATGCCGAATAGCAGGCTGCGGATCCAGCGCGCACCGATCACTGCGCCCACCATGCCGACCACCACGCCGGAGAGCGTCAGACGCATTGCCTTCGATAGCAGTAGGTAGCGGACGGCATCGTCATCGGCGCCGAAGGTCTTACGGATGCCGATCTCGGCTGTTCGCTGGACAACGCCGTAGGAAACGATGCCGTAGATGCCGATGGCGGCCAGTACCAGCGCGCAGAACCCCAGCGCGGTGAGCAGAGCCATGTTGAAACGCGCCTGGGCCAGGGACTCATCGACGAGTTGATCGAGGCTGGCGACCCGTCCAATCGGCTGCACCGGGTCCAGCTCCGCGGCCGCGCTCCGCAGCGCATCGATGACCTGCGCCGCATCGCCGTCCGTGTGGACGACGATCTCCATGTCGCGCAGTGAGAACTGCTCGTAGGAGACGAACATCTCAGGTCTGACGGAGTCGCCGAGGCCGTTGTGGCGCACATCGCCCACCACGCCGACGATCTCGATATTGCCGGCCATGGGCACCTCGAGCGCCTGCCCGAGCGCGTCGGCACCCTGGAAGTACAGGCGTTCCATGGACTCATTGATCACCATCACGGGACGGTTCTGCTCGCGGTCAAAACGGTCCAGGAGCCGGCCGCGCAGCAGCGGGATTCCCATGGTCTCGAAGTAGCCCGCGATCACCGAGCGGTACTCGGCGCGGGGGCGGTCGGACTGGGCGATTGGCGGCTGGCCGAGAATCTGGAACGGCAGGTCGAAGTCGAGGCCAACGGAACTCATTGGCAGCGCCGAGGTGGCGCCGGCCCCCCTCACGCCCGGGAGCGTGCTGGCGACGTCGACCAGTTCGTTGAAGAACTGCCGGCGCAAACCGGAGTCGGTGTACTTCGGTTCTGGCAGTGTGATCGCCACGGTCACCGTGCTCTCGGTGCGGAAGCCAGGGTCAACACTGCTCAGTTGACCGAACGAGCGGATCAGCAGGCCGGCGCCGACCAGGAGAACGATCGCGAGCGCCACTTCGAGGGCGACCAAGACATCGAGCGCTCGCGCCGAGGCACGGCCGCCGCTGTGGCCGCGTCCTTTCTCCTGCAGCACGAGTCCCAGACGCGGCGTCATGGCGCGTATGGCGGGCACCAGGCCGAAGACCAGCGCCGCCGCGAGCGATAGCCCCACGGCTGCCATGATGACCGTCGTGTCGACAGCGATCTCATCGACGCGCGGGATCCCGCCGGGCATCAGCGCCCGCAGCAAGCCAGCGCCGGCGTACCCGACCAGTAGCCCACAGATGCCGCCAGTGCCGGCAAGCAACAGGCTCTCGGCCAGGGAACGCTTCAGCAGTGCGATCTTCCCCGCGCCGAGCGCCGCGCGAACCGCGTACTCCGCCTGGTGCTCGCCGGAGCGGGCCAGCAGCAGACTTGCGACATTGACGCAGGCAATCAGCAGCACGATCCCGGCCGCCGCCCACAGCAGCCACAGCGTCGAGGCGATGCCGCCAACAAGCTGTTCGCGGGCGGGAATGAGGTCGACGGTCCAACCTTCGTTGGACTCAGGATTGGTCGCCGAGATCTGATCGGTGATCGCCTTCAGTTCGGCGTGGGCCTGCTGCTCGCTAACCCCGGGATCGAGCCGCCCGACCACGTCGTAGAAGCGCATGGCGCGAACCCGCAGCATCACCGGCGACACCACGAGCGGCGTCCACACCTCGATGTCCTTCTCCCCGGGAGGGAAGTGGAAACCCGGGGGCATTACCCCCACCACCGTGTAGGACTCCTCGCTGAGCTGAATCACGGTGTCGATGATCGCGGGGTCGCTGCCATAGTGCCGCTGCCACAGGCCGTGGCTCAGGACCGCCAGGTGCTCGAATTCCTCAGCCTCTTCTTCCGCCGCGAATACACGACCGTGCAGGGCATCGACGCCGAGCATCGTGAACGCGGTAGGCGAGACCACCGCGCTACCCACCTGCACGGGCACCTCGTCGTCGGTCAGCACGCGCGATCCGCGTCGGAACGCGGCCAGCGACTCGAACGAGTCCGCCTGATCGCGCCAATCCTGGAAGTTGCCGCCCGAGACCTGTTCCTGATCGAGGCCCTGTTCCGGGTTCGCCTCCCACAGGGTCATCACGCGCTCCGGCGCGACGTACGGCAGCGGTCGCAGCACGATCCCGTACAGGGCACTGAAGATGGCGGAGTTCAGCCCGATGCCAACGGCCAGCGTGACGACTACGACTGCGAGGAATCCGCGTGACGCGGAAAGGGATCGGGCGGCGTAGCGAAAGTCGTCAAACACGTTCAGGCTCGCTCAGTGAGATGTGGTCTGGAACAGGAAGAAGTCGTAGCTCGTCCTGGCCAGATCGGCGATCAGGCGCTCGCTCGTGGCCGTGTCGACGCCGTCGTCCGAGAGCGTGTACACACTGATCGCGAAGCGGCCCAGGTCGTCCGGCAGCCAGATAATCCCGACGTCGTCGACCACGCGACCGATCGTGCCGGTCTTGTGCGCGATCGTGACGCCTGCGGGCAGCAAACCTCGCAGGCGGTTGGCGCCGGTCTGCGTCTTCTTCAGGATTTCGATGATTGTCTCACTGCCCTCGGCGCTCACGATGTCACCGTGTGCGATGCGCACGAGCAGGTCGTTCATCTCACCGGCCGAAGCGTTGTCGAGGCCGTCGACATAGAACTCCTCGGCGGCGGACTGGGCGGCGGAACTGTCGAAGTCGAACTGCGCCAGCACCGCGTCGATCTCTTTCCGGTCGGCTTCTTCGAGGCCTTCGTACGGCACGCCGAGGTAGTCGACGATCAACTCCAGCGTGGTGCGGTCCACGCGGATGCTGTCGTACCCGAGCGATCGCATACGCGCGGTGATCGCCTCGGGCCCGAGCCGGTCGATGATCATGTCGGTTGCCGAGTTGTCCGACAGGATGATCATCATCGTGGCCAGGTTGCGCAGTGACAGCGTCAGTCCAGGAGCCCAGAGGTCCTGCAGCAAGCCGCTGCCGATGTGTTGGTCTGACGGGTGTAGCTCGATCTCCGTGTCGAGCGTCAGGTCGCCGGCCTCGATGCGCGCCATCATCTCCACCAGGATCGGCACCTTGTAGGTGCTGGCCATGGGGTAGGGCGTGCCCGCGTCGATCCCCGCACCCACGCCGGAGTCCACATGCTGCACGGCTACGCCCGCACGGCCGGGAAACGCGTCGACCAGGTGAGCCAGAGCCCGCTCGAGTTGCTCGTCAGTGCTGCCCTGCGCCGTCGCGGACACCGGTCCGGTAACGGACATTAGTGCCGCAGCGAACATAACGGCGATCGCTACCGGGCGGATGTTCGGTCGACCTGTGGGGAGAGCAGTCACGTTGTGCTCCTCGTAGGGGCTAAAGCTGGCGGGTGGCCAGACGTTCTAGTGTGAGGATCCGATTGCGAAGAGGCTGTCGACCGAGCGGACGTACATCACGCCCTCCGATAGCGCCGGTGTTGCCATCAGTAGTTCGCCCATCGAGTTGGTGCCGAGGTGGTCGAACTCCGGGCCGGCTTTCACCACGATGATGTCGCCGTCTTCCGACGACAGATAAATCTTGCCGTCGGCCGCCACCGGTGAGGCCGAGAGGCCGCTGCCGAGGTGAGGAATGCGTTGGCGGTAGAGTTCCTCGCCAGTCTGCAGATCGTAGGCGTCGAACACGCCGTTGTTGGCGAGCACGTAGAGGATGCCCTCGTAGATGAGAGGCGTGGGCATGTAGGGGCCGCGTCGCTCGATGCTCCAGACGATGTTCTCGCTGCTGGTCTCGCCATCAGGTAGCGTGAGGTCGCCGCGGGCGCCGTGACGCAGCACGAAGATGGGCCGCTCGGGGCCGCGCCCGCTGGCGACGACGATGTGCTCCGGGGTGAAGATCGGAGTTGGCGCGGTGATCTTGGAACTGCGGCCCAGGCGCCATAGTTCCTCGCCGGTGATCGGGTTGTTGCCGCGGATGAAGTTGGCTCCGTTGGTGACCAGCTCGGGCTCACCGTTGGTGCCTACCACTGTTGGTGTACCCCAGGTGGGGAGTTCGTCACGGTCGGTCTTCCACAGGATCTCGCCGGTCGTTGCGTCGACCGAGAGCAGGAAGTCGTCCTCCTGGGTGTCGACCTGAAGGAAGACACGGCCGTTCCACAGATGCGGCGAGCTCGCGGTGCCCCATTCGATGTTCGGCGCGTTGTAGGCGCCGACGTTCACATGTCCGAGGTCGATCCTCCACAGGAAGTTGCCGTCCACGTCGTACGCGTGCAATCCCTGCGAACCGAAGTAGGCCACTACAACCCGCCCGTCCGTTGCCGGCGTGGGGCTAGCGTAGGTCGACTTGATGTGGCGCTTCTCGTTCGGCGTGCCCTCGTAGGCCACGCGCTCCCAGATGAGCTCGCCGCTGTGCTTGTTGAACGCTTGTACCACCCAGCGTTGAGCGCTGCGATCGCCCGACGCGTCGCCGTCGCCGTAGAGGCCAGGCTTGAACGTGGCGGTCTCGTCGGAGCTGATTGCCGAAGTTACGAAGACCCGGTCGCCCCACACCACAGGACTGGAGTGTGCGAGCCCGGGGATCGCGACCTGCCACAGGATGTTCTCGCCGGATTCGCCGTTCCAGGTCTCGGGCAGATTCATGCCTTCGGCCACGCCGGCGGCGGCGGGCCCTCTGAAGGACGGCCAACTCCCCTCGGCGCTGGTTGCCTCCGGGAGATCAGGTTGCTCGTCGGCGGTGGTGATCTTGATGGCGCGTTCGGGGTACGTGTACGGTCGATCCGACGGCCGCCAGGCACTGTTGTCGAGGACAGTGCGGCGGAGACCGCACTCGTCCGAGATCAGGTTCAGATGCAGCACTCCGTCTTCCACGTCGAAACCGTAGCGGCCCGGACCCCTGCAGCCCTCGGGGGCCTCGGTGCTGGTCAGCCTGATCTCCGAGCCTTCAATCTCCATCGAGAAGATCAGCGGTGGGAAATCGCCACCGCTGATCTCGACGCTGTTCTTCTCCTGCGAGAACCTGCCGAGGAACATGCCGTGCGCCAATTCGCCAGCGGGCAGCGGTGCGGCCTGTTGTGGGGCGCTGAGCCCGACGTCAGGAGCGGCGGGTAACATCACGACCAGCAGGGCCGCGATGAGCGTAGGGCGTAGAGTCGCGGGGATCGATTTCATGCATTGGCTCCGGATTCGCCGCGGGCCCGATAGCGGCCGGGGTGGGCGAGTTAGGCCCGCCGACTCTACCACCGCCCTCGCGAGTTGGGGCCGGATGAGGCAGCCGAGATCTACTCCTGGCGCAGCGCCGCCACGGGGTCGACACGAGCCGCGCGCCGCGCCGGGAGATAGCTGGCAGCGAGGCCGACGGCCGCCAGGATGCCGGCGCCGACCGCGAACGTCAGCGGGTCGGTTGGAGCGACCCCGTAGAGCAGTGCCGACAGCAGGCGCGTCACACCAGCGGCGCCGAGCAGGCCGAGGAGTACTCCGGCCGCTACCCAACGCATACCGCGCCGCACGACCTGGCCGGTGACGGTCGAGGGCGAGGCTCCAAGCGCCATGCGCACGCCGATCTCCTGCCTCTGCCGGCTCACCACAGTGGCGAGCACGCCGTAGATTCCGGCCATCGAGAGGAGCAGCGCCACCGCGGCGAACAGCGAGATCAGCACGGTAACAAAGCGCCGGTCAGCCATCGCGGCATTCGTGATCGCCTGCAGAGTACGGGCCTCATAGACGGGTACCTGCGGGTCGAGGTTCTTGACCACGGCGTGGGCGGCGTCGATGAAGGAGCGCGGATTGCCGCGGGTCCGAACAACGAGCGCCATCTCCCGCGCTGCCGACTGTGGATGGAATTGGTAGAGCTGAGGCTCTTCGATCTGGTCGACGCTTTGGTAGCGGACATCGCCGACCACACCGATCACAGTCTTCCAGTCGTCATCCTCCGGCTCGCGCCGGAAGCTCACACGTTGTCCGATCGGGTCATCTTCGCCGAACAGCGCTCGTGCGAGCGAAGCGCTGATCACCAGCACCGTGGTGCCGTCGCGCGTGTCGGTGTGGTCGAAGGTCCTTCCTGCCAGCAGAGGGACGCCCAGCGTTTCCAGGAAGCCGGTCGAGGCGCGGCGTTGCAGAGAAGTCACTCCTTCCGTGTTCCCTCCGCGGATGCGGTCTTCCGAGCGCAGCGTACTCACGGCACCTTCGCCAGAGACGGGCAAGTCGGTGCCCGCTCCCACGTGGGTCACGTCGGGGAGGCGCAGCAGTCGCTCGCGCAACTCGGCGTAGAAGGCCACGGTGTCGGTCGATTCTGGATAGCGGGTCGAGGGCACCACGACGCGGAACGTCAGCACTCCATCGCGTCGGAATCCGAGATCTTCCCGTTGCAGGCGGTCGAGCGTGCGCACCATCAGACCAGCCCCGACCAGTAGTGTGATCGCCATGGCCACCTCGAGGATCACCAGCGAGCCGAGGGTGCTGCCCCGCCGGGTGCTACCGCGGCCAGATCCCGCGAGGCCGATCTGTGGATCACCGGTGACGGGCCTGTACCCGGTAGCCAAACCGAGTACGAGGCCGATGAGGAGCGTTGCCGCTGCCGCGCTGCCCAGCACCACCGGATCGAGTGCGACGGTATCGAGGCGGGGGATCGCTGCCGGCGCCAGGCGCAACAGCAACTCCAGAGTTGCGAACGCGACGGCCAGTCCGACCGCGCCCCCGATCAGTGACAGCAGCACACTCTCCACGAGTAGTTGCCGCATGATGCGTCCGCGCCGCGCGCCCAACGCGGAGCGCAGAGCCAGCTCCGGAACGCGTGCGCGCATGCGCGCCAGAGTGAGCATTGCGACATTCACGCAACCGATCAGCATTACCAGAACCACGGTGGCGAGTGTGGCCCAGAGCGCCGGCCGCACGTCGCCGACGGTCATCTCGTGCAAGGACTCGCCGGTGGCGTGCCAGCCGCCGGTGCGGGCGTCGGCCTCGGCGACCGCATCGATCACGGTGTTGACTCGCTCCTCCGCCACAGCCGGTGTTGTGCCGGGTTGCAGGCGCCCGTAGAGATCGAGCCAGTGGGCCGTCCAGCGTGATGTGCCCAGGCTGTAGGGGAAGAAGACGTCGACGTCTGCACCGCTGACGTGTTGATAGTCGGCGGGCAGGACGCCGACCACCTCGAAAGGATTTCCACTGAGGTCGATCGTGCGACCGATAACGTTCGCGTCGCCGCCCAGGTCGCGGCTCCACAGCGCATGACTCACGAGCGCGACGATAGCGTCACCGGCATCGGTCTCCTCGACGGTGAACATGCGCCCCAGTGCAGGCTCTACACCGAAGACACGGAAGAAGTCGGACGACACCCGTCGCGCCTGGAGTTGTCGGGGTTCGCCCTCCTCGGGCAGCAGCGTGAAGGTGGCTGGAAACTCGGCACCGACGTACTCGAAGACGTCGTCATGCTTGCGCAGTTCGCGGTACTCGTTCACGCGAAAGGAGAAGTCGAGAGTGTCGCCGTCATCGCTATGTGCCCAGTAGCGAACGATGCTCTCTGCGCCGTCGTAGGGCAGCGGCCGAAGCAGCACACCGTTGACCATAGCGAAGATCGCCGTTGTGGCGCCAATCCCAAGCGCGAACGTGAGAACGGTAGCCAGTGTGTACGTGGGTCGCGCCGCCAGCTGACGTAGCGCGAATCGAATATCGAGTAGGGAGTTCTGTATCGGCGAATGATCTCGGGGGAGAACGGGGAAAGGCTTGTTGCGCAGGGCGCGGATCGACAGGAGCGCCTGGCGCCAGTACCAGATTCTTGCGCGCAATGGCCCGTGGGCGGGCCACTGCTGCTCCACGTACTCCTCGTCCAAGTCGCCGAGCACACGGTCCGCGTGACTCGGGGTGAGCACGCGCTGCACCAGCCAGGCAGCGACTCGCGGGGGACGGACGTTGCTCATGCGTCGGCCGACGGAACGGTGGTCGGGAGTTCGATGCCCTCCCACATGCGGTCACGGACACTGAGGGTGCGTTCGAGTTCCTTCGCACCGGCAGGTTGGATGTCGTAGTAACGACGCGGTCGACCACGGCGGGAGACGTGAGGCTCGCCGATCCGGCTCTTGACCAGGCCCTTGTTCTCCAGCCGATCGAGGGTGGCATAGACAGCTCCCATGGCCACGTCGGACCCGGAGCGTTCCTCCAACTCACGGCGGATCGACACCCCGAACGCCTCGTCGCCCTGGCGCACCACAGCCAGCAGCACCATTTCCTCGAACGCGCCCAGGACGCCTGTCTTGCTCATGCCCGTTCCCGCACTCCGACAAAGGAATCTCTAGATTGTAGAGATAAGAATTTATCTACTTTGTAGGTTTATGGGCGGGCCGTCAAGGCTCCCGTCGTCCAGCTGGTCGCGGCGGACTTCGTTCCGGCGGTCCCGGTTGCCCTGCTGTGGTCTCGTGTCCGATCCGTTCGAGGCGAGCGGGCTATGGGCGAGTTCCGGGCCGGAGATTCAGTCGCCGAGGGCCTTCTTTGCCGATCAGAAGGAATACGCTAGCCGTAGATTCAGGAAGCTGTCGCGCGCGAAGAGCGACAGGACGTTGGACTCGGCGACGTTGACGAAGAAACGACCCTCCAACTCGACCTTCAGCGTGTTCGTGAGCCGTCGCGCGCCCTCTATGCGAGTTGCCAGCGAGCCGTCGTTGAGGTCGACGACGCCGCCCGCGAGCAACTGGGTGTCGAACACGTCGTTGAAGGCCAGGCGGGTGCCGACGAAGAGGTCGTTGTCGAAACTTGTCGGTGGTGCGGTGGCGTCACGCCCGTCGTACAGGTACTCGGCCAGCAACCCGATGTCGCCTTCGCCGAGTGCCTGGTACAGCGTGTACTCGAAGCCGCCGACCATAGCTGCGAAGGTTCGCCCCTCGCCCTCGCGCACGATCGCCTCGAGCTTCCAGAGCCAGGCCTCGCGGGTGTACTGGATGTCGACCCCTGCCTGGGTGATCGTGCGGTAGAGGGCCGACAGATGTCCGCGCTCCGCGCTCGAGGGCACGAAGGCGGCTTCGCGCCCGGTGCCGCGAAACACGTGCACGCCGATATCGAACTTGCCGAGGTAGTGGGAGTAGCGCAGCGCCAGGTCCACGTCGCTGCGCCCGTCAGGGTACAGGGCATCGTCGGCGATCGGCAGCGGCAGGCGAAGCCGTCCGGACTGCCCCGGGAAACGCATCTCCCGGAAGCCGAACAGCACGAACGCGTCGATTCGGCCCCAGCTCCGTTGCCACCCGACGTTGATCATCGGCTGACCGAGCTTGTCCTCGCCGTCGATGTCCTCCAGGAAGTCCACCTGGTTGATGACGTCGACCAGATGCCGCGACTCGGTGACGCCCCAGAACACCGTGTTGACGCCGACCAGGATTTCCAGGTCGCGGCGCACGAAGCGCCAATAAGCTTCCCGGACATCGAAATGGGTGCGGTTCGAGTCGCGTGCGTCGAGGCGCAGGAACGGAGTGAACTTGAACGTGTGGCGGCGGTTGTCGGTGCGTAGGCGCATTTCGGGAGCCATCACTAGAGAGAACTGCCCCATCGAGAGCTGCCCCGCATGGGCGCCCGATTCCAGAAAGGGCCGCTGCTCGCCGGCCAGGAACCCGGACACGTCGAACCCCTGGGCCAACGCCTGCCCCGGGACCGCCGCGAAGGCAGCCCCGAGCAGGAAGGCGATGAGGAACTTCGCGGCGCGCACTTACCGCACTCGCTGGAGTGCGCCGCGCACGAAGTCCGAGTCTCCGAGGCCCGTGTCGAACTGGTAGTCGGAGTAAACAAGGTCCGTGGACTTGCCGGTCTGGTGGTTCACCATCGCGAATCGGTGCGCACGCCACCAGGAGCCCTCGTACTCGCGGTACTCGGTCATCTCGAGAGTCTTCAGAAGACTGTCGCGGCGGTCGTAGAACTCCACCTTGCGCACCTGAAAGGCAGCCTGGTCGACCCAGGAAAGCTGCTTGGTGTAACCGGAGTGCTCGTAGCGTGGGAAGCGCGCCACCACGTCGCAGGTCAGGTCGCCGCAGGGCTCCTCACGAATCCACTCGTAGGTGTACTTGCCCAGTTCGAGCGCAGTGAAGTCCTCGAAGGCGAACTCGCTGCCCACGAACGGGCCGGATTTGTTCACCGAAGAGATGCGCTTCACTCGCTTGAGCGCCGGCAGGTAGAGCCACTGGTCATCGGGGTCGAGGATGCGCGCGTGCGACAGCAATGCAGTGCCTTCGATGTCGGCAGGCGACTCGAACACGACGAGGCTCTTGTCGCCTTCCTCTTCATTGGGTACCTCCAGGGTGAAGATCCGTAGGTCGCGGGTGGTCTGCTTGCCGGCAGCGTTGCGCAGGACCATCTGCAGATCGACGAGGCTGTCGCCGAAGCCACGATCGGAACGGTCCGCGCGCGCGGCCACCTCCCAGCCTTTCTCGGCCGGGGTGAGGTTGGCGGCGCTGGCCCCCGAGGCGGCCAGTGGAGCCAGCAGCGCCAGCATGGCGATGACAGGTACGAGTTTGCTGAGGGTGAAACCGGAGTCGTTCATGTCGAGGTTCTCCTTGGTGGGAACGGTCGAGGGGGAGCGGTGCCCGACCATCAACAGGGCCGGCAGCAGGAGTAGGTCGGTGGCCAGTGCGAGCAGCACGGTGATCGTGGTCAGCAGGCCCATCTGGGCGTTGATGCGGAAGGCCGATGCCGCCAGAACCGAGAACCCGAAGGCCAGGATCACGGTGGTCGAGACGATGGCCGTGCCGACCGTGTCGAAGGCGTAGCGGATTGCCTCCGGCCGGTCGTAGCCGTTCTCCCGTCGGGCTCGCAGGTACTTGGTGAGGAAGTGGACGGTGTCGTCGACCACGATCCCGAGCGATGCCGCCGAGACCGTGGCCGCGGCCATGCCCACCTGACCTACCAGTACTGCCCAGACTCCGAACGCGGCCAGAATCGGAACGGCGTTCGGTATCAGGCTCATCATTCCGAGGCCGAAGCTGCGCAGTGCCACGACTATCACGACGGCTATCAACATGAGCGCGACCGAGTTGCCCAGCAGCATGCTGTCGATGTTGCGCTTCGAGATGTACGCGAACATCGCTGCTGGCCCGGTGGGTGATGGCCGCAGACCCGCCGGAGCTCCGGCCTCGAACCAGGCATCGGCGCGCTTGAAGAAGCCGCGCAGCTGCGAGGTCGGCATCTCCACAACAGTCGCCGTCACCCGAGTTGCCGACTTGTCGATGGCGATGCGATCGTTCAGGTCGAGGCCGTAGGGCAGCGACAGTTCGTACAGCAACAGGTTCTGCGCCGCCAAGTTTCGCTCCGCCGGGATTCGGTATTCGGCCGGGTCGTCGCCGTGCATGTTCTTGTTGATTCGCTTGGCGATGTCCGCGTAGCTGAACACATGAGTGACCTCTGTCTGCTGGCGCAGCCACACAGTGAAGGCCTCGAGTCGGTCGAGGTACTCGGGTTCGTTGATGCCGCCGGGCCCGTCGCCGGGCACGGAGAACTCGATCAGGTAGATGCCCGACAGGTTGTCGATGGCCCATTCCGCATCGGGGCGGAACTGGATGCGGTGATCGAAGTACTTCACGAACTCGTCGTTCAGATCGATCGTCGGCACCAGCGCGATGAGAACGACCAGGATCGTCCCCACGGTTGCCAGGACCAGACGGTGTCGGCGAGTTACGAGATCGGCGACAGGCTCCAAGATGCGGGAGATGACACCGCTTCGCTTGCTGGCCCTAGGTGCTCGTAGCGGCACGACCTGTAGGAAGGCCGGCAGGAAGAACGCCGAGTACAGGAGGGCGGCGCCAATGCCGACTGCCGTGATGTTGCCCAGGTACCAGTAGGGGGGAGCATCGGAAAAGTTGAGGCTCAGGAAGCCGATGACCGTGGTTACGCTGGTAATCACGACTGGCATCAGGTTGACGCGCATGCTCTCGCGGATGGCGTCGCTCTTGGCGGCGCCACCGCGCATCTGGTGCAGGATCGTTACCAGGATATGGACGCCGTCGGCGATCCCGAGCGTCATGATGATCACGGGGGCCGTCAGCGAA